>NZ_AP018316.1:1953693-2136057 GCF_002368115.1 Dolichospermum compactum NIES-806 | reverse complement strand
AAGATAACTAAATTTGGGGATTTTTAGGTGGAACCCTGGGCGGGGAAACCCCGCCCCTACTATTCTTGAGACATAAATTAAGCACCACGTCTTAAGGATGCTTCTACTTGCTTAAATTCAGCATCCAGACGTTTTTTCAGCTTTTCAGGAACGGGACGATTAGGATAAGAACTGTAGTGTCCTGCAAGGGAATTGAGGGCTGTTCGCATGGTGGTAAAAGAGTTAAGAGCCAAAACAGAAGTATTCCGTTGGTAGCGAGCCGAAAAGTCATTGATTTTTTGACGGGCTTCTGCTTCAAGTGCGGCTTTATCTGGAGAATCTTGAGGTAATTCTAGGGTTTGTCTCAACGTATTGACTACAGTTAAGGTATCTTGACGATAATCCCCGGTTAAACTATCTGGACTACCACCACAGCCAACTAAACCGATAACTAAAACTAAAACTAGAGAAAGCAGACGCGACCAGTAGCTTTTCATAAGCATTAAGTAAAAAAAACAAGTAAATCAAAATCCATCCTATCTTGAATCGGTATATGGGGAATAGGTCAGTTGTTAGTTGTTAGTTGTCAGTTGTTAGTTGTCCCCAATTACCCATTACCCGATATAAAGTATCCCGTTGTTGGTAGGGTCTTTTCAAAGAAGTTATTGCATTTTGTAAAGTTTCTACTTCCATGCAAGTACCACCGACAGCCCCAGCCATTGTGGTAATGTGTTCTTCCATTAACGTGCCACCGATATCATTACAACCCCAATTTAAGGCTGTTGTCGCACCGTCTAGTCCTAGCTTTACCCAGCTTGGTTGGTGATTGGGGATGTAATTTCCCAGATAAATTCTAGCTACAGCAGTTAGTAATAGGGAATCAGCGAGAATTGGTTGGTCTCTTCCTACCTTTTTGCGTAAGGATTTAGGGGCTTCTTGACCAACGAAGGGTAAGACAATAAATTCGGTAATTCTAGCAGGATAGCCTTTTTCTATGGCTGTTTGTTGGAGCGATCTCAATTTTTCTAAATGACCAATTTGCTGTTCTGGGGTTTCAATATGTCCAGACAAAATGGTACTCGTAGTAGGTACGCCCAACTGATGGGCTGTACTGACAATTTCTAACCAAGTGGCTGTATCAATCTTTTCTGGACACAATACCCGTCTGACTTCATCATCTAGCACTTCTGCGGCTGTTCCGGGCATAGAACCGACACCAGCATCTCGCAAAGCCTTAATCACATCAGCATAAGAAATTCCATCTAATCTGGCAATAAATTGGACTTCTTGGGGCGAAAAAGCGTGTAAATGCAGGTGAGAAAATTCGTCCTTAATGGTTTTTACCAGTTTGAGATAATAGGGTAAAGACTTACCGTTAATTTGCGCTTGTGGGTGTAATCCCCCTTGCATACATATTTCCGTTGCTCCTCGACGCACTGCATCTGTAGCTTTTTCCAAAATCTGCGCCGAATTTAACCAGTAAGCATCTGCATCACCATCATCCCGGCGGAATGCACAAAAACTGCAATGTTGCTCACAAATGTTAGTAAAATTAATATTACGATTAATTATGTAAGTAACAGTATTACCAACTTGTTTTTGACGGAGTTGATTTGCTGTAGACTGAATTTGAGCGATCGCCTGTGGGTCAGTTTGTTTTAGTAAAAATACTCCATAATCTGGGGATATATTATCCTCTGCCAAAGCCGATTGTAGAATAGATTCAAAAGTTATAGTAGTCACAGGTGATTAAATATAAACAACTTATTTAAGTTTCATAATAAATTAAAATTTGTAACTTTTAAATGTTATTCAACTAATATGCTCAAAACGGTTGGGACATAGACTTTTGTAAAATCACGAAAACCCTAGTACCGCAAGGCGTTCGTCAAAAGTCAAAAGCAATATTTGGCAAGCTTTTTGGCGATTAAGAATGGTTGATTTATTTACGCCGTGCTGTACTAGATTTGTAGGAGTAAAGCAAAAGCTGATATGTGTCAACTTAAGCTACAGATAGCTTATTTGTTTGGCTGACAGCCCCACCTGGAACTGAAATTCACTAAAGTAAACTAAGCACATTCAAAAATTTTCTAGTTCTTTTAGTCATCAAAAGACAACTAAAGACAACTTCTGCTACAAGACTGGGAATATGGCTAAAGCCACGCTACGCTATCATTCCCAGTTGGGTTATGGGTTTTACGCTACAGCACTTCCTGATGTTATGAGGTACAGTTTCTTATCGCTAAACCCGTAGGGATACAAGGCCTGCGCCCTCCATTGTATTTCATGAGAACGAGAATTGCTATACTGAATAATAATGCTTATTTCTTGTACGTATAAAAAGTTCCATTTGTACTTTTATAGCTGATAGTATAATGTTCATTAATAGCTTGGAGAATATTAATTCTCAATAGATCCAAAGATTTGAATTGAACAGATGAATGTTTACCGAATTTTTTTTCTAACCCATCGGTGATATCTTTTATCAACATTATACGAACTTTCTGAATTGGTGATTTTTCAATATTGAAATTATTCTTATTTAACCCCAGATTTAAATAGTCATTATCCAGAAGAATTGTCCTAAAGTATCCTGTGTTTATTTTTTCTAAAAAGCTATTTTTATTATTTTTTCCAGTTGCTATCATTTGTCCTCCATTAAATGAATCATATTCAAAAGACTTTCCAGAAAGATAGCAGATAAAGATGCTATTATGTATACATAATACAGAACCATTTTGCTGTGCCAAAAAAGACGCATCCATACGATTCATCTGTTCTTGTTTTGCTAAATCAGGTAAATGGGTAATTTGGTGAATACTATCTATAATCATTACCCGCGTAGATATTAGAATACTCAAACTAATAACCAGTGGGAAAATTTTTGCCAATTTACTTTTGGAATCTAGATAAGAGAGAATTACACCTAGCAATATAGAAAGACTAATAAATGTATCAAAATAAATATTAATATTAGTCCCTAACCCTCCAGAAAAATAAATGCCTGTAGTAATAGATATGAGCAAATATAGAGCAGTAATTCTAATCTGTAAATGTCTGACCGCATAGGTTATGCCAATAATTGCGAGAATAAAAGGAATAAATAACTTGGTTAATAGCAAGTCTACACTATTAACAATCTGTGAAATACTATATACACGGCTACCAGTAAGCATGACTTCATGAATAAAATTGCTACCAGATATATTGATACTAATTAAGATAAAACCGCTGGTAATCAAGCCTAAGTAAATCAGCCATTTGAAAAAATATTGACGTGAAATCAAAAAAAGTTCGATAGTTATAGCCAATGGTAAGGCAATTAAATTGTGTTTTATAAAAAGACCCACTACTATTAATGCTGCCGTTATCAATAGGTGATATCTTATTTTAAAAGGTCGTAAATAAATTAATAATGCTAATATAATCGGAAAATGTCCTAATAATTGAGGGTCATTCATGCCTATATAACCCTGAGCCATTGCTGCGAATAAACTTAGGCAAAAGATTCCCGATAAAACAGCATAATAAAGGTTTCTACTCAAAATATTAACTATAAAAATTACCATTATTATTATTAATAACAAAGATAATAAAGACAGATATCTTCCCGCCAAAATAGGATTATGAATTAACTTACTAAGACCGCCGACAATATAGAAAGAAAATGGAGGATAGTTAACTGGAGTCCATTGTTGTTGCCAGTTATAAAGTAATTCCCCTGAATTTACTCTAGTCAGATGGTATGCATTCCAAGCCTCATTATAATTTATAAAAATTCCTGAGAAACTTATGCGGTAAATAGGGTAAAAAATCAGTAATAATGTTATTATTGATAATAATCCAATACTTAACCAATAGTTAACTTGTGAAGCTAAAAATTTTTTTAAATATAAATTCATATTCAAATAAAATTATTGTAAATTTTTTAGAAACTTACTTTTGATTTTCACAAAAATAAAGTACCATTACATTATATCTTTATCCAGATAATATGCTCCCTAAATATTCTCACATTTTAATCAAGAATAAATTTAACTTTCAAAAACTATAATCCTTGACAAATTTACCATCAAGTTTTATATATGTGGTTTGCTAAAACTTAAAATTTACCAATTGTTTCTATCATGCCAAAAGTATTGTAATCTATGGGGAGTTAACCTTTATAAGCGATTTAGCAAGTTGAAATTCACTCTTGATTTTATGACCATCAACCCATCCAATTCTTTATTAGCAGTTCCTATTGGTACATTGAGGATTGCTGAATTTACACCCAAAGAAATAGCCGAAAACAATACCATTCTCCTATCTTTAGTAATTCCTACTTATAAAGAACGTGACAATATCGAAAATGTGGTCAATATATTAAGTGGGTTATTGGATAAAACTACTCCTGGTAATTATGAACTCATTATAGTAGATGATGATAGTCCTGACCGAACTTGGGAAGTAGCACAATCTCTGATTCCAGATTATCCCCAATTACGGGTCATGCGTCGTCAAGAAGAACGGGGACTATCTTCAGCAGTAATACGGGGTTGGCAAGCGGCTAGAGGGTGTGTATTGGGAGTGATTGATGGTGATTTGCAGCATCCTCCAGAGGTATTAACACAACTGTTGCATAAAATAGAAGCGGGGGCTGATTTAGCCTTAGCTAGTCGTCATGTAGACGGTGGTGGTGTGAGTAGTTGGAGTGTAATTAGACGCTTTTTATCTAGGGGGGCGCAGGTATTGGGATTAGTGATTTTACCGGGAGTTTTAGGTCGAGTTAGTGACCCAATGAGTGGTTATTTTATGGTACGACGAAGTGCGATCGCCAATACCACACTTAATCCCATCGGGTATAAAATTCTTTTAGAAATCATTGGTCGGGGACAGGTAAGAGAAATTGCTGAAGTTGGTTATGTATTCCGCGAACGCACAGAAGGAGAAAGCAAAGTGACGTGGAAACAATATGTAGACTATATTCAACACCTAATTCGGTTACGGATATCTACTGGGAGAATAGGAAAAATTAGTCAAAAAGTTAACTTTCCTATCGGAAGATTTCTCAGATTTGGTGCGGTAGGATTTAGTGGCGTATTTGTGGATTTAACCATATTTCACATCATGCGTACCGTAATTAATTTGGGTTTAACGCGCAGTACAATTCTTTCTGCCGAAGTAGCAATTCTCAATAATTTTCTTTGGAATGATTTGTGGACATTTGGGGATATTTCCCGAAAACAGACAGGAAAACGCCAGCGTTTCAAAAGATTCTTAAAATTTAACATGGTCTGTTTAGCGGGGATAATCATCCAAACATTAGTAGTCAATTTCCTTTTTAATAGCTTAGGTATGAATCAGTATATAGCTAAATTAATAGCGATCGCAGTAGCCACAATTTGGAACTTTTGGGTTAACCTAAAACTAAGCTGGCGAGTCACAGAAGTCAAATAAATCCATTTATTCATCTGCGTTTAATTATGATTAGGTTTTTTCTTCTGATTAAATAAACCCGACATACTCATACCCGTCACCAATAAACCGATTAATCCGAAACCATTCAAAATCGGATAAATTCCCTGTAAATGAAAAATTTCCCCAGTATGAATTTTCAACATTAATCTAGAAGAAAGCCCCATATTCACAGACCATTCTCCAATAATAGTTGCTAACATTCCCGTTAAAACAGTTAATAAAAGTGGGACACAAACAATAATGCCAATAACACGATGATATTTACGAAATGCTTTTTTCACAGTAGTCCTCCAAAATAGAATAAGATTATTGACCGCAGATAAACCCAGATAAATTAAGAGATTAGTATTACCTTTGCGCCTTTGCGTGAGACATTTTATTTATCTGCGTCCCCAAACCTTCAATCCTTCAAACCACAAAATACTCAATACTCCAGAAGTGAGACTAACTAATAAATCATCAAAATGAAGAACAGAGAACCGGAATAAATGACGTAACACAGGAACATAAAGCACCAAACCCATAAACACCACAGCACCAGCCAACACCCACCAAAGTGCCGCATTAGGAGTGCGTAACATTTCGGGAATAGTCCGCGACCAAGAACGATTACTCAAAATCATACTCAAATTCGAGACAATTAGGGTAGTAAAAGCCAAAGTACGGGCATCAAATTCTCCATGTCCAGAATAAAAAGCCACAGCAAATACAAGCAGTAACACCACTAACACACTTATCCCTTGGAGCAGTGCTAACCTCAAAGTTCGACGGCTGAATAAGGACTCTCTGGGATTACGGGGTGGACGGTTCATGACATTGCTTTCTTCTGGTTCAGCCTCAAATACTACAGTACAAGCAGGGTCAATAATTAAATGCAGAAAAGCAATGTGGATAGGCAATAATACCAGTGGCCAATGAAATATTACCGGAATCAAGGACATTCCCGCAATGGGGATATGCACCGCCAAAGTATAAGCCATCCCTTTTTTCAGGTTATCAAATACTCGCCGTCCTAGCCTCACAGATTGGACAATAGCAGAAAAATCATCATCTAGCAAAACTAAATCCGCAGATTCACGGGCAACATCTGTTCCCCTTTCACCCATAGCAATACCGATATTTGCAGCTTTCAAAGCTGGGGCATCATTCACACCATCTCCAGTCATAGCAACGATTTCACCGCAGCGTTTCAGGGCATTCACAATTAGTAATTTTTGTTCGGGAACAACCCGCGCAAAGATATTCACAGTTTGAATGCGAGATAGTAACTCCCCTTCTGGGATTGTTTCCAGTTCTGACCCGGTAATTACTTCTGTGGCAGGTTTTAGACCGATTTGGCGGGCAATATTTTGGGCTGTGGCGGGATAATCCCCTGTAATCATCACTACCCGGATACCAGCAGTGTAACACTCGGCAATGGCTGGGGCGACAGTTGGACGCACGGGGTCAGCCATACCTAGCAGTCCCAAAAAGGCAAATTCAAAGTCATGCTGGGCTTCAGGAAGAGATTTGAGGGTTTTGTTTTTTTGATGTTGCCCAATAACTTTGGCTACACCCAAAACACGCAAACCAGCGATCGCCATTTTATTAATCTGCTGTTCCAAATCTTGCTTTTGTTGGGTGTTAAAATGACAAAGATCAGCGATCGCTTCCGGCGCTCCTTTGGTAGCAACTACTAATTTATTTTCTGGAGATTTCCACACACAGGACATGGCTAATAATTCACCTGTGAGGGGATATTCCCGCAGGATTTCCCAGTCTTGATGTAAATGTTCTGTTCTAGCTAAATAGTCATCACCCACTTGTTTGAGGGCTTTTTCCATGGGGTCGAAAGGGTCTTTGCGACTGGCTAAAATCCCAAATTCGATTAATTCATGAAAAGTTTCCGGCAGGGCTTCCCGTTCATGGAGGGCGACATCGTAAAATTGCGGTGTTAATGTTGTTGGCTGATACACAAATAATTGCTGAACTGACATCCGGTTAAAAGTCAGCGTTCCAGTTTTATCTACACAAAGAACGGTCGCAGAACCCAGTGTTTCTACTACAGGAACACGCCGAGTTAAAACCCTAGCCTGGGAAAATCTCCAAGCCCCCAAAGCCAGGAAAATTGCCAAGACCACAGGAATTTCATTCGGCAAAATTGCCATTGCTAATGCCAAACCTGCTAAAATTCCTTGTAGCCAATTGTTCCTTGTTGCACCGTAAATAACGATTACAGCTACACAAATAGCGATCGCTACAAAGGTCAATTTACTGACAATTTTTCGAGTTTCCCGTTGCAAAACCGTGTCTTCGGGTTCGACAGTTTGCAAGGCTTTACCAATTTTACCCATTTCCGTCTGCATCCCTGTGGCATAGACTTGGGCAATTCCCTGACCTTGAACTACTAACGTTCCCGAATAGACAAAAGGTAGATCTTCACCACCAGGACGATGCTGTGTGGCGGTTCTCATCGTATTTTCTAAATCGGTGGTATCCTGTTTGCGAACGGGTAAAGATTCCCCAGTTAACAAAGACTCATCAACGCTCAAATGGGTAGACCACATCACCACAGCATCAGCAGGAACTCTATCACCCTCTGACAAAACAATCACATCTTCTCGAACTACTTCCCGTCCAGGGATTCGTTGACGTTCGCCATCACGAATAACTAATGCGCGTGGACTAGAAAGATCCCGTAGTGCTTCCAGAGATTTTTCTGTTTTTTGTTCTTGGTATAAGTTGATGCCAACAATGAAAAAGATGAACCCTAGTAAAATTAAAGCTTCCTGGGGATCACCCAAAAACAGGTAAATGATACCACATCCTAATAACAGAAGAAAAATCGGCTCTTGGAAGATTTCTAGGGCAATTTCCCAGATTTGGCGATGTTGGGTAGATGGTAGCTCATTATATCCTTCTTCTTGGAGGCGATCACCTGCGGTTAATACAGATAACCCCGTAATAGATTGGAGTTCAATTTTATGAGTCATGATAAAAGTTTTGTTTTCACGTCCACGTAGCGTGCAGAGTACATATAGCGATCGCCAAAAAATCCCCAAAATTTACCTTAAAAATCTCTTAAAACTGTTATTCTGAGCAGAGCGTTCCCACTCATAGGCTGACGACACCAATACCAGTATCCGCCACTTCCATAACTACAAAATCATCCTATTTAACGATTTTTATCCTGACCAGACCATCATTAGATGGATATTGCAAAGTATTTCCCAGCAAATTGCCAAGTTGCACTTTCCAAGTTCTTGACATTTGCTGTTTTATCATAGGAAATATTAACGGTACAAATCAAAATATCCATTAGGAGTTGACAATGAAGAATTTCAAACCAATGTTAATTATTGCAAGTATCAGCTTACTGGCTTTAGTAGGTTGTAACAAGCCCGAACAATCTGCTACCGAAACTACCCCAGCAGCAACTTCCAATTCTACAAAAAAAGTCCCAAGACAAAAATCCACAGTAAGTAATGCAGGTTTACTCGCTGTAGTCTCCAAAACAAAAATCGCAGTTACATCTGGCAATTTTGTCCAATCTAAAAAAGAATTTGATAAGTTTGAAGATGCTTGGAAAGAAGTAGAAGATGGCATCAAAGCTAAATCTCGTGATAACTATGAAGCTGTAGAAAAAAGTATGGATGAAATCTCAGGAGAACTCAAAGCTGCTAAACCTCAAAAAGACAAGTTATTAGCATCCTTAAAGTCATTAGAAAAAACTATTAATACTATTTCCAAGTCTTAATAAAATCTCAAATCCAATAATTTTGAATTGGACAAAATTTAAATATAATCCGGTTTCATCTTGTTCATTCTTGCAAGCCAAGTCCCTTTAGTGCTGGGTTACTGATCCTGCCATCTTGGATATCCTGATTCTGACAATTCATGAAAAAGGTTTCAACCATTTCCATAAAATAGCAGTATCCAGAGCAAAAGCAGCCAGAGAAAACCACAATATACTTTCTCCTGCTAAGATTAAAAAAGGCAAAACCGGATTATTTAGATGCCAACCAACTTCTATTTGAGTTAATCCCCTCACTAAACCAAAAGCCCAAACTCCACCGGTTTTGAGGTGAGGATTGGCATCTACACGGATAATATAACGATAGGTGACACCAAATAGAAACCCAGAAAACCCGGCTATGACACCATTTAATAACATCTGTAAATTTACTATATCAATTTTATCATAACTAACCAAGGGAAAATACTTATCCAGCCATAAAACATTAATAAAGCTGGTACTAAGGAAAGCTAAACCTAAAGATATACTGCCAATTACTCCCGCTTTTAGGGATTCTAACCGTTCTGCCATGAGTTCCATGATATTGCCAAACCTCCTATCAATATAGTTAATGAATCAACCGCATTTTCCCAGTATGATAAATATTAGAGACCTTTTGTAATTATTTGAAAAGTAGAACTATGATTTTGACACTGGGTTGGGTATCGCTGTTAGTTGTGTTTACATGGTCTATTTCTATGGTAGTTTGGGGACGCAACGGACTATAGAGGCATCGTGGAAAGTCCATTTTTGGGTATTTTAGCCTTATGTGGCGTAGTGCTGCTAGTAGGAGTTACTGGTGGTGTTGTTTATCTAACATTATCAGATTGGCGCGATCGCCGTCGTCTCGAAGACGAAACCCGCGAAGCCAGACGGAGCACTAGCAAGCGAAAATGATGCTCGTACAGCTTATGTATAGCTGTGTTCTGCGTTAAACAGTGTTTATGTAGGGATAATAACTATTTCTATCCCTACATAAATTATACTTATATACAAGGGAATTTATCTATGAGAATGTAGATAGACAATGGGTTTCGGCGTGATCAACCAAAATAAGCGATCGCAGTTTTACCGAATATCTTACCCAACTTTATATCATTATTTCTCTGCGTCTCTGCGTGAAATAAAATTCAAGAAATATAGAAAAAAATATACCTGTCTATAGCCAGAAACTACAAACAAGTACAATCAAAAATAACAGTAGTTTAGTTTATTAAAAAAACAAAATTATTAGTCGTTATCCCACTCTTCGCGTCCGATTAAATCACCGATGCGATCGCGCAGTAAAAAATCACATTTCTCTAATTCACATTCTACACAAACCCACTCTCTAGCCGGTATAAACTGGCAAAGTGTATATATTGGTTGTTGACGACCAACCATTCCCCTCTCCACCAGTCGGCGTGCTTCGTCCTGAATAACATTCAGAGAGTAGTAATTGTAATTGATAGAAGGCACCGTATTAACACTCATGGTTTTTTTCTCACAAAATTACATCAAAAATACATTTAGATAGCGTTCCCGTTATGCACGAGGAACAAACATGGCAATAATTAAACCTGTGTCCAGGGTTTTGTAGTTTGCTATACGGAACTATTATCATTTTGACGCTATACACCTCCAAATTATCTAAAGAAATGTTAAGTTTGTCAACAAAGCATGACATTCATGGTATTTGAACTTCATATTCCTAAGATAACAGCAGTTAAGTTTACTAATCAAACCTAGATATTTACATTTTTAACATTAACTTGTATTAAAATTATTAAAATTATACTAGATTTGCTTTAGCGTTAACTTTATTAGCATATATAAGTCTATGATTTTTTACCTCTATCCTAAGACACAAGATTGGCAATACCCATAACTCTCTAAAAATAGGGAATCAAGGCATTGCCTATTATCCCCACCTAGAGTGCTTTAACTAGCAACAAGTTCCAGATTTATTTATATTTTGGTCAACTTTACATCAATCATTCCGCCATCTCTTCTACCACCTCATCCACACTTGCTGATGCTCGTTGTTGCTCCAGTTGGTTTAATAAACTCAGCACCTTAGTACCTCGTTCTATAGAACGATCTTCCACAAAGATCACTTCTGGAGTCCGTCTTAATCTGACTCTAGCTCCCAATTCACTGCGAACGTAACCTGTAGCTGACTTTAAACCAGCCATTGTTTCCGTTTTTGCTTCCTCCGTTCCATAAATACTCACAAAGATGGTAGCGTGTTGTAGATCCCCAGAAACATCCACATCGGTAACACTGACCATTCCCGTACCCACACGGTCATCCTTAATACCGTTGAGTAGCATTTGGCTAACTTCCCGTTTAATTAATTCAGCAACGCGGGAAACGCGGCGATTTGTAGCCATATAAATTCCGCCTTCTCACAGAGGTTTAATAACATGATTCTAAACGCAAATAAAAGTGGACGGTGCTTGATGCCATAAAATCAACAGCAACAGCCCAATAAGAGAACTCCACAAAAAAAATGATCCAATCTTGTGGGATGGCCATCCTGCCCGTCCTTGTATGATTAGGAGGCAAGATGCCTGCACCACAACAAATTTTGGGATATTTTTTTATTTGGAAGTCTCTAAACTCAACCCTTTTTTAACGTGAGTTCGACATAACGATAATTTGTGGAAAACTCACCCCAAGTAGGAGTCTCAAACCCTTATTCTCTCGTTGAAAAAATCATAACACCGTTCGCGTAGCGTCTCCGAAGGAGAAACTCCGAACTCCTAACACCGAACTCACGTTTTTCTAGCTTTTGGTTTACATTGGATTCAATCCCAGCATAGCCCGCACGGTAAGCGTTACGAAAAAAAGACCACCCGTGAACAAGCCTAAAATAGCAATCAGCGTCACAGGACGTTTTAATAATGGAAACAGCGGCTCAAGGGTGTTTAGAAAAATACCCAAGACGATACTAACTAAATACCGAGGGTAGCGAAAGACGTTATCCCAAAATCCATCAAACATTTGAATTTAGACCGCCTTATTATAGACTTTATTGATTAGTTAGTTTTTAGTTTAATCGTAAGTAGATGGTAAGTCAAATCCCTAAACAAACTTACCCACGACCATTTTTAAAGTGGGCTGGGGGTAAAACTAGATTGATTTCGCAATATAAAGACTATTTTCCCCAGCATTACCAGACTTACTATGAACCATTTTTAGGGGGTGGAGCAGTTTTTTTCCATTTGCAACCATCTCATGCAGTTTTAACTGATATTAATGCAGATTTAGTTCTTACTTATCGGTGCGTTAGAGACAATTTTGAAGAATTAATAACTTTACTGCAAGCACATCAGCAAAGGCATAATTCAGAGTATTACTATGATGTTAGAAATTATCATAATGGGACAAATTTAGAAAAAGCGGCTCGGTTTATTTATTTGAATAAAACCTGTTTTAATGGGCTGTACCGGGTTAATTCTCAAGGAAAATTTAATGTCCCTGTGGGAAAATATAAAAATCCGGGTATTTGTCAAGAAGAAGTTTTGCGAGTTGCATCCTTGACACTCAAGAAAGTAGAAATCAAACAAGCAAATTTTGCAGAAGTGTTAAATTATGCAACGGGTAATAATGACTTTGTTTATTTTGATCCTCCCTATTATCCTCTAAATAAAACTAGCAATTTTACAGCTTATAGTAATTTTTGTTTTGACGAGAATCAACAAATAAAACTCAGAGATATTTTTATTAAATTAGCTGATAAAGGTGTAAAAGTTATGTTATCTAATTCTGATTGTCCATTGATTCGTGACCTTTATGGTGATTTTAATATTCACACCATATCAGCAGCAAGGTCAATTAATTCTAATGCCCAAAAGCGAGGGAAAATCACTGAAATATTAGTAACTTCTTATTAGAGATTATTATTGTTAGCCCAAGCAATAAATGAAATCAAATCATAAACAGCTAGTTTGTTACTTCCGATAATAAAATTGTAAGTTGAATAAAACGAGTGAATACCAACATTGTAAAATCTAACATTTCCATGAAAATGTTGGGTTTCCTTGCGTCAACCCAACAAAGCTGGATTGGATTTAATTATTTTTAGATTCAGCATGACCGTTACGAATAGACCATGCTAATTCTAACATTTGTGTCCAGCGTTTTTGCAGTTGTTTAGGAGTACATTGAACAGCTTTAGAAATAAGTTGATCACTTTGACAAGCAGTTTTTAGGTCAAAAATTTGCTGTTGCTGTGGTGTGAGTTGATGCCAAAAAATATCCCATTGCTGGGAAGATAAACCTAACTTATGTTCTAAACCAGCGCCTAACCATTGATGAACTAATTGCCATTGGTGCTGTTTGGCAAACTTCTCAACATGATATTTAAATCTCTGTTGTAAATAATCGCGTTGACGACTGGTTAAACCGAGAATTTGGTCAATTTCCGGTGCAGAAAGATCCTGGAGTTTGAGAGTCAAGTAATTCATACAGTCAGATTGTCCTTGAGACTCCAGATATTTCATCAATTCGGTAATCACGCGATTGCGTTCCGATTCTTCCGAAGGGTCAAAACCAGGTTTAGCAATCATTTGTGAGCGAATTTGCTGCACGGCTACATTGCGTTGATACGATTCTGCTTCTTCGGTTTTCGCAGAATCCACTGCCATTTCAATATCTACAGTAGTTTCTTGGGGTTGACGACGGGCAAAACCTTGAGCGCGTAGAACAATTAACTGTTGATTAGCGCCCCCAGGTAAATTAATCCGGCGTTTGGCATATTGTTCTGTAAACGCCATATACTCAGCTACAAGTAGCTGAGTACGGGGGGTGTAATCTTCGGGTAATTCGGTTTCTCGACGGAACGCTTTAATAGCTTCAATATAAAAAGCTTGTAAAAAATCTTCAATCAGATTGTAACGAGCCTCAAATCCTAAATCTGAGCCGGCAATAGTAACGTGACGATAAACAATTGCGCCCAAACTGCTATGTAATTCCACACGTCCTTGTTTAGAACCAAGTTGGTAGTAACGCAAGCACTTTTGTAACCGATGTCTTCCTAATGTAATTTGCCAAGACTGAATTTGTCCTGAGTTTTGAATGCGGGAGCTTTTATCACATATCCGTTCTACTTCTTTGGCTATGCGTCCAACAACATCTTGTACACCTGAAGTGGCGGATTTAACTTGAGATTGCATTTCATGGGATAAAAGTTGTACTAATGTATCGCTGGTAGGAACAGACAATTCTTCAAGAGAAATATAGCTATCAAAAGCAGATGTAGAATTAGGCAGATTGGCGATGTTAGCTTTCATGACTTTTCTATAAAATTGGTATTGCACCTTAACTCAAACGCATATACAGTATTTAAGGCCAGTCTCAGGAGTAAAAATCTTTGGGGATTTATGCCTCAAACCTCGCCAACTAGACTCCTGATATGTAAACACTGTAGGAAATTTCCAAAGTTAAGGGCTTGTTAATTGTGTCGCTTTATTTTTAGCAACTAAATCAAAGATGGCATAATAGATATTCACTCTGAGGACAAATTGCCAAAACCTTAGTCATGCTAAGATTGGCCGATAGCCTGTGTGGCGTAGCCATAATTTCATGACTGGGATGAGAGTGCCTGGGAGGATGACAATTTCAAAATTGGAGTCAGGTGATCATAATAATTAGCGCAACGGAGTCCAAAACAAGGGGTTGCACTTGTAAAGCTTTATTCTTAAACCCAAGTAGCTACAGCTTCCCAACCCAAACCTCTCCGAATAATAACTGGTTCTTCATCGGTCAAATCTAAAATGGTAGACACTTGATATGTAGGTTCTTCGGCAGTGTCGATAATGATATCTACCAATTTATCCAAATGGTCATATAAATCTACCCGTGACAACATTGGCTGTTTTCCGTTTCCAACTATTTCCTGGTCTTCATCATTTGCTCTAACATGAGCTGAAGTAGAAATAATTGGGTTTCCTAACGCTTCCATTAGTGCCAAGCAAACGTTATGATTTGGCACTCGAATTCCTGTGGTTTTGCGTTTGGGATTTTGTACTAGTCGCGGTACTAATTTGGTAGCAGGGAGCAAAAATGTGTAGGGTCCTGGTATTAACCGCTTCATTAGTCGGTAGGCTGTATCACTTACGAAGGCATAAGTCGCCACATTGGAGAGTGAGGGACATAAAAATGTCAGTGGTTTATCATTTGCTAACTGTTTGATTTGCCGCACTCTTTCCACCGCCGACTTGGCATTCAAGTCACAACCAATTGCATAAACTGTATCTGTAGGGTAGAGCATGATAGCGCCACCTAATAGCGCTAACTTTATTTCCTCTATTCGGCGGCTTTGAGGATTATCAGGATGAATGGTGAATATTTTGGCCATAATGATTATTGGTGATTGGTAATGGGTGATTGGTAATGGGTAATGGTTTTCTTGTTCCTGACAACTGACAACTAACAATTAACAAATAAATTTATGAATAAAATTGCTTATCTTCAATGTCCAACAGGGGTTTCTGGTGATATGTGTTTGGGAGCATTGGTTAGTCTGGGTGTGCCTGTCGAGTATTTGATAGAACAACTTAATGGCTTGGGAATTGAGAAAGAATACCGATTGCGGGCGGAATTGGTTCACCGTCAAGGTCAACAAGCGACTAAGGTTGATGTGGATTTGGTTTCTCATCATCACCATCATCATTCTCACAATGAACATGATCACCACCACACCCGTCATTTGCCAGAAATAGAGGAGATGATTGTTAAGGGGAGTTTGCCAGTGCGGGCGGAAGCTTGGAGTTTAGCTGTTTTCCGCCGATTGGCAGTGGCAGAGGGGGCTGTTCATGGCATCGCACCGGAAAAAGTTCATTTTCATGAAGTGGGTGCTGTGGATGCGATTGTGGATATTGTTGGTACTTGTTTAGGGTTGGATTGGTTGGGTATTGATAGCGATCGCCAGGGGTTGCCTTTGCTATACTGTTCTGGATTTCCAACTGGAGGTGGCACTGTTCATGCGGCACATGGAAGAATGGCTGTACCAGTACCAGCGGTGTTAAAGTTGTGGGAAATGCGAGGTTGTCCAGTTTATAGCAATGGTATTGACAGAGAATTGGTAACACCAACGGGGGCGGCGATCGCTACTACGTTAGTACAAGATTTTGGTTCACCGCCACCAATGACTATCAAACAGGTAGGATTAGGGGCGGGTTCTCTAGATTTACCCATTCCTAATATACTACGGCTCTGGTACGGCGAAAATGAATCTTTACAGACTGATAACTCTAATTTAGCGGAATATTCCCCAAATTTAGAAACGATTACTGTCCTAGAAAGTCAAATAGATGATTTAAATCCTCAAGTATTCGGTTATATATTTGAGGCTTTATTTGCTGCTGGTGCGCTGGATGTTTTTACCCAACCGATAGGAATGAAAAAGTCGCGTACCGGAATTTTATTAACTGTAATTTGTCATCCTGAAAAGTTAGCTAGTTGTGAAAATATATTATTTCGAGAAACTAGCACTTTAGGCATTCGTCGTACTACTCAAAATCGTTCAACTTTACAACGGGAAATGCAAAATGTAGACACTATTTATGGGACAATATCGGTAAAAGTGGCATGGACAGGAACAGCTACGGAAAAGGTAATTACTAATGTGCAGCCAGAATATGAAGATTGTGCAGAATTAGCACGACAACATAATATTCCTTGGCGAGAAATTCATCAATTGGCATTACAAAGTTGGTATTTACAAAATCAAAATTAACAAAAACAAGATCCCCGACTTCTCTAAGAAGTCGGGGATCTAAATCCTTTTAAAATGAAGAAAATTATTCGTTGTTTGATTTTGGGTGGTACGCTGTTTTTTCTGCTGAAAGCATTAAAAGATAATTGGTTAGAAGTTAGTGCTATTCGGATTAATATTACCGGATGGTTAATATTAGTAACTGCTACAAGTGTAACTTTATTGGCTCATATTTGGGCAGGTTGGATTTGGACTTGGGTACTCAGGGAGTTAAATCAATCTGTATCTGCTATTGAGTTTATCCAAGTTTATTTAAAAACGAATATTGCTAAATATTTACCTGGGAATGTTTGGCATTATTATGGGCGAATTATAGCGGCTAAAAATGCTAATATTCCTACGAATATTGCTACTTTAAGTGTTTTATTAGAACCACTATTAATGTTAGCAGCAGCTTTAATTATTATTGTTTTATTTGGCAGTCAACTTATTGTTAATAATCTGAATTATAATTTAATTATTCTCCAATTTTTAGCTTTAATAATTGTCTTATGTATACTTCATCCCCGATTTTTAAACCCAGTTATGCAACTTTTAGATCGTTGGAAAAATAAAAAATCTGCTGGAGAAAATCAGCTAATTGATATTTTTATAATTAACCGCTATCCGGTGAAACTATTATTAGGAGAATTAGTTTTTTTAGGGTTGCGGGCTGCTGGATTTATATTAACTATAATGGCGTTAACTTCTTTAACTTGGGCGCAAATACCCTTATTAGTGGGGGCTTTTAGTTGTGCTTGGGTATTAGGGTTAGTTGTTCCTGGTGCGCCTGGTGGTTTAGGCATATTTGAAACCACAGCCATGTTACTGTTACAATATCATTTTCCGGCGGCTTTGGTGATTAGTGCGATCGCACTTTATCGTCTCATTAGTATCTTAGCAGAAACCACAGGAGCAGCCATAGCTTCCTTACATCAAAGAATTAACCATAAGAAAATTCCTTCTTAACAACCTTTCTCCTTGTCCTCTGTGTCCTCTGTGCCTCTGTGGTTCGATAAAATATCTTCAAACCGCAGACGCACAGAGTGAAAAAGATATTAATCTCCAGTAATAGAAAGTTCACTCACCCAAACCCTGGGAGCAACTCCTGCTGGTGTTAATTCCACCTCTTTCTCGACATAAATAATTGATTTCAAAAGTTCCAAGAAATCCCCAGCTACCGTTGCAGACTCAATACTGGTTTTCTCACCTTTGTTGACTAACCAACCATCAAAAGGCAAAGAAAAAGAACCTTGTAAAGCCTTAACACCCGCATGGAGAGCTTGTAAGTCATCAATTAAAATCACATTTTCCGCAGTTTCCAAATTCAATTCCTGTTCAGGAGTTCCGGCGGCAAAAACATGATAAAAATTAGGACTAACGCTAACTTTTGCGCCAATACTCGCATTACCTGTAGGTTGAGCATTTAACCGTTTAGCAGTTCCCGCACTATGCAGAAAGCTGGTTAAAATACCCTTTTCTATTAACTTAATCTGCCGGGTAGGAGTACCCTCACCATCAAAACTTTCTGCACCAATATTAGCAGGGTGTAAAGCATCATCATAAACTGAAAGTAAAGGTGAAGCTAGTTCTTTACCAATATCATCAGTTTTCGATAAACTTTGATTATCAAGAATACTTTGGGCGTTAAATAAATTAGAAAAAGCCCCCAATAAACTTAAAAAAGCTTCAGGAGAGAAAACTACTTGATATTTACCAGTTTTGATTTTTTCATAATGCAAATGACTGATAGTTTTCTGGGCAGTTTCTTTGATACAACCAGCAATATCTAAATCAGCTACACTTTCCTTAACTCGATAAGCACTACCACTGCGGGGTTTCTTACCTTCTTCTTCAGTTTTGCTGTACAAATAAATAGAAGCTAAGGAATGAGATTCAGTTCTCACAGCACCATCACTATTGAGATAAAATCTGTCAATATCCCTTTGTGCTAACCCATTATAAGGCACACTTGTAATAGCAGGATGGGTTGCTAGTAATTCTTTTTCTGCTACTAATAGCTTTTCTATCAGTTCAGAAACAGGTGATTGCAATGCTTTTTCTTGATGTTTATTAGGGATAGGAATAGTAGCTTCTGGACTAAAATCAGGAACATTTTCTTTCACACCAAAAAAGCTGGCTTCGTAAGCAGTTTTCAAGGCTAATTCTAATCCTTTAGCATCTACATCTGTGGTGCTGGTAACACCCATTGTATTTTCTTCATTCCAAACCCGAACTGTTACCCCAGAACGATTGGAAGCTTTAACTTGTTTAGGTTCACCTTGGTCAACTTGAACACTGGTATCATCTACAGTTGAGCCGTAAATATCAAACTTTTTAATGCCCAGTTTAGCAGCATTTTCTTGAGCGTAGGTTGCGATTTCTTGGATTTTCGGCATAATCAAATTTAGATTTGAAATTAAAAAAAGTGAAGTTTCAAAATCGGATCTTGGATGTGATTATTTGTATTATTATTAAGGCATGAACTCATGTCACTCTCCGCGCCTCTGCGTCTCTGCGTGAGACATATATACTTTATACTCACAACCCAAAATCCAAAATTTAGTTATCTACCACCAACAGTAATAGAATCAACTTTAATATGGGGTTGTCCAACTGTGGTGTAAATGCTGCCGCTGACTGAACCACAGAAGCCGGGAGCTAGTTCTAAATCTTGAGAACATAGGGAAATTTTATTCATGATTTCCTTGGCTTCTCCGATGAGGGTAGCACCTTTTAATGGTTTGGTAATTTTGCCATTTTCTATTAAATAAGCTTCATCAACGCTAAAGTTAAATTGACCTGTTGCGCCGACACTGCCGCCGCCCATTTTTTTACAGTAAATACCTTTATCAACGGAGGCAAATAGGTCTTCTGTTGTGTGTTCACCACAATCAATATATGTATTTCGCATCCGACTAGCGGCAGCAAATGTGTAATTTTGACGGCGGCCACTGCCTGTTCTGGGGTGTCCTGTCCGCACTGAACCGGTTCTATCAGCTAGGAAGTTTTTGAGAATGCCTTTTTCAATTAATAATGTTCTTTGGGCGGGCATTCCTTCATCGTCCATATCAATAGTCCCAAAGGCGTTATCAGTGCGTCCTTCATCCCAAGCAGTCAGGCTTTCATGGGCGATTTTCTCACCTTTTTTATCGGCAAATGGTGTGGTTTTGTGTTCAATTTGAGTGGTTTCTAAAAGGTGTCCACAGGCTTCATGGAAAATTACACCGCCAAAATGATTGGCCATGATAATGGGGTAAGTTCCTGATTCCACGTAATCTGCATAAAGCATTTTACCGGCTGATTCGGCGATTTGTTCGGAGGCTTGTTGATAATCCCAGGTTCTCAGGAAGTTAGCGTCACTGGTGTTACCAGCCCGTTCACCAATGGAGGCACGGTTAGCGCCATCAGCACAAAGTAGGTTAAACCCAACGGATTGGGTAAGGCGGATATCACGGGCAAATGTACCGTCACTGGCAGCAACTAATACTTCTTGCCAATCACGGAAGTAGGAAGCGCGGCGAGATTGGACGTGGGTAGCTTTTTTGTTAAGTTGGGCTGTACCATCAAGGAGGACTTCTCCCATTTCGCGGATAGAACTGCACAAGGGCAGCCACCCGTCTTTACCGCGTTTTGTGGCGTAGTCTCTGAGTAATTCTAGGTTGATTTCAGGGATGAAACCAGTGGGTCCGGGTAGTTGTAAGCCTAAGATAGAAAGAGCTTTTTCTAAAGCAGCTTTTAAACCAGCAAATGTGAGGTTATTGGTGCTAACGTAGCAGTCAGCTTTGCCGCGAAATACCCGCACTCCCGCACCAGTAGCTAAACTGGGGGAAATGCTGGTAATGGTATCTTCCTCGGCTAAACAACTGATGTAGTTGCGGCGTTCTAAGAAGTATTCTACAAAATCTGCTCCGGCAGCGCGTCCCAGTCCTAAAAGGGTTGCCAGAGGGGCTTCCCAAGTGTCATCGAAGCGTTCTGTGGTGGATAAATATTGTAAACTGGGAAGTTGATTTGAGAGAAGTAGGGTATTTGTAAGCATGAAGTGCCTCGTCTGCTGGCGTTATCAGAGATTTAACTGAAAAAAATCCTGGTGTGTTCAGTCTAACAAATCTATGAAAGTCGTTGTTGGCAGTTAGGGTGTAGGGTTTTCCGCCATTTGCAGATGAATTTAGTTAATACTCTCATTATTTTCCACGACTACTCCGGCGTGTAGGTGGGTTAGGTTGTGGTGGTTCTTGAGATTTTAAACTATTTCTTCTAAGGTGAAAATTTCTGGTAATACTAAAGCTGTATAATTTCCTGTACGATAACCTATAGATATTGCAGGTTCAATTCCCCAGGATTTCAATAATTGAGCGATCGCATATTCACAAAGAAAATCAACTAGTACAGGTCGGCGGAAATAAATAGACCATTACAAACTACTGGAAAGCTCATTGTATATTTGTTTTGACTTTTGACTTTTGACGAACGCCCTGCGGTACTAGTTGGCTATGAACCATATTTTCTAAATTCTCTTCTCTAATCAATTCTAAAAAAGATTTGCCTACATGAGAATCAAGAATCAATTCCAACGGTTCTCGAAGAGAATCAACGGCTGACTGACTTTTATATAATAATTTAATAAGCGGCTTAATTTTATCGCTTTTTCCAGAAAAAATAAAACAAATTAGTGCAGGTTTTCGCCTCGTAATTTGTCCACTGAATATGCCTTTTGACCGAAAAATTTTAGATTTTGGATTTTAGATTTTGGATTGGGAATTTTCGGTACAAGCCCCGCCCCTTCAGGGCGGAATTAATCAAAAATACTCGCTGCGTACGCAACGCTTTCGCCAATCTAAAATCCTCAAGCTCTACACTTGTTTGTTGGAGTCAATCCAAAATCCAAAATCGTAAATCCAAAATCTGTTGACGATTATCGCCTTTGGGGTGTATGTTTTAAGCGCACCCTTTTTATTCTCCTCTCTCTATCCAACACATTCAAGACAATCAATCTAAATTGATAGAGAAGCGAATATAATTTTATACACAAAACTAAGTATTGATAAGTAATAATACTATAGACAGAAGATGCTTTTAGTTAGATTATATTTTTATACATTCTCAAATAAAGTACGAATTATAGTCTAATTTGAAGTTAAATCCCTAACAAATAGCTAATTTCGGAATAGTTTGAGTTTTGAAATACAAAAATTGCAGAAGCCCTATTTAATTATGAGTTTGATATCAAGCATAGGCAGGATTGTCGTTAATTCAGACGAATGTACGCTAAATAATACAGGTTTCCAACAGTCACCTGATGCAGACAAATTCGCCATCAATGTTGCTAAATACTTTGTTGGGGAAGGAAAAGGCAAATTTCATGCACTTTCCAATCACTTCGGTTTAGTTGAATCTTCTTTAGAGAAAACTTTGACCCAAGCTGGTCATACTTGGAGCAAAGGGACAAATATCACGATTGATTTACCAACTCTTTCTAAATACGATGGCATTTTTCTCGCTGGTAATCCTGTAAATAACCAAGTCTTAATTCAATACGTTAAGAACGGTGGCAAAGTTTATCTTGCTGCTGGCACAGGTTTGGGAGGATCACAAGCGGAAGCCGACCGTTGGAACACTTTCTTAGGGGAATTTGGTCTGAAGTTCGCAGGATTATACAACGGGATTGTACGTAATTTATCTCCCAATCAATCTCACCCTCTATTTGCCGGAGTAAAAAGCCTTTATTTCAATAGTGGTAACTCCATCACTGATTTAAAACCAGAGTCTTCACTGAATCAGATTATCCAAACTCACATCAGTGGACAAGGGTTAATTGCTACGGCTGAATTTAACCCAACTGGACTTCTATCCACAGGTAACAAGATCAAATTGAAATCATGGAAAGGTGATTACCTACATCGCCCTGATTCTGACCAGGGGGTTACTAGTTGGAATACGGGTGTTGGCAATGAGTGGACGGTTGAAGTGATCGCTGATAACAAGATCAAACTAAAATCATGGAAAGGTGATTATCTACATCGTCCTGATTCCGATCAAGGTGTTACCACCTGGCATACTGGTGTTGGTAACGAGTGGACAGTTGAAGCCATCGCAGGTATCAAGATCAAATTGAAATCATGGAAGGGTGATTACCTGCATCGTCCTGATTCCCAACAAGGCGTTACCTCTTGGAGTACTGGTGTTGGTAACGAATGGGAAGTTGAACTGGTGTAGAAAATTTCCACAGAACAGCTTCTCTCCCAAAAATGGGTTCAGGTTCCTAACAGTGGTTCTGTGATTGGTGTCACCGTATTGCAAGACGGTACAATTTTAGGAATCGGTACAGATAATTATTTGTGGACAAAGAGAATCTAACCCAAAGCCATAAGGAAGCGATCGCTTTCTCAAAAACAAAAGAATTGCGATCGCTTACAATTTTCCCTTACAATTTTATTCAACTAAACGCTTTTTCTGCAAGGGAGATTTTTCATCAATATTGTCAAACTATCGCCAAATTTTCTGTCAGAAAAGCATGGCGTTGAATTCTACAGCTAGAAGCTTCAGTAATAGTATTAACCCCATTATGTATATAGCGGTTCTCGATTGAGTGAGATACAAGAAGCCCACCCCCAACCCCCTCCCCGCAAGCGATGAGGGGGCTATGATGTATCTCATGCAAGTGCATACCGCTATAACTTGCCAGAACTCATTTAGATTACTAGCACCAGGAAAATTTTAATATTCCCCATGAGAAAGGCTGCGTTCAATTGCGCCTTCAGTTGTCATTTGTCCCAAGGGATAAGATGTAAATAATTTGGGGAAGTTGTCAATATCTTCTAAAAGGGTAAGTTTACTTTCTCCTGTTTCTGAATCTCGATGTGCGTACATATATTTTATTGGCGTTGCTGATTAAGGGTATGAATTTTAGTCTCACGCAAAGGCGAGGCAGCGCGGTCTTGGGGGTTTCCCCCATGAGCGACTGCCGTAGCAAAGACGCACTGAGGTTTGAGTTTTAAAGATTCAATTTGGGAATTTCATACCTCAATTCAGCAACGGCATTTTATTTACTTAATACTTATAATATAAACCAGATTTTCTTTATTCTGCGTCAGTCTTGCTGGTTGATATCGTCATTTTTGATGTTAGCATAGTAAAAAGGCGCAATAAGAGGAAGCTTGATAAACCTTAGTTATACCAAAAAGGGTTAAAATTTGTAAGATATGGTGAGGGAGTAAGATCCTTTTTTACCTTTGAGACTATTCTATCTTTTATCCAACTATCAACACCCTCCTTCTCCTCAATGATTATTTTATCGAGGGTGGATAATTGCCGACTTGACTGTATTTTGTTTCTAAATATTGCAAAAATTGATTTAAAACCAATTTTTATTCAGCAGTTTGTTACTGACAATAACCACAAACATCAACATACCAAACTGAATTTGCCAAGGTGATAACACTAAACTTACAATAAAAATGACGGCTGTGAAAACACCTGCAATATTAGTGATTTCATCATCATTTCTTTTGAAGAGATAGCCAGTCATTACACCTGTAACTAATGTCATCAAGAAAAATAAAGGCATTTTTACTAATCTCTAAACTACGAGCTACTGTTAATACCAGTAGATTTGAATCATCTTCGGGAACGTTATTGATCATATACTTAAGTAAGGCAAAATGGCAACAAATTCATTGTCAAGCTATGGAATAGCCTATTTTCAAATAGTGCCATTATTTAGTACATTGAACTAACACTATCTATTCGTGCTGGAACTCATTTAACACTTTTAATTTAAATACCCGATGTTGAACATTTCCCAACTCCTCGCAAGTGAACTACAACTTAAACCCCAGCAGGTACAAAACGCGCTGGAACTTTTAGCAGAAGGGGCAACAATTCCCTTTATTGCGCGTTATCGTAAAGAACGAACAGATGAAATGGATGAAGTCCAATTACGGGATTTACAAGATAGGCATAATTACTTAACGGAGTTAGAAGAAAGAAAAAAAGTAATTGTGAGTGCGATCGCTCAACAAGATAAACTTACCCCAGAACTACAAGCAAAAATAACATCCTGTCTCCAAAAAACCGAACTAGAGGATTTATATTTACCCTATCGTCCCAAACGTCGAACTCGTGCTACTATTGCTAGGGAAAAAGGTCTAGAAGCGCTCGGAACATTTATTAAATCCCTGAATGTTAAAAATGGCATTTCTGCATCCTTAGAAGCAGAATCAGCAAAATATATTTCGGAAACTTTAGGAGTAAAAAGCGCAGATGAAGCTTTAAAAGGTGCATCTGATATTTTAGCAGAAGAAGTAGCAGATAAAGCAGAATTACGCGCATATATCCGCGAATATCTTTTAGAAAATGGGCTGTTTGTTTCTCGGATTAAAGACGAACATCCCGAAGGGACAACCAAATTTGAAATGTACCGCAATTATCAAATTAAAGTCAAAAACATCGCCCCTCATAATCTGTTAGCTTTATGTCGAGGAGAAGATGAAAAGATATTAAGTTTTGAAGTAGCTTTCGACGAAGATTTTGTCTTGGGTTATTTGGAATCCCAAGAAATAAAAACTAAAGTTCGTAACGTGCGCGAATTTTATCAAGTCATGTTAAAAGATAGTTTTAACCGCTTGATAAAAACTTCCTTAATTAGCGAAGTAACAAACGAGAAAAAAACATACGCTGACATAGAATCAATCAAAACCTTTGAAACAAATTTACGAGAATTGCTGTTATCAGCACCAGCGGGAATGAAACCGACAATGGCTATAGATCCAGGTTTTAGAACCGGGTGTAAAGTCGCCATATTAGATGAAACAGGGCAATTTTTAGAATATCAAGCTGTGTTTCCTCACCAAGCAGCAGAACAACGCCAAAAAGCCGCCCAAACTATTAAAAAACTCCTGGAAAAATACCAAATTCAATTAATAGCTATTGGTAACGGTACAGCGTCACGAGAAACAGAAGAATTTGTTGCAGAAATATTACCAAATATAGCCCATAAACCAGTTAAAGTTATGGTAAATGAATCTGGTGCATCTATATATTCTGCCAGCGACGTAGCTAGAGAAGAATTTCCTGATTTAGATATTACTGTGCGAGGTGCAATTAGTATTGGGAGGAGATTACAAGATCCTTTAGCAGAATTAGTCAAAATAGATCCTAAATCAATTGGTGTCGGACAATATCAACATGACGTTGATCAAAAATTACTAAAAAAGAAATTAGATGAAACCGTCGAAAGTTGCGTTAACTATGTGGGTGTAGATTTAAATACTGCTTCTAAAGAACTGCTGACATTTGTTTCAGGAATTACCCCAACCATAGCTAATAATATTATTGCCTATCGTAACCAAAATGGAGCATTTAAAAATCGTCGTCAACTTTTGAAAGTAGCCAAATTAGGACCAAAAGCCTTTGAACAAGCAGCAGGTTTTTTAAGAATTCGTGGTGGTGAAAATCCCTTAGATAATACCGCAGTTCATCCAGAAAGTTACTCCTTAGTGCAATCTATCGCGGCTGATTTAGGAGTATCCCTAAATCAAGTTACACAAGTTGCAGAAAAACTCAAAGAAGCCAACATCAAAAAATACGTTACTGACACCATTGGAGAACCAACCCTGCGCGACATTCTCAGCGAATTAGAAAAACCAGGCAGAGATCCTCGTGCTGAATTTAAATATGCTACCTTTAAAGAAGGAATCAAAGAAATTAAAGATTTAACTGTAGGAATGCAACTAGAAGGAATTATTACCAACGTTGCTAACTTCGGTGCTTTCGTCGATATTGGAGTCCATCAAGATGGTTTAGTGCATATTTCCCAACTTGCTGATAGATTTGTAGATGATCCGAAAAAAATCGTCAAAGTTGGACAAGTCGTTAAAATACAGGTTTTAGAAATCAACGAAAAACTCAAACGCATAAGTTTATCAATGAAAGGAATCAAACAATAATTACCTCTTCCTGACTTTTTATGTTAGAGGTTGTTTGATAGCGAAGCGTGGCGTTAGCCATAAAGTATTAGATGAAACTGATAATCTCCAAAAACCTAACCCCCTACCCCCCTTCCCTACGTTAGCGCAGCGTGCCGAAGGCTGGGAAGGGGGGTTTCAAAGCCTCTCCCCGCTTCGGGGAGAGGTTTGGAGAGGGGTTTGTTTATACATTAAAAACTTTTCAAACATCCTCTTACTGAAAATTTGTTATTTAATCTAACCTAAGATAGATCAAGATTATATCTCAGAAAAGATGTGAAATATTAGTCTATCTTTGAAAATAGTAATTAGCACTGATATTGCTGTTACTGAGGTAAAAAATGTTGTCATATTTTTTCATCGCACTCGCTACAGCTTTAAGTTTGCTGATTGTTGATTTAGTTGTTCCCGGTGTAGATATTGCTAATTTTCCGGCAGCTTTAATTGCTGCTGTTGTGATTGGTTTAATTAATAGTGGAGTTAAACCAACCATTAATATCTTGTCTTTACCTTTGACATATCTCACATTAGGTGGATTTTCCCTAATTGTTAATGGACTCTGCTTTTGGTTAGCATCAGTTTTAGTTCCAGGTTTTCAAGTTCAAGGATTAATTGCTTTTATTATCGGTCCTGTAGTTCTTTCTTTAGCTAATACCTTTCTCAGTAAATACTTCGCAGAAAAAGGCTTTGAATTACAAGATAGTCAATAAGTCAACCCAACTTTAAAGCTAGGAAATATCCATGAACTTACTGCGTATACTTATCGGTTTATTTCTACCCCCCTTGGGGGTTTTTCTCACCGTTGGATTTGGTCCAACTTTGTTAATTAACATTTTGCTGACTCTGCTTGGTTGGCTTCCTGGTAGCATTCATGCAGTTTGGGTAATTGTCAAGCATGAAGAAAATATTAATAGAGAGGAAGGTACTTATTAAGCATTCAACAAGATCCCCGATTTCTTAGAGAAATCGGGGATCTAACTGTCAAATCAAATAGAACCGATCCTTGTTAAGCACGAATATCTTTATCTTTGAATAAATCAGCCGTTGCTAAAAGTAATTCACGCAAAGTTTGTTTTAATTGACGTTCTTTTTTCGCTATAACTGCACCTGCATCTGTCAATTTTTTTTCTAGCAGTGAGTAACTTTCTTTTACTTGTGCTGTAATAGATTCGGCTTTAGGATGGGATTTATCACACCATTGTTTTGCTTCATTTAAATAATCCTGTACTTCTTGATCACTTCCACTATAACGTGCCGATAAATTGGCTCTGATAATTGCTGATTGCGCTTGTAATTGTGCATAGCGTTTCTTTAATAATCCCACTTCTTCACTATCTTTGATAGAATCAATAGCGGAATCAATGGCAATTTTTGTGTCTGCGGATTTATCTTGACTTGTTTCAACTATCTTCGTTAAAATTCCTTCAATTTCTGCTTGTAGTTCTTCTTCTTCCCTATCCAATTGAGCTTGTAATTGCTTAATTTCGGCTTGAGTTTTGACAATATCTGAATGTTTTTTCAGATTTATCGCTTCCATAGCTCCTTCAATTGAAGCTACCACTCCTTCTTTAACTTCACTACCTTTTTCTTGTAAATTATCAATGACAGTAGACACAGCATCATTAACTAAATTACGTAGTTCATGAGAACCTTCTTGAAACTCAGAACCTACTTGAGAAACAGCAGATTTGACAATTTCCCGAATGCGTTCAGCTTTTAATTGTCCTGTTTCTTTAGCTTGACGTAAATCTATTTGAATTTGTTCTTTAAGGTTCTTATTCGTGGTCATATCGAATACAAATCTCATTACAATATTTGCATTCATTATGACGAAATCGTTTAGCGATGAACACCCTCTAAAGAAATAAAATCATATCTATCTTTAGGTAGTATTTGGTGATTAGAAAGATGCTTCCAGCACGCTACGCGTAGCTTGCTTCCCGAAGGGTACGCAGCTACACAAGCAAAGTCTACCTTCGTAGACTCAGCAATTAGAAGTTTTTAACCCACGCAGGTGGGTTATGTCTGTATAGCCGCGACTTTTAGTCACCAGAAATTTTTTAGTTAAATGTTACCAATTTATGAAATAATCAAGATTGGTAAATAAATAAATTTTAAATTATGTGGCAAGTAAATATCACTTGTGATGGTGAAGCTTGGAAACTGTACGGTGTTGAATTTAAAAAAATGGTAGAAAACTACCAAGCTGAATTGATTGGTTCTAAAAAAATGCCAGATGGGAAACGCATCATGTCCTATAAAATTGAAGATGTCAGCGAAGCAGAAGCTTTTCAAGAAGAATGTACAAAGTTTGTCGGCTTCATCTCGGATTTTGAAGCTTTATGAAAAAAGTAATAATATTGATATTATGCACATTTTTTCTGTGGAGTATCAATTTCACCTTACCCGCTAACGCTTTAGAGACAAAGAATGGGGCGGAAATTTTTAGTTTCCATTGTGCCGGTTGTCATATTAATGGAGAAAACATTATTAGACGTGGTAAAAACCTCAAAAAGAATGCACTTAAAAGATATAAAATGGATTCTTTAGAAGCAATTACAGCCATTGTCACTAATGGGAAAAATAATATGTCAGCTTATAAAGATCGTTTAACACCAGAGGAAATTAAAAAAGTCGCGACTTATGTTTTGGAACAAGCAGAAAAAGATTGGAAATAACAATATAAAAAATATGATGTTACCTCAGGAAAGCTATTTACAATTTACTCCCGATTTGAAAATTTGCCGAATTTTAAATGGAATGTGGCAAGTTTCCGGTGGACATGGACGTATTAACCCCAAAACTGCCATTGAGTCTATGTTTCAATATGTTGATGCTGGTTTTACAACCTGGGATTTAGCAGACCATTATGGACCAGCAGAAGATTTTATTGGTGAGTTTCGTCGTCAATTAATAGCGAATCGGGGAGAAGAAGCGGTAAATAATATTCAAGCTTTTACCAAGTGGGTTCCTCGTGCGGGGAAAATGACAAAAAAACTGGTCGAGGAAAATATTGATATTTCTTTGAGAAGAATGGATGTTAAATCATTAGATTTAATGCAGTTCCATTGGTGGGATTATCAAGATGCTAATTATTTAGATGCTCTTAAATATATGGCAGAATTGCAAACTGAAGGTAAGATAAAACATTTAGCTTTAACTAATTTTGATACCGAACATTTGCAAATTATTATAGAAGCAGGAATCAAGATTGTTTCTAATCAAGTCCAGTTTTCCTTAGTTGACAGAAGACCACAAGTAAATATGGTGAAATTCTGTCAAGAGAATGATATCAAATTGTTTGCTTATGGTAGTGTTTGTGGTGGTTTATTATCAGAAAAATATTTAGGTAAACCAGAACCAAAAAGCTTAGAAATCAATACTACCAGCTTGAGAAAATACAAACAAATGATTGTTAACTGGGGTAATTGGAGATTATTTCAAGAGTTACTGGCTACCCTAAAACAAATCGCTGATAAACATCAAGTGAGTATTGCTAATGTGGCTGTAAATTACATTTTAAATCAGCCAGCAGTTGGGGGTGTAATTGTGGGTGCAAGGTTAGGAATTGCAGAACATTTGTCAGATAATGCTAGGGTATTTAGTTTCAATTTAGATGCTGAGGATATAGGGAAAATAGATGCAGTTTCTCAGCAGTCAAAAGATTTATATAAGTTAATTGGTGATTGTGGAGATGAATATAGGAGGTAGGGTAGTGGTCATTACAAAACTGCCTCACTAATTACAGTTAAGCTTGGAATACTTTGTTTTTTGCCAACACTACTATCAGAGAAATCTACCATTGGCGTAATTGAATACGTTAGTCTGTAGAACTTTTGTATTCAATACCTTAACCTGTTTCTATGCAACCAAGTAAACTAGACCAAAATTTAGGGCTAGAAATACAACGTCGTCGTATAGAAAAAGGTTGGTCTCAAGAGTATCTAGCAGAAATTACAGGTCTGCATAGAACCTATATTAGCCAACTAGAACGAGGATTAAAAAGCCCATCTGTAAGAGTTCTGAGTCATATCACCAACGCTTTAACTGTAACAATGAGTGAATTTTTGCAAGCTGTAGAGGAATCTTTAAGTGTTGACAGAAAATGAGATTGAGAGGCTAAAACAAGCTATTATTGCTACTATTGCATCCCCAGCTATTGGGTCAATATAAGATTATGCTTGGGAAGCTATTTTTCATTATGTTAAAGATATTCCTCTTTCTGATCCAGCTTTAGGACGTAGTAAACTACTGTATGATGCAGTTAATATTCTAACTAAAACAGGTTGGTCATTGAAATTTGATTTTGACAACCCACCAAAACTTTCTGGTGAAGATATTTTACCGGGCTTTATTCTCGATTTGCAAATAATTTTAAATCCATAGATTCTAAATTTCGGGATGATGATTTCTCAAAAAAATATTCCCACTGGCTACCTCCGCAAGGTTCATCATATCGCTTTTAACGTCGAAAATATGGCAGCATCTCGCCATTTTTATGGTCATATTTTAGGCTTACACGAACTTACAGGGGACGAAATACCAAAAACATTAAGAGAACTTGTCAACGCCGGCAAAGTCGCTAATTTTGCCACTCCTGACGGCACAATTATTGACTTATTTGGAGAACCAGAATTATTACCACCAGATCCAGATCCCAGTAAGTCTTTTACTAGAGCATATCATTTAGCTTTTGATATTGCTCCAGAATTATTTGACCAAGCATTAACAGTAATTCAAGAAAATAATTTGGTCATTGCTTATGGTCCTGTTTCCCGTCCTACTGGGAGAGGAGTGTATTTTTATGATCCCGATGGATTTATGATTGAAATTCGTTGTGATCCTGATTAAATAATATAAGGGAAAATTTCAATAATTACAGCGATTTTCGGGTAAATGAACCACGTTTTTTTGTCTCACGCAGAGGCGTAGAGGCGCAAAGAGAAATGAAGAGTAATATAATTGAGGGGGGGGGAAACCCCGCCCCTACGGATTTTGCGATATTTTAAATAAGGCTAAAAATGTACATTCCCAAACTAAACGAGGTTGGGCGTAACAAAGTAAATGTTTTCGAGTTTTTTCTAGTTGTTGAATGATTTTTGGTTCATGTATTTGTTGCCAATAGTATTGTTGTAAATAGTCAATTAACCATAATTGGGCTTCTGTATCTAATTCTTTATCAATTTTTTTACCTAATTCTAAAGCATGACGGTAAGATGTTGGCGTTTTTTTCACCTGGGTGATAAATTCGCTAGGAATGGTTTGCAATTGTTGGTAGGAGGAAATGGCATTTCCTGGACTACCTGCGGCTATATTTAAAACTTCTGGATGTTGCAAAATTTCGGCATTTCCTGTTTGTGTTAATACTTGAGTCATAGCCGCAGTATTCAAACGATAAAAGGGAACTTTTTGACAACGGGATACTAAAGTTGGTAGTACAGATTCGGGGGAAGGGGCAATTAAAATTAATGTCGCTTTTCCTGGTTCTTCTAAGGTTTTTAATAACGCATTTGCCGCTGATTCTGCCATTGTTTCTGCTTGTTCTAGAACTATGACATTTCGCGTTGCTTCTAAGGGGGGACGGGAAAGAAATTGGGTAATTTCTCGAATTTGTTCTAAACGAATAACCGGTGGTGCTTTGCGTTTAACGCCTTTTTCGGCTGCTTCTGCCGGGGTGAGTCTTTGTCCTTGATATTGATAAGTTGGTTCTACCCACAATAAAGCTGGATGATTTCTTTGCTGAATTCTATTGTGTAAAATGGGAATTTGATCCGGTTTTACAGAACTAGAAAAAAGTAATTCTATAAAACATTTTGCTGCTAAACTTCTGCCCACACCATCAGCACCTACAAACATATAAGCTGGTGCAACTCGATGTTGTTTAACTGATTGAGTTAATAATTCTACTGCTTGCTGTTGTCCGATTAGTGACGAGAACATAGTTATGAAAACAGGCGTTGCTGTAAAATTTCCTGTATATTTTTTTGAACAATATCTTGACTGTTATTACCATCTATTCGCACAATTCGGGATGGATTGGATGCAGCTAATTCTGTATATCCTTGCTGTACCCGACGATGAAAAGTAATAGTTTCCTGTTCAATTCTATCTAGTTTAGCTTGTCCCCGTTTGCGGGATAGTCCTACTTCTACATCTACATCTAACCAAATAGTTAAATCACTTTCTAAGCCACCAGTAGCAATCTGATTAAGTTGATGAATGAGATTCATATTTAGACCTCTACCATAACCTTGATAGGCGATAGTAGAATCAGTATAGCGATCGCACAGAATAAATTTCCCTATGGCTAAATTAGGTTTTAACTCTTCTTCGATATGTTGTGACCTGTCCGCTGCATATAATAATAATTCCGTGACTTCTCCCACAGGCTTACTTGGTGACTTTTCCAATAATAACGCCCGTAAATCCTTTCCTAACTCCGTTCCCCCGGGTTCACGAGTCAGCAGCGCCGATATATTTAAACTTTCCAACCACTGAAAACACCGTTGCATCTGAGTAGTTTTACCGCAACCTTCCACCCCTTCAAAGACAATGAATTTACCACTCATATTTTAAAAATTTTGCTACCACTAATTTTTTAGACATCCCTATTTATATACACTTTATCACCAAAAGCAAACCTAATGTAGGGGCAAACCCCCTGTGGTTGCCCCAAATACTGCGGTAGGCACGGGGGCGCGGTTAGGAAGGGGTAGGCACGGGGGCGCTACCCCTACATTAAATCCAAATCTTTTATCAGTAAACCAAAAAGTTTTCCCAAAGAGTGATTTTTACGGAGTGCTGACGCTATTGCTACAGACGCAGCAGGCATCACTAACAAAATACGACAGATACTCATGTACTATAGAATACCAAATATATAAGAAATAGTTATCATAATTTGCACTGGATCAAAATATGAAATGATGAAAGTAGTGTGTAGCATATTGGCTGAAAAAATTGACTGTTTCATCTCTAACAAAAGCCACGCGGGGCGAGTCTACAGAAGAACTCGTTTTAACCGACTCAGAAACTCTTGATGAGGTTATTCAGTGTTTAGTAGAAAATTTTTCCATTGAAACTCAAGGAGCCTGTAACCAACAAACTTTATTCGAGATTCTGGTTAAAGCAGCCAGCAGTGGAGATAGTATTGAAAACACTGCTAAATTGTTAAAAAATATTCCGACAGCTAATGATATTAGATATCATCTCAATAAAATTAACAATTTTGAGGAATTAGAAGCGCAAATCAATCAAGCATTAAAAAGTCGAATTCCTTTAGGATTAAAAAAACGGTGTTTAAAAATAGCGATTGATTTAAATTTAATTTGTTATTATGGTCAACCAACATCGTCAGAATTACCCTACATATATCGAAGTGAAGCTAAATCTGGTACTAATTCATTTTATGCCTATGCCACTTTATATGTTATTAGTAATAATAAGCGTGTAACTCTAGCAATAAGAGGTGTTCGCCAATTAGATACTAGTGTGGCTTTAATTACTTATTTATTAGCCGAACTTGAATCCCTAAAAATAAATGTAAAAAAACTCTATTTGGATAGGGGATTTTTTAATACTCCTGTAATTACATGGTTACAGGCATTAGATATTCCCTTTCTTATGCCTGCTATCAAGACTGGAAAAAAAGGAGGAATCAAACAATTCCTCAAGGGTAAAAAAAGTTATAAAACTACCTATACCATTACAAGAGATAAAGATGATTTCGTCACATTTGATTTATGGGTTGTCTGTAAATATAGAAAGGGAAAGCATAAAAAGCATGGAGTTCAATATTTTGTTTATGTTGCTTATAAGGTAAAAACAAATTTAAATTACATCTATCAAGATTATCGAAAAAGATTTGGCATTGAAACTAGTTATCGTCTGAAAAATATTTGTCGAATTAAGACGAATAACAAAAATCCAGTCTTGAGATTACTATTCATTGGAATATCCTTTCTTCTAATTAACATCTGGGTGAATCTACTATGGCTCAAAATCAGTCGGAAAAGGAAAGGTAGTAGATTAATTTATCGCACACTTTTTACACTCAAACAGATGTTAGCCTTTTTATCTCAAGCCCTACAGAGGAAATATCAAGTCGTTGAAAGCATTTATATTCCATCCGGTTAGCGTCAAGAAATTATTAACCAGCTAATCATAAGTAATTATTATCTATACTATGTCTGCTGATTAGAGTATCGGGAATAAAAAAGTATTTTATACTACACAGTATTTGGCGATCTCCCTTCAGGAAAAAACTTTTTGGTTTACTGTTAATGGTGTCAACTTAAGCTCAAATCCCTACCACATCTCGTTCCTAGTCAGAGACTATGAATGCAGTTAATGAGGCTCTGCCTCTAATATCATTGAAGTCAGAGCCTTCTAGAATTCATTCCCAGTCAGAGACTGGGAATGAGATAACTTGAGTTCTTTGCGGAATAGATGTTTTACGTTAAGTTGACACCAATGAGCTTTTGCTTTACCCCTTAACGGGTGACAAGTTATGTATCACTTTTTTGTCAATTTGTCAATAGGGAGTTTTTGCGATCGCTCAAATTAGATCATTTCTGAGCAAATTTATGGCTAAAATTTTTGTAAAGTTTTGTATTAGCCTGGGAAATTAACTTCTAAAACTACTGTCAATAAAGGGTTTGAGACTAACATCCTCTGAAAGATCCAAAATTGACAGTAATAACCCAATTATGAAATTCTCTAAAATTATAGCAAATCGCTGAAAGTATAGCAACCTCGTTGATAAATAGAAAAAATTTTCAATTAATTATTAAGGAAATATAAAGGCAAATTGCTAAAAGTTATAAATATCAAAAGTATTATTGATTTTCTATAATTTAAGCTTATCATATAGCCATTATGAATAATATATCTGATAAATAGCATCTAGGATAAAACTAAGAGTATATTATTAGATTATGATTGTGCGATCGCGAAGTGTTGCTGCAAGCAGTTCGCTCTTTTGGCACACAAACCCTAAATCTAGCCAGATTACCAGCTTGGACAATTGAAGATGGTATCATATATTCTCGTTTTGCTGGATTACGCGCGAGGAAATAAGTGAAAGTTTTAGTTATCGGGAATGGGGGACGGGAACACGCTCTAGCGTGGAAATTGCTGCAATCTGATAAAATCGAGCAAGTTGTCTGTGTACCAGGTAATGGTGGTACTGCAACTATGCCCGGTTGTAAAAACTTGCCCTTAGCGGTGGATGATTTTGCTGGTATTAGCGAATATGCGGTAAATAATGATATTTCTCTGGTAATTGTTGGACCAGAAGTACCTTTAGCTGAGGGAATTACTGATTATTTGCAAAATCAAGGCTTAATGGTATTTGGTCCAAATAAGGAAGGGGCGCAAATAGAAGCAAGTAAAGCCTGGGCTAAAGCCTTAATGGCAGAAGCCGGAGTCCCCACAGCTAAATCTGCGGTATTTACAGAAGCAGCCCCAGCAAAAGCTTACATCCAATCCGCAGGTGCGCCCATTGTCATAAAAGCCGATGGGTTAGCGGCTGGAAAGGGGGTAACAGTTGCCGAAACCATTGCCCAAGCTGAAGCAGCAATTGAGGCAATTTTTCAAGGACAATTTGGATCTGCTGGTAGTTCCGTTGTCATTGAAGAATGTTTAGTCGGGCAAGAAGTATCTATTTTAGCTATCACCGATGGTTTAACCATTCGCCCATTATTACCTGCTCAAGATCATAAGCGTGTTGGTGAAGGTGATACAGGAGACAATACTGGAGGCATGGGTGCTTATGCTCCCGCCCCAATAGCCACACCGCAGTTAATGGCACGGGTACAAACAGAAGTATTAGAAAGAACTATTCACGCCTTACAGGCTAGGGGCATTGACTACCGAGGCATTTTGTATGCGGGGTTAATGATTTCACCAGATGGGGATTTTCGGGTTTTAGAATTTAACTGTCGCTTTGGTGATCCAGAAACCCAAGTGATTTTACCAATGCTAGAAACACCTTTGGAAGATTTAATTTTGGCTTGTATAGAACAGCAGTTAGGAAATATGCCGCCGATTACTTGGAAACAAGGGGCAGCGGCGACGGTGGTGGCTGCTTCTGGTGGTTATCCGGGAGAGTATATTAAGGGTAAGGTAATTACTGGTTTTGCCGCAGCCCAGACCGCAGGGGCGACGGTTTTTCACGCGGGGACAAGGTTAAATGCCGTCCAGGAAGTTGTGACAGATGGCGGTAGGGTGTTAAATGTCACTGGCTTGGGTGAGGATTTTCAAGCAGCTTTATCTCAAGCTTATGCAGGTATAAAGAGCATTCAATTTGATGAAATGTATTATCGCCGAGATATTGGTTATCGGGTTTTAGGTTGATTTTTGGGTACTTGAATTAGATTTTTTGCTCTCGCAGAGGCGCAGAGGCGCAGAGGAATCTTAAATAAAATCCTCTCTCCTACCCCCTGCCCCCTGCTATATTTTCTTGTACCCCAGCCCTCCCCGCAAATTGATAAAAGTTTGTATGCTGAATCTATATGGTTGTTTATAGTTCTTAATTAAAACCGGTGCAAGAAGATTTTCGTTTAATTATTGATTTAGTTTTGGTGTTTGCTGTTGCAGCTTGCGGTGGACTATTAGCTGCGCTGTTAAAACAACCTGTTTTACTGGGATATCTGATTGGTGGGATGATTGTGGGCCCTTCTGGACTGCGACTGATTAAGGAACTTATCCAAGTGGAAACCTTGGCTCAGTTTGGGGTGGCGTTTTTGTTGTTTGCTTTGGGTGTGGAGTTTTCCTTGACGGAACTTAGGAAAGTTAAGGCGATCGCTCTTGGAGGTGGTACTTTACAAATTATCCTCACTATTCTCATCACTGTTTTGGTCTGCGGTGTCACTGGCGCTTGGGGAACTTTACCCGCTAAGGGTGTATTTTTGGGTTCGATTTTGTCTCTGTCTTCCACTGCGGTGGTTCTCAAGTGCTTAATGGAACGCAATGAAACGGAAACACCTCACGGTCAGGTGATGCTGGGGATGTTGGTTGTTCAGGACTTAGCCCTGGGATTGATGTTAGCTGTCTTACCAGCCCTCCATGCACCAGGAGAGGTGATTGGAATTGCTGTACTGATGGCATTACTAAAGATTGGTTTATTTGCCGCTGGTGCGATTGTAGCCGGGATTTGGTTGATTCCCCCCTTACTCAGATTACTAGCCAGCACGGAAAGTAAGGAGTTATTTTTATTAGGTGTTGTCACTATCTGTTTAGGAATTGCCATATTCACAGAATACTTGGGGTTATCTATTGAAATGGGGGCATTTGTCGCTGGATTGATGATTTCTGAGGTGGAATATGCTGATGAAACTTTGACTATTGTGGAACCATTGCGGGATATATTTGCTAGTTTATTTTTTGCTGCCATTGGGATGTTAATTGATCCGGTATTTTTGTGGCAAAATCTAGAATTGATTCTCGGATTGGTGGCTTTAGTTTTTGTGGGTAAGTTTTTAATTATTACTCCTTTAGTAAGTCTGTTTCGCTATCCTTTAAAAACATCTTTAATTGTGGGGTTGGGACTGGCACAAATTGGGGAATTTTCTTTTGTTCTGGCTAGTGAAGGGCAAGCTTTAGGTTTGGTGTCTCGGCGGATATATTTACTAATTTTAGGAACTACTGCCGTTACTTTAATGTTGACTCCTTTTGTCTTGCGATTAGTGCCATTTTTATTTGATTTTGCTGAATCTATGCCCTGGCTAAAACCATATTTGGTGGATGACCAAGCTCGTGATTTTTCGGAAGATTTGCCGCAGAAAAATCATGTAGTAGTTTGTGGTTATGGAAGACTAGGTAAAAATTTGGTGAAGTTGTTACAGCAATATCAATTATCTGTGGTGGTAATTGACCAATCAGAAAGTCGGATTCAACAGTTAAGGGAAGCAGGAATTGCCTATGTTTATGGTAATGCGGTGAGTCTTCATGTCTTAGAAACCGCTGGTGTCAGTCATGCTCAAGGAATGGCGATCGCTCTCCCTGATCCTGCTAGTATTCGGCTATGCTTAAAACGATCTTTGGAAGTATGTCCAGAATTAGATACAGTTGTCCGTGCTACCCAAGATAAAAATATTGAGCTTCTTTATCAATTGGGGGCAAAAGAAGTCGTCCAACCAGAATTTGAAGCAAGTTTAGAAATGGCAACTCATCTCTTAATTGGTGTGGGTTTATTACCAGAAGTGGTACAACAAAAAATGCAGCAAATTCGCCAAGATCATTATTTGGATTTACGCCCTGAAAGTTCTGCTACTGAAGTTTCCCAATATTTACAAAAAGTCACCCGTGATCTCAATCGTCGTTGGTATGATTTACCAGCAGATTCACCTTTAATTGGCATGACTTTAGAAGAAGTGAATATGCGTTATTTAACTGGGGTGAGTTTAATGGCTATTTGTCGGGCTGATGGGAAAGAAATTGATTATCCCAATAGTCAAACTACACTCCTTTTAGGCGATCGCTTATTAGTGGTAGGATCAGCGGAAGAACTCACAGCTTTAGTCCAATTTGCCGAAGGTAAAATCACTATTAAGTAGCCATCATGCACTGCATACACCATGAAAAAACCTCTTATTCCCCTCCTCGCTTGCGGGGAGGGGTTAGGGGTGGGGTCTTATGTTCAAGTCAGGTAGTCATACTAGAACCAATATTTATTGACTTTTGTAAATTTGGTAAAATAACTATTCCCCTCCTCACTTGCGGGGAGGGGTTATACAGTTTTTAAGGCGTTAAAATTATCCCGTAATCGGTAAACTTATATCGAATCCTACACTATCTAGGTATGGTTTCCAGTCAAAAGCATTAATATCTAAACTGCTAAGCAAATCATTGATGATTGGGTTTAAAAGAATATAATTGGGTACAGTGTTTGTCCCGATATCCGTAATCGTACCACCTACTATAATTTCTTGTTGGTCAATAGACATATCTGCGAATAAAGGTATATCTGTGATTCGTATTTTAGACATTTTAGAAATATCCTTAACGTTGATTAGTCGCGCTAAATTCCACCGTTAATTTAAATATTAGACAAACCAATAATATCCAGTCAATCCGATAAGCAACTAGAAGCAACACAGTTTTATACAGGTTTGAGTAGGTTGCTATCAGCAAGCCCTACTTAGGTACAACTTCAACACTGACATTTTGCGGGATCAATCCTCTTTCCGTTACTGTATCACTGAATGGTTTCATGTAGGCGATCGCCTGTTTCCAAACCATAATCTGGTCATTATTACCATCGAAAATACAAATACAATTGTGATCCTGCCTATGCGACCTGTAATCAAATCACCAGTCATTAATCTAAATTCGACCGTTAATTTTTCTTTAATGCACTTCTAGACCTGACGAGTGCTAGGTAGTGAAGTATCAAATTGATTTGTTGCCATATATTGGTAATTGACAACTGACAACTGACAAATTTTTTAATAGTATGAATGAATCTTTAATAATTCATTTAGGTCAAAATGGCAATCGAATTTACTAAGTATCAAGGACTCGGTAATGATTTTATCCTCATTGATAACCGTTCCTCATTGACACCAGTATTGACACCAGAGAAAGCGGTACAATGGTGCGATCGCCATTTTGGTATTGGAGCAGATGGTGTTATTTTCGCACTTCCTGGACAAAATGGCACGGATTACACCATGCGAATTTTTAACTCGGATGGTTCAGAACCGGAAATGTGTGGGAATGGGATTCGCTGTTTAGCGGTATTTTTGACGGAATTGGAAGGTATTTCTCGCACCAAAGATAAATATCATATTCATACCTTAGCAGGTGTGATTACACCCCAACTCACAGATGATGGTCAAGTTAAAGTAGATATGGGTGAACCCCGATTATTAGCAGGGGAAATTCCCACAACTTTAGCACCTAGTGAGTTTCAAGTCATTAATCAACCCTTGGAAATAGCCGGAAAAACTTGGGATGTTACCTGTGTCAGCATGGGAAATCCCCACTGTATTACTTTTGTGGAAGATATTGCGGCGATTAATTTAGAAAGTATTGGCCCCCAATTTGAAAATCATCCCGTATTTCCTAAAAAAACCAACACCGAATTTATTGAAATAGTCAATCGTAACTATTTGAAAATGCGAGTTTGGGAACGAGGCGCTGGAATTACCCTCGCTTGTGGCACAGGTGCTTGTGCGTCCTTAGTGGCGTGTGTATTGAACGATAAATGCGATCGCACCGCTACCATAGAATTACCCGGCGGACCCCTAGAAATCGAATGGTCGGAAATTGATAACCGGATTTACATGACAGGCCCCGCAGAACGAGTATTTACAGGCAAGTATTAAATAAATTCAGCCTATTTTCTGCAAGAGTTAGATTCCCAGATCCCCGACTTCTTAGAAAAGTCGGGGATCTTATTCTTATTGTTTATATATCTGCTTACGGTAATTATCTGTTGTAACATTACGCTTGGCTCAAAAAGGACTTTCCGCTCACTCACCGACTTTTCAAACACCCTCTAATGTGGCGTATATTCTCAATTTGTTGAGAAGCATGAACAAAACAGATCCAGTCGCAACTCAAAAACTCCAAAAAGAAATTCTCGATCTGATGGCAGATGAAATACAATTACGCAATAAACGCGCCTTAATTGAAGCATTTATCGCCAATAATCTGCAACAACTCCAGTCCGATGAAAATGTGATGAATACCTTTATCATGACTTCCTTACCCATTTTGCAGTAAAATTATTCCTTTGATATAGAGGAAAGTAAAAAAATGACCCGTGTGATCATCGTGCGTCATGGTCAAAGTACCTACAATATAGAAAAACGTATTCAAGGGCGGACTGATGCCTCGTCATTAACCCCAAAAGGTGAAAATGATGCCAGTCAAGCTGGTATTGCCCTCAGTAGTATTTGCTTTCAAGCTATTTATAGTAGTCCCCTCCAGCGTGCCAAATCCACAGCCGAAATTATCCGCAGTCAATTAGCTACACAACCTCCTGTGATTCAAATTGATGAACAGTTGGTAGAAGTTGATTTACCCCTCTGGGTAGGAATGACCACAAGTGAAGTCCAAAAAAACTTTACTGAAGATTACCGCACCTGGAAACAACGTCCCCACGAGTTTCGCATGGTTTTAGATGAACCTTCAGGAACTACAGAACATTTCCCAGTTCTGGCTTTATACGCCCAAGCCAAGCAATTTTGGCAAGAGATTCTCCCCCAACACCAAGGAGAAACTATCCTGATTGTGGGTCATAATGGCATCAATCGGGCCTTAATTAGCACAGCTTTGGGAATTTCCCCCAGTCGCTACCATTGCTTACAACAATCTAACTGCGGCATTAGTATCTTGAATTTTGCAGGTGGTTTAGGTGAACCCGTGCAGTTAGAATCCATGAATCAAACCCAACATCTGGGTGAAACTTTCCCTTCTCTGCGTCCTGGTCATAAAGGTGTAAGATTATTATTAGTCCGTCATGGCGAAACTGAATGGAATCGTCAAGGCAAATTTCAAGGACAAATTGATATTCCCCTCAATGATAATGGTAGAAACCAAGCCGCAAAAGCCGCAGAATTTCTCAAAGACATAAATATTGATTTTGCTGTTAGCAGTACCATGTCCCGTCCCAAGGAAACAGCAGAAATTATCTTAAAATATCATGCTAGTTTGAAATTAGAACTATTTGCTGGTTTAAGAGAAATTAGTCACGGACTGTGGGAAGGCAAATTTGAATCAGAAATTGAGCAAGGATTTCCCGGAGAATTAGAACGTTGGCGGACAATACCGGACAAAGTGCAAATGCCAGAAGGGGAAAATTTAGCACAGGTGAGCGATCGCAGTGTTGCTGATTGGAATACTATAGTCGAAAATGCTCAAAATCAGCAATTACAACTAGGATTAGTCGTCGCCCATGATGCCACTAATAAGACATTATTATGCCATATTCTGGGTTTATCTAACGAAAATTTCTGGAACTTCCGTCAAGGTAATGGCGCTGTGAGTGTGATTGATTATCCTGATGGAATTCAAGGTTATCCAGTTCTGCAAGCGATGAATATTACTGGGCATTTAAGTAATAGTGTTCTCGATAAAACTGCAGCTGGTGCATTGTAATTGAGTGGGGAGAGGGAGAGAAAGAATAGAGAAAGGGTGGGGAGACCCCGCCCCTACGGGTTTTATAATTAATTGTTAAACAAAAATTGTATCCGCTCAATAAATGGGGGCGGACTACCCATTCGGGGACGATTTTACGCCATTTGAGGCTTGTCATGGAAGGATTTACCCCGGATTATTGAGCGGTTACCAAAAATTGTTACAATCTAATTCAGAAAGTGTCTAATATCGGAGATAGATGGTACAAAATCTGGTACAAACGATAGACTTATTAAATTAAACACACTGATATTCTAAAATCATGAAAGCATCTGCTAAGTTCGACTTTGAAGACGAAAAATTTAACGCCCCACCGTCTCAAGTGATTCCCTGGGGTTTAATGATCAATCCTCGGTATGGTACAGATGGTTTACAAAGCTATGGTTTAGCGATTAGCCGCGATAATGCTCAATCCGTTGGGTTTCAGCCCGATGATAATTGGCAACAGGTGGAACATGAATTTAGTTCGGGAGAAGTAGAAACCATATTTATTACTACTACTCCTCGATTGGTGATCGTGCGTCGTGGCCCGTTATCGGTGCAAGATCGGGAAACCAAGATTAGATTAGGTACATACAAAGATTACAAAGAAGAGTTTTTAGCTGATAAACTTAAATTTAAAATTTATACTCGCCATTTGATTTTTTTAGTCGGTGAAGATAAAAAGTTTTTGCATCAATCACCTCTGCAATTAACTCTGAGTGGTTCACCCGGCGCTAGTTTTGGGAAAAATTACGCTGAATATCAACAAGGGCGAATTACTGGCGGTTTTGCTGGGGAATTGGAAAAGGCTTATGCTGGTTTTCAAAAGAAACCACTAACTCCTAAAGGGCCTTTATTCCATGCTCATGGGATTTTCTGCCCTATTATTGAACCGGAAGAAAGAGGTATAGAACCGAATATCGCTTTGGTGGCTTCAACTGTAGATTATAAACATCCCACGATTTCAACTTTAACCGATTATATGATTGCTTCAGACTCTCCTGAGTCGGAAATTATTTGTAAGGCTTTTGAAGAATACAAAGAATTTGGTAAGGAAGTGATTAAACCAGAGGCTTCTAAGGTAGAGACATCCGGTGTTACCAATTCTTATGTGTATGCGGATGACGATGAATTTGGTTATCCACCTTATTAAAGCAGAGAGGCAGGGGGCAGGGAGCAGGGAGTAGCTCACAGGGGTAGGTTTTTTACATAGAGATTTATAATGGAGAAAGACAAGGTAGCCTCCAAGTCTTCCCAGTCTTGCCCTCACGACAATGTAAAAAACCTACCCTTGTGATCCCTGCCCCCTTGCTTCTCTTCTCCCTCTGCTTGCCTTCACCCGTCATTTTCGGGTTGACAGACTACTATGTTGCATATTAAATCTGGAGAAAAAAATTAGAATATAATAGTTTCCTAATTCGGTTAAGCAGTTGACTCTTAATTCTTCAGTTATAAACAAACCCATATTCATCCTTGTAGATGGACATTCTCTAGCTTTTCGTTCCTACTTTGCTTTTGCTAAAGGTAGAGACGGAGGACTTCGCACAAAAACTGGTATTCCCACCAGTGTTTGTTTTGGTTTTATCAAATGTTTATTAGAAGTAATATCTACACAACAACCACAAGCAGTAGCAGTAGCTTTTGATTTAGGTTCACCTACTTTTCGTCATGAAGCTGATGATACTTATAAAGCTGGACGTGGGGAAACCCCAGAAGACTTTATTCCCGACTTAGAAAACCTCCATGAGTTATTACAAAGCCTAAATTTACCCATACTCACTGCACCTGGTTATGAAGCCGATGATGTACTAGGAACATTAGCACAGAAAGCCTCTGCGGCTGGATATCAGGTGAAAATACTTTCTGGTGACAGGGATTTATTTCAATTAATTGATGCTGATAGAGAAATTACAGTTTTAAACTTCACGCCAGAAGCCTTAAAACGTTCTACAAATAGTATTGCTGAATTTAGAGCCGAAGAAGTTAAAGAGAAATTAGGGGTATTACCAACGCAAGTTGTTGACTTTAAAGCTTTATGTGGTGATAAATCAGATAATATTCCGGGAGTCAAAGGAATTGGGGAAAAAACAGCAGCACAACTATTAAATACTTATAATTCTCTGGAAGAAATTTATGCAGCTATAGATGATATTAAAGGTGCAACTCAGCAAAAACTAATTACTGGTAAAGAAAACGCGGAAAAATCTCGTTATTTAGCTAAGATAGTTTGTGATGTTCCCCTAGAAGTTGATTTAGAAGATTGTCAATTAACAGGTTTTGATAATAACTTGCTGATTCCGATTTTAGAGAAATTAGAATTTAAAAGATTTTTAGAGACAATTAACGAAATACAGCAAAAACTTGGTGGAAAAGTTGTAGAAAATAAGGTATCGGAAATAATCGCCGAAACAGATGATGATTTGTGGTTCTTTAGTGCAGAAGAGACAGCACAAGAAATAAAACAAAATGCTTCACCAATTCAACCTCGCATTATTAATACAGAAGCAAAATTAATTGAATTAGTAGAACTTTTAAGAAAATTCACTAATCCAGAAAACCCAGTTGCTTGGGATACAGAAACTACTGCTTTAGAACCACGAGATGCAGATTTAGTGGGAATTGGTTGCTGCTGGGGAACAGAATCAGATGAACTTGCTTATATTCCTATTGGTCATAAAATCGGCGATAATTTAAATCGAGATTTGGTATTAGAAACTTTGCGGCCAATTTTGGAAAGTGCTGATTATCCTAAAGCTTTCCAAAATGCTAAATTTGATCGATTAATTCTGCGCTGTCAAGGAATTAATTTAGCTGGAGTGGTATTTGATACGATGTTAGCCAGTTATTTGATTAATCCCGATAGTAGTCATAATTTAAGTGATTTATCTCTGCGATATTTGGGATTAAGTGCGAATAGTTATGGAGATTTAGTTCCCAAAGGCAAGACTATCGCTGATATTAGTATTGCTGCGGTTGCTGATTATTGCGGAATGGATGTTTATGGAACATTTGGATTAGTAGCAAAACTGCGGGAAGAGCTAGAAAAAACTCCAAGTTTATATAAACTGTTAAATGAAGTTGAACAACCATTAGAAGCAGTTTTAGCGGAAGTTGAATATACAGGAGTTCGGATTAATTCCGATTATCTCAAGGAACTTTCACAGCAGTTAGAAACAGAATTAGCAAGGTTAGAAATAACAGCTACCAAAATTGCTGGGGAAAAATTTAATTTAGGTTCTCCTAAACAATTGAGTCATATTCTGTTTGAGAAATTAGGTTTAAGTACGAAATATTCTCGCAAAATTAAAACTGGCTATTCTACAGACGCAGCAACTTTAGAAAAACTTCTAGAAGTTGATCATACTGGATTTGTGGAAGCGATTATTGAAAATCGAACTTTATCAAAATTAAAATCTACCTATGTGGATGCTTTACCAGCTTTAGTACATCCTCAAAGTCAAAGACTACATACTGATTTTAACCAAACTGCAACTTCTACGGGCAGGTTATCCTCTTCTCATCCAAACTTACAAAATATTCCCATTCGCACTGCTTTTAGCCGCCAAATTAGAAAAGCGTTTTTACCTGAATCAGGTTGGTTAATGGTAGCTGCTGATTACTCACAAATTGAGTTAAGGATTTTGGCGCATTTGAGTCAAGAACCTATATTAATTCAAGCATATCAGCAAAATGAAGATATTCATACTGTGACTGCAAAATTAGTTTTTGAAAAAGCCGAAGTCACATCAGAAGAACGACGTTTTGCGAAAACGATTAATTTTGGTGTAATTTATGGCATGGGTTCTCTTAAATTTGCCAACTCAACGGGGATAGATAAAGCTAATGCTAATGAGTTTATTAAGCGATTTAATCAACGATATCCCCAAGTATTTAAATATTTAGAGGAAGTTAAAAAACAAGCTATCGCTTATGGTTATGTGGAAACTATTCTCGGAAGAAGACGTTATTTTGAGTTTACTAGTAATAGTTTACAGCAGTTAAAAGGTAGTAATTTAGAAGATATTAATTTACAGAAGTTAAAAAATTTAGGTCAATATGATGCTGGGTTACTCCGTTCTGCTGCTAATGCCCCAATTCAAGGTTCTAGTGCAGATATTATCAAAATTGCTATGGTGCAATTGCATGAGGTTCTGAAAAAATATCAAGCGCGGTTGTTATTGCAAGTTCATGATGAATTAGTATTTGAAATTCCTCCTCAAGAGTGGGAAGAATTGCAACCACAAATTAAATCGGTGATGGAAAATGCTGTTTCTTTATCTGTGCCTTTAGTTGTTGATATTCATGCAGGGGATAATTGGATGGAAACTAAGTAGCCTCCCCTATTTTTTGCAAGATTAAGAATATTAACTTTGATCTGCATATTACTAATTGGTTGCTTTTAGTTCAAGGATGACAAAATATACCTGAAATATTATCTCACTATTTCTTGTATTTGTGCTTTTTGTTACAAAATTATTACAGTGGGGAATACCGCACCTAGAGGAAGGGCATACACACCAAAAAATAATTTGCAAGTTTTGTTAACAATCTGTTATATTTATTTACATAAGGTTACAAAAAGTCAAAAACGAGGTTCTCAAATGGCTGTTTTAATTTCTCTATTGGTTGTTGGTTGGGTAGCAGTTGCTGTTATTGGTTCTCTCGCTTACTTCTTGGGTGAACAAAGCAAACCCATTCACGAACGCAACTGGGCTTCTGATAAGTTTGCAGCTTTAGCTAAATCTATTACTGGTGTAGAGATTGACTATACCCAACGCACACCCGCCTATGCTATTGATGCTTACAACAGCCGCAATTTACCCCAATAGTATTTAGTGGCAATTTGACAAGATGTATATAAAAATAACCCCCAGGATTGTAACTGGGGGTTTTGCTTTTTTGGTGGAGTCAGTTGTCAGTTCCTCTTTACCTCTTTCCTCTTCCCCTTACCTTTTCCCTGTTCCCTAATTAGAATGCTGGACGATAAACACGATAGTCAATATTGGGGAAAATATTATCCATTGATTCGACTTTTTCCAGCCAACCGCTATCAACTTTACCTACTTTCACTTCTTCATACAGCTTATTAAAACGCATTAAATGCGATCGCGTTCTTCTTACTGCATAAGGAACCATTGTTCCTGTCCGCATAATAAACGCCCAGTCAGAAGATTGCGCCAATAATAACTCTCTTGCAGCTTGATTGAGTGCTTTTTTCTGTAACTCATCTTCAGCCTCAATTTGAGAAATTTCAATCATTCGTTCCGCAGCTTTGTGTAAATGTGGATAGACCCAAGCATTAGTATCATTTAACCAATATTCATGAAAACCCTTAAAGCCCCAACTCGACTGAGCCGGACGACATACCTGCTGATTGGGATTAGCTCGTAAATAATCGGCTAAATGGGTCATTTCATAAGTTTTTTGGTCATACCATGACTTCCGAAACAGGTAATCAATGAACCAAGGACCTTCATACCACCAATGACCAAACAACTCCGCATCATAAGGAGAAACAATAATCGGCGGACGACCCATGATATTGTGTAGGTGACCAGTTTGCTGCTCACGATTATACATAAAGTTAGCAGCGTGTTCTGCCGCTTTTTCCCTTGCCCAGTAAGGATCATATAGAGCTTTGTCCGCAAGACCTAAGCCTCTACCAGTAATTTTATGATACTTAATGCCAGTATTTTTTCGCTGACCATTAGGCATTATATAGGGCTTAATATATTCATATTCAGCTTCCCAACCCAGGTCTTTATAAAATTCCCGATATTCGGCTGCACCAGGATAACCTACCTCAGAAGACCATACTTGCTGAGAAGATTCATGATCTCGACCAAAAGCCGCTACACCAGGTTCAGTAAAAATCGGGGCATAACTACCAAAGCGAGGACGGGGACGGGCGTATAAAATACCATGACCATCCGTGAGGAAATAACGTAAACCAGCATCCGCCAGCATTCGCTCCACGCCTTCATAATAGGCACATTCTGGCAACCATATCCCTCTGGGGGCTTGACCAAAAGTTTCCTCGTAATGTTCACAAGCTACCTGAATTTGCGCCCACACAGCTTGGGGATACATTTTCATTAATGGTAAGTAGCCATGAGTAGCGCCACAGGTAATAATTTCTAAGTTATTACTATCTTGGAACTGTTTAAATGCTGTAACTAAATCACCGTGATAACGTTCCCATAACTCCCGCGCTTCATTAAATTCAGTTGCATAATGTTCTGCTAAATACCGAACATGACCATTATGAATATTGCGCTCGGATTCTAACTCTATAAGCTCTTCTAGTTGTGCTAAGTGAGCATCATAGCGTTCTTGCAGTAAAGGATCACGAAGCATAGAAATCAAAGGCGGAGTCATACTCATGGTGAGTTTGAAATCAACACCATCTCGTTTTAAGCCTTCAAATACTTTTAATAAAGGAATGTAAGTTTCAGTAATCGCTTCATATAGCCATTCTTCTTCTAGCACATAGTCACTTCCGGGGTGACGAACGAAGGGCAGATGTGCATGAAGTACAAGCGCGACGTAGCCTATAGACATAATATTTTTCTGTGTGGTACTTGGAGGTTACAGACAAAAAAGTCTGTGTGGGGAAATTAAGAATATTTTAAGACTATATGGGTCATTGGTCATGAATCCTCAGCTAATACTTAATAGAAAAATATTTTCGTCTAGCAACGCTTCGCGGAAGTTCAACCGGCGGTTAGAAACCGCGTCTACACAGGCAAAACCTCAAATCCTTGATTGATTTTTCGATTAGGCAAAAACCCTATCCTGCAAGGAACTCAAGTTCCTTGCTCATAGCTAAAGTCATCTCAAGATGACTAAATAAGTACCTGGACAGAATTAATTACATATTATTTATTTAAGTAGGTAAACGGAAAAAAACCGTAGACGCGAAGCGGCTTCTCGAAGAGTAATATGTAACGAAAAGTAAAATCGCCCAAACCCTCTTCACTCTTACCTCAAGCCTAGTACCGCAGGGCGGAAGTCAAAAGTCAAAAGTCAAAAGTCAAAAGTCAAAAATAATATAGAGTAAGCTTTTTGGCGATTGAGAATGGCCATTTTATTTACGCCAAGCTGTACTAGTGCCATAACGACGATTTTCAATGCTAACCTACTTACCAATTACCAATCCTTTGCCAGTTAAGGATTTCAGCCCAGATATTTGTGTAATTAATTTTGTCTGATTACTTACTTGTGAAATTTCTTAGTCCGTTTTAACGGACTTACCACTTGACCCAATCATGTATGATTCCTACAATGAAAGATTAAATTGGCGGAATCATGCACCACAAATATCATCTATGTTGGCAGATTTATTAGATGATATGATGCAGCGTTTATATAAAGATCGTCCTCAAAATACTCAGGTGATTTTGCAAAGAATAGCAGCAATAGAAAAAGCTTTACAACCACCAAAACCTCAACCACTAAAGGTACAACCACCAAAACCCCAAGCACCAATACAACCAACTGGCCGTCGAGGTTTTATTAAAACTGCGACTTTAGTTGTCGGTAGTATGACTTTAGCGGTAGTGGGACAAAATTTATTTTCTGGAAATAAAAATCAAAATATAACTTCCCGAAATACTTCTACACCAGAAAATATAACTTCCAACAACCTAAATTCTTTTATTAAAACTGCGACTTTAGTTGTCGGTAGTATGACTTTAGCGGTAGTGGGGCAAAATTTATTTTCTGGAAATAAAAATCAAAATATAACTTCCCGAAATACTTCTACACCAGAAAATATAACTTCCAACAACCTAAATTCTTTCAGTTTTGAAGTTGTCACCACAGACCCAGGGGGAAATATCACCAACCGACGCAAGGAAAGCGCAAAATACTTCACAGAAGACTTGGGAAACGGTGTTTTATTAGAAATGGTGGAAATCCCAGGGGGAACATTTATCATGGGTTCACCGGCAAGTGAAGCAGAAAGAGTTTCAAGTGAAGGTCCCCAACGTCAAGTTAAAGTTCCCAGTTTCTACATGGGAAAATATGAATTGACACAGGCACAGTATCAAGCTATCATGGGGACTAACCCTTGGACTAACCCTTACAGCTTCAAAGGCGATAACCGTCCTGTTGAAACAGTTAGTTGGAATGATGCAGTTGCTTTCTGTGAAAAATTAAGTCAAAAAACAGGAAAAAACTACAGATTACCCAGTGAAGCAGAATGGGAGTATGCTTGTCGTGCCGGAACTACCACACCATTTTATTTTGGTGAAAGTATTACCCCTGATTTGGTAAACTATGATGGTAATTATGCCTATGCTTCCGCACCTAAAGGAAAATATCGCCAGCAAACCACAGATGTAGGAACTTTTCCCCCTAACGCTTTTGGTTTGTACGATATGCACGGGAATGTTTGGGAATGGTGTCAAGATGATTATATAGATAGTTATAATAACGCGCCTACAGATGGTAGTGCTTTGACAGGAAGAAGCGGTAGAAAGCTGCTGCGCGGTGGTTCTTGGAGCAACGACCCTAGTTATTGCCGTTCTGCGTATCGTGGCAACGACAACCCAGATAGCAGACCGCGCACCATGGGTTTCGGTTAGTAGTTTCCGGCGCAAGGACTCTTTAATTCTTTGCACTTTTGCTCTTTTGCCCTTTTCTCTTTTTTTCTTTTCCCTTCTTAACCCACCGCCGTTAGGCGGAAAATATTTTTCTACAAAAATTTTATTTTGATATCCGAATCCAGTATAGCACAGAATTTTTATTTTGTCTGAATCAGGATTTCCAGGATTTAAGGATTTACAGGATGGAAGAAGGGGTGGGATTTTGAATTTTAGGAAATTTGGTTCATTCAAGATCCCAAGATCCCCGAATTCTTGAAGAATTCAGGGATCTGAAATTTAAGTAGTGAGAACAAAGTGTTCATTTGACCGTTGCCATCCTGTAAATAAATGGAATGTGAGATATAATTTATTTGTCACTCAATCAATATATATTAACTTGTTATGGATTCTTTCAACCTACGCACAAAAGTTATTACGGAAATAAATCTTGTTCCACCAGAGAAATTAGAAGAATTATATAATTTTATTCATTATTTTCGCTTAGGTATAGAAGTATCTCAACCTTCATTTAATAAAAATATGCAGTTTGCTGGATGTTGGAATGATATGTCAGATGAAGCATTTGCTAACTTCAATGAAGAAATAATCACCCGCCGCCACCAAGCATTTTTAGGAAGAAGAAGTGATGAAGCCAGCGTTGATTGACACAAACATTTTATCTTTTTTCTTCCCTAATCATAGTCTAGTTATCGAGCGTTTTCAAGCCTATTTGAAAGAGTATGACAAAATTAACATTAGCATCATCACTTATTATGAAATTGTCAGTGGATTAAAACATCGTGACGCGCAAAAACAACTCACATCTTTTCAGGAATTTGTTTCATACAATATGGTTTTACCTCTAACTACAAGCTCTGCCTTGACACTCTCCGGTCTAAAGACGCGGAGATTCTATAGAGAGTTTCAGTCTATATCCCTCAGTTATCCCAGTTTCAGGCACTGCCTTAAATATTTGGGTTCTTGCCCTGATTTCCTTGGACCTGGCGGGCGAAATCATATCTGACAAGCGTAACTTTCCGAGAGTCCCTCGGTAGCTTTTTACGTCTTTAGTGACAATATAGTTGTATCACGAATATGGATTAAAATCAATGCAGGATAAATCCTGCCTCTAGCCTTCATCCCTTGTCTAAAGCACAGATGTAGCTTCCTAAGTCAGCTACATCTTCAAGGGTTTTCGGCATTTCCCTTATAATTTCTGCTGATATTTATGCCAATTTAAGAAATAAAGGCACGCCAATTGACGATATTGATATTCTGATAGCAAGAATTGCCATAGCCAACGATTTGATTATTGTCACAAATAATATCAGAGATTTTGGAAAAATAGAAAACTTAGAAATTCAAGATTGGAGTAAGTAATATGACAATTTGCTATGCCTATTACTGATTATTGTACATAAAAGGCGATCGCTCTCTGGGACCAATAGGGCGATCGCGCTGAAATTGTGTCATAATTAAATGCCGACTCAGGTTTGCAGCGTCTCACAATTACCAGTTATGTCGTCGAGTGTATAATTAATGAGTTGGATAGATAGTGTTTGGCGTGTCGCGTTTGCATTTGACTCCAGACGGAATGCAATATTATTAGTTGCGGGTGAGAAATCGGGTGGTAGTGAAACTCGTTTTTCATGCCTTTGATTGCGGAGATTGCCTAGATGAGATTTTTGGTAGATGAAAATACAGGTGTGGCTGTTGCTCGCTGGTTAATTGAACAAGGTCAATAAAGATGTTAAAATACTATAAAGTTAGAGAGATTAAATAGTATGAGCTATCAAGATATTATTACCATTGAGCGAGATAAGCGGGGTGGTAAACCTTGTATTCGCCGGATGAGAATCACAGTTTATGATATTTTAGGTTGGTTAGCATCTGGTATGTCTTATGCAGAGATATTAGAGGATTTTCCCGAATTAACAGAAGACGATATTAGAGCTTGTCTAGAATTTGCTGCTGACCGTGAACATTGTTTAGTTGCTACGGTAGGTGCTGCTTGAAATTGCTTTTTTATCAAAATTTGAGTCGTAAATTAGTAACTCGATTAGCAGATATTTTTCTTGATTCTAGTCATGTTCAGCTTCATGATTTAGCAGAAAAAACTGATACTGAAATTTGGGAATTTGCTAAGATAAATGATTTTTGTATCGTTACTCAAGATGTAGATTTTGCAGAGAGAAGCCGTTTGTATGGTTCTCCACCTAAAGTTATATGGTTACGCTGTGGAAATGCACCAACACAAGTAGTTGAATCTCTACTGCGTTCTGGGGTGGAAGCAATTCAAAAATTGCTTGATAATCCAAATCTGGATTGTTTAGAATTGTATTAGTAAAAATTTGATATTGATATTAAATGGTGGGTTACGGTGTATGAACATAGAAGAAATTATTTTTTTGGTGGAAGAAGATCAAGAAGGTGGTTATATTGCTAAAGCAGTTAATCAATCAATATTTACCCAAGCTGATAGCCTTCCAGAACTGCGAGAATTGATTAAAGATGCCGTTCATATTTAGTATCAATCCTCACTTTCTCGATATAACTCCTGTAAGTCCTGTAACTGGGTTTTACGAGAAATTCGGCGATATTTTTTACTTTCCAGCTTGGGTTCGTACTGACTCTGACCTTTACCTTTAGATATTAATTTCAGATTTGATTCTGGGTCAGCTTGTTGGTTAGTCTGGTTTTGATGGGCTAAAGCATCATCCAGAAATTCTAGATAATGCTGATATCGTTCCCAGTCGCCACTCACAGCACAGTCTGGCTCATCTTTATGGATACAATCACTAAACCGACAATGAGCCGTAGCTAGGCGAACTCTGGCTTCTGGGAAATAGTGGATTAATTCTTCAGGACTACAATCTAAATCTGGCTGATTAAAACCGGGAGTATCTGCTAATAACCCACCTGTAGGCATTTCAAATAATTCTACATGACGGGTAGTATGGCGACCACGGGCTAACTTACCGGAAACTTCCCCCACGCGCAGGTTGATATCGGGAATCAAACTATTAATCAAGCTGGATTTCCCCACACCGGAAGGACCAGCAATGACAGTAATTTTATCCTGCAAATATTCAGCTATTTGGTCAATATTAATGCTATTTTGAACGCTAATAAATAAAGGTTGATAACCCCAAGCTAGTAAGCGATCGCTTATTTGCTGTTTTTCTTCTAGAGAAACTAAATCACATTTATTCAAACATAACAGCACATCAACTCCTGTAGACTCAGCCTTAATTAAAAATCTACTCAATTGAATAGGTTCTAAAGGTGGGTCAGCAACCGCAAAAACCAGAAGAATTTGATTGACATTAGCGATCGCTGGGCGATTCAATTGACTATGACGCGGTAAAACATCACTAACAGCCCCCCGTCCCCCAGCCCAATCTGCTTCTTCAACAATCACGCGATCGCCCACCATCACCTGCTGACCAATCTTTTTCAAGCGCGTCCTCCGCGTACAGAGGAGGATAGGGGCAGGGGGCAGGGAGCAGGGGGCAGGGGAGAAATTTTTTTCTTCTTGATTCTTTCTTTGTTCTTCCGAACTCCTGAACGCCTGAACTCCTGAACTCCTGACTCCTTCTACTTCATCCATCTGCACCCGATAGAAATTCGCCTGTACAGCTAACACCGTACCCAATAACTGTTTAGTAGAAATATTTTCCCCTGTCATGCCACAGTAACCGGACGACGGATAACCAGGGAAAAATAGCCAGTACAATCTGTAATTTGTTCCACTTGATAACCAGCCATTGTTAGACTATCAGGAACTTGTTCTATCGGTTCACCTGGATCTAACCAGACTTCCAACAAATCTCCAGGAGGCATCTTTTCCAGAAATAATTTTGTCCGCACAAAATTAATCGGGCAAGGAGTACCACGTAAATCAAGTTGAGCATCAGGGGTTAATATAAAAGACCCACTCATGACTTAAACAAGCCTCCTAAGAATCCTTCTAAACCACCCTTACCAGTTCTGTCTCCCTTAATTTTAGCCAACTTCTCCAGTAGTTCTCGTTCCTCTGGGATAATCTTCGTGGGAATATCAATTAACACCGTCAACAGATGATCACCGCGACTCACAGGATTACCCAAACGGGGAACACCACGATTTTCTAATTTCATCACCGTATTCGGTTGAGTTCCAGCGGGAATAATCAACTCCACTAGACCATCTACCGTATTTACCTCTATACGGCAACCTAAAATCGCTTGTAAGTAGCTAATTTTAATTTCAGAGTTAACATTAATGCCTTCACGATGAAATTCTTCATCTTCATTGACAAACAAGTAAACATATAAATCACCTGGAGGCCCATTCCGTTGACCCGCATCTCCTTCTTGGGAAATCCGTAACCTTGTGCCATTGTCCACACCGGCGGGAACATTAATTTTCAGTTTCTTTGTTACCTGATTTGCGCCCTTACCATCACAAGCATCACATTTATCCTCAACAACCGTGCCTGTACCATCACAGGTGGGGCAAGTTGATACTTGGGTAAAACTACCAAAAGGAGTTCTCGTCACTCGTCTGACTTGACCTGAACCGCTACAGGTGCTACAAGTCCGGGGACGAGTTCCTGATTTGGCACCAGAACCAGTACAAACTTCACAGGTTTCTAAATGGGAAATGCGAATTTCCTTTTCTCCACCAAATACCGCTTCCCGAAAATCTAATTTCAGGTCTAGTCGGAGATCATCGCCCCGCACTGGTCCACTCCGCCGTCTTTGTTGGGGTTGTCCACCTGGACCGCCAGCAAAGCCGCTGAAAATGCTTTCAAAGATGTCGGCAAAACCACCCATGTCACCCATATCTTGGAAACCAGCCCCACCCGCTGCTGCTCCGGAAACACCAGCTTCACCAAAGCGGTCATAACGAGCGCGAACTTCTGGTTCGGATAGCACTTCGTAGGCGCGGTTGATTTCCTTAAATCGTTCCTCTGCCCCAGATTCTTTATTTACATCTGGGTGATACTTTCGGGCTAGGCGGCGATAAGCCTGTTTAATCTCTTCTTTGTCGGCGTCACGAGAGACACCCAGGGTTTCATAATAGTCTCGGGCCATATAGCAAGGTTAAAATTTAGAAGGAAGCAGAAGATACTAGCTAATAGGTTCAAGGTAACATATTGAAGTGTGGAAAAACCCACCCATTGATTACAGGTACTAGCCGTACTATTAAATGTGGAAAACCCAACCTATCTTTTTGGTTAGGTATATGGTAAGGCTGTGTTAAGTAGATATTTGGCAGGGTCAATTTTTAGTCTATCGTCTCATAATCAGCTTGTGAGTTATTTTCTTCATCTAAATCAACGTTGAATTGTGGTATTTGTGTGTTGGGTAAGGGAGAATGATATTCTTCTGTCAGATTTATTTGCGTGGCATATTCTGATTGAGAATCTTCCTGACTAGACTGGTTATAAACATCTGTACCAATAGCAAAGATAGTTTGTTGGAAATCCTCTAAAAGTGTTTTAAACTTCGCTGGGGAAATATTGGAATTGTTCATTGCGGCTTGTAGTTGTTCAACTTTCTGATTAGCCACAGCCATCAATTGCTCACTGACTAAATCGGGATTATCCCGTAATGTTGAATTATAGGTGAACAAAAGATTATTAGCTTGGTTTTTGATTGCTACCAGTTTTTTACGTCTTTGATCTTCCTCGGCGAATAATTCAGCTTGTTTCCGCATTTGCTCAATCTCGTTGTTGCTTAAACCGCCTGTACTTGATTAATGATCCTAGCTGGATGCTATGGGCGTAAGGCTGTGAAACTTTAAGCAAGTATCAACAGCCTTATACTGTTTAGGCTAACCGTTATCTTGATTGGACAAATCTTCTGAGTCCACAGATATATCTTCTCTGGGCGCAGCTACTTTTACCATCGCATGGCGCAGTACACGGTCGCCAAAATAATAGCCACGAACTAACTCTTCTAAAATAGTTCCTTCTGGATGTTCGTTGGTCGCTTCTCGCATCACGGCTTCATGCAAGTTCGGGTCAAATTCTTGACCTTCAGGGCGCATAGGTGATACACCTAAACGTTTTAGGCAATCCACCAATTGTTTATAAACTCCTTGATAGCTCTTATGAATGGTCATTTCGCCATCGCCCTGGGGTTTGAGGTGCGCTCGCGCTCTTTCAAAATTATCAACGACAGGTAGCAATTCTGTAATTGTGTTGCGCTTTACCTGTAGGTCAATTTCTTCTTTTTCTTTGGCAGTTCGTTTGCGGTAATTCTCAAAATCTGCAGCAATTCGCATATATTGAGTGCTACGATCTTCTAATTGAGCTTTGAGAGTTTCAATTTGTTGAGATAACTCTGCTAAGACAGCGACATCTACTTCAATGGGGTTGGCTGTAGCATTACCATTTTCTTCAGTGAGTATATTATCTCCCTGTTCATTTATTTGGTTTGCTACTTGCTCATTAGCTTCACTGCTAGAGTCTTGGGGGTTAATTTCGGACGGGGAGTCACTTTTCATAAGAATTTGTGGTAAATGGAAAACTCAGTCACTGAAGTGCTGAGAAGAATGGTTTGCGGTAGACTTAGGCGTTAGTCAGGAGTCAGAATTCAGAATGAATTCTGTGTGAGTGGCGGCTGAATAACCGGGTTTAATGCCCCACCAATCCTGTATTTGATGGTCTACGATCACTTGCGGGTCTGAATTTCCGACTGATTGGTTCTGACTCGGTGAATTCTGACTCCTGAATTCTTCTTTAAATAGTTTACCCGTTTACTATTATCTACCCATCCTAGATGCTTTTAACAGCAGAAATTTAACGAGCTATCAGTATTCAGCATTCAGCATTCAGCAAGTGAGGTAATTCTGGGCTTTAATTCCGTGTTCAGCCACCCAACAAAGTTTTTTAGTTATCAGTGTTTTCGCGGAAAGTGATATTACTGTTATTTTATGGTGATAATTAGAAAATGCCGAAAACCCGTGAAGGTGTGTCCGATTTTAGCTATCCTTTTTGACAATGTGTGATTAATCTAGACTAATTATTGTATCCTGAATAATCGGGCATTACTATAGAAAAACTTAGTAAATTCAGTGAGTGGTAATCTCAATATGGGTCAAATCACCCAGTTTTATTACACAGCACAGCACAAACCAAACCAATTGATTTATGGTAGCGGTCAAACCGCAGTGATTACAGGATGGATGGTGAAACAAGCGATCGCTAAACATCTACAATCAAATGAATATGCTGTAATTGGACAGTTATACTCACCAACTAGAGGCATCAACTTACTAATTCGCAACTTATTACTAAATCCTCATGTGCGGTATTTAGTTATTCTCAATGCTACCAAAGAAGATAAAAATGCTGGTGCTTGTCAATGTTTAAGTGATTTCTTCCGTTATGGTGTGGAAGAAAGTATTAGTGATGCCGGGCGAAAATCTTGGGTAATTCGTTCTCAAGTTCCTGGTTATATTGATATTGATATTGATATAAATGTCTTGGAAAAATTACGGCATTCCGTAGAAATTCAAGACGCTACATCAATTTCTGATGCTGTCGGAAAAATTCAATATTACGCCCAAAAAGAAACCGTTGTACCTTGGGGAACACCTGTAGAATTTCCCATGACTACAGTTGAACCAACAGTTTTACCAGGAACACGCTATGGACACAGAATTGAAGGAAAAACAATTGCTGAAACTTGGGTAAAAATCATTCACAGAATTAAAACCACCGGCACAATTAGACCAACTGGTTATGATGGTAAATGGCAAGAATTGATAGATTTAATGGCAGTTGTCACCGAAGAACCTGATGATTTTTATTTTCCCGAACCCAATTATTTACCAATAGATAGAGGTTTTTTAGAAGAATATATTTCGCAAATTTTAGATGATGCACCCAATCAAGAAGGAGTAAAATACACCTATGGGCAACGTTTACGTTCTTGGTTTGGACGTGATCAAATTGAAAAGGTAATTGACAAATTAGCCAATGATATTGATTCCGCGAGGGCTGTGATGTCCTTATGGGATGCTAGTCAAGATGATAATGACAATCCCCCCTGTCTTAATCATATTTGGGTGAGAATAGTTGATCATGAATTATCTTTAACTGCAACTTTTCGCAGTAATGATATGTTTTCAGCTTGGCCAGCGAATGCAATGGGATTAAGGGCTTTACAAAAGTATATTTATAATTATTTAATTAAAAAAACTGATCATGTCTTGAAAATGGGGGCATTAATTACCATTAGTCAAAGCGCCCATATTTATGATGATTGCTTTGAAAATGTCGCCAATATTATTTCATCCCAATATCCTAAAATTTCTCAACAAAAAGACTATTTTGATCCCGCTGGGAGTTTTATTATTACCATTCAGAATCATCAAATTATGGTCGAACATACAACTCCTGGTTCTGGAGAAGTAGTTAATTGTTATTCTGGTAAATCTGCACATAAACTTTCCCAGCAAATATTCACAGATTGTCCTGGTTTACAAGTTTCTCATGCAATGTATTTAGGTGTGGAATTACAAAAAGCGGAAATGGCTTTGTTAATGAAAGAACAGTTTATTTATGAACAAGATAAACCAGTAAAATTGCAGCTACATCAATACAGTAATCTCAAATAGTGTAGGTTGAGTTGACGTAAGGAAACCCAACATTATTAATAGACATCTCCAAAAATTAAATATGCTTATTACCACCAGGAAAAATCAGGATTAATACTTAATAAAACTATCCTAATTTGGTAACATTTTTTGAAGTATAAATATGTGACATTTTGAACTGCGGAATGCCGGATAAAAGATTTGGATTTGATGTTTGTAGGGGTAGCGCCCCCGTGCCTACCCCGTTATTTGGGCAACCACGGGGGATTGGCAACCACGGGGAGATTGGGCAACCACGGGAGATTGGGCAACCACGGGGGATTGGGCAACCACGGGGAGATTGGGCAACCACGGGGAGATTGCCCCTACGGAATTTTGTCTGAATCAGGATGTCCAGGATGTCTAATACTTATCTTAGGTTTCGCTATTGCTTAGAGGATGTTTGAAAAGTTTTTAATGTATAAACTGACCCCTCTCCAAACCTCTCCCCTGCAAGGGGAGAGGCTTTAAAACCCTCATTTCGTTGTAGGGAAGGGGGGTTAGGTTTTTGGAGATTATGGGTTTCATATAATACTTTTCAAACAACCTCTTAACCCAACCTACTTTTGCTTAATATTAATTGCTAACTATCGACTCATAATTTGTCTGGGCTGACATCAGATATTCATTACCTTTACGATATACTGCTGAACGTATCCGCTCAATAAATGGGGGCGGACTACCCATTCGGGGACGATTTTACGCCATTTGAGGCTTGTCATGGAAGGATTTACCCCGGATTATTGAGCGGTTACTGCTGAACTATCTCCACGATATCCAGTTTTTGGAACTCTGACTGCTCCTCTTTTATTAAAATTATAAGCTTTACGTAAATACTTTAAAGGGTCAGTTTGTTTTCTCGCGGCATGATCTAATATACTCTGAGCAACACTGCTATATGTAGCAGCCTCCCACTCAGTCATATATTTTTCAATCTCAGCCACCTCTGTTAAAGTATACCCTTCTAATAGCTGTATTAGAAATGGGTCTAAGATTGGTTCTTTTTCCAACATGATTATCAAAATATTATGTTGAGAAAAAAGCTATTTTAAAAAGTATTTGACTATACACGAGCTATTGTAACAATCTCTAACTGATCTTGATATTTACCTCTGCGAGTTTCATAACTAACAGCACAGGGTTCACCCTCTAAAAACAGCAATTGCACCACACCCTCGTTAGCATAAATACGACAGTCAGCACTGGAAGAATTAGAAAATTCCAAAGTAAGATGTCCTCTCCACGCCGCTTCCGCAGGTGTAAGGTTGGCAATAATACCACAACGAGCATAAGTAGAATTATGCACAATTATGTCATTAGCAACAAAATTTTCTAAGCCAGGGACAGAAATATCATAAACTTCTTCCATTCCTGCACATTCTATAGATTTAATTTCGTCCCAAAGTATATGATCATGAACTTGTGGTCTAGACTTCGTTGCTAAGAGAATAGAATACATTTTTTCTTCAAATCTTCTTTGTTTAATTGAATCAGGTAAAAAGCCTATTTCATTAAAGAATTTCAAAACTGCTTCGGATGATTGAAAAGCCAAAACATAAGCATTACGACCATTTCCTGGCTTTCTAACTCTAATTTGGCTGGGAATACCAAACCTTAATAGTAAATGATGAACGTCACGAATCAGACGTTCACTAATAGAGCAATATTCAACAGCTAAAGTTGGTTTTGCTCTTGTAGATTCTCCCACTAAATAAACACCACCATCACCAGAAAATAAAGCCCGGAGAAAAGCTGCTACTACTACTTTTGGTGCTGTAAATACTTGTTGAGGAACAAATTTTTCCAATGCTCCTACATTCAAAGCATAAGATTGTAACCATAGATTAGCTCTATTATGAGTTACTACACCACCTCTACCAACTTGATTAACTAAACGATAACCAAAATCTTTACCTTTGTAAGTCACTTCTTGGTCAAGAACTGTTTTAACACAGCTTTTTAAAGTATTGACTAGCACTTCATCCTCAGATGTAAAGATTGGACTATTACCAGGAGTATGACATTGACCTTCAGAAATCATTAAACCTAGTAATGTTGCTTCATCAATAGTTAAATCTCCATTGCCAAATATTGGTATAGATTTAGGAGTAGCTATTTTAACTCCTGAAGTTAATTCTTCTAAAGGTTTCCATCCTGTCTCTGTCAAAAAAGGATGATTTGAGGTAGCTTGAATAACCGCACCTTTTTTAGTTGTTACTTGATAGATCGGCTTTACTCCTTGTGGTATAACAGCCGTAGCAGCAGTTTTAATAATCCCTTTTTCTTCGCTATAAGTTGCTGTTTGTCCACCTGCAAATTCCTTAATTGGTAAATATGCTCCTGTAGCTGCATCAACAATTTTTGTATCTCCTGTCAAACATTTACCGATACAAATTACTGTAATATTGGCTGGAACTTCCAGCTTTTCTAAAGCTACACCTAAACCATAGGAATGAGCAGGTAAGATAAAATAACTACCACTTTCATCCGTATGTAATTGAGTAGACTCTAGATTTTGAGGATTAAAGTTTTTAGGATCAATCACAGTACCGGGAATGTGGCGAAAAATCCGAAATTCTGAGCCAGAAAGCCGGATATCATAACCGTAAGAAGAAAGTCCGTAACTAATTACAGGTTGCGGAAGTTGAGATGAATCAGGTTGCAATTTACGAATTAAACTCGACTCAAAAGGCGAAATCATCCCTTTTTGAGCCATTTCAGTAATCCAGATGTCGTTTTTAATCACAAGTTCACAGATAATTCAAACTAAGTTACTAGGATATCTTAATACTTAAGGTTGATGACTGCGGCGAATTTCTGTAATTTGGTCTGCTACATCTAAAAGAGACTGGGGCATTTGAGAACCTGTGAGGATAATATCAACATGAGGAGGACGGTGAGACAGAAACTCTAACACCTCGGTTTCTGGAATTAAACCGAAATTAATCGCTAAACTCAACTCATCTAATACCAATAAGGAATACTTACCTTCATTAACTACCTTTTGAGTATGTTGCCAAAGTTGTTGCAAAGCTAGATTTTCCGCTACGTCTAAATCGGAATTATCAATACAACGGGGCAAATCACAGCGAATCCAATCTAAATGTTGTCCCATTTGGGTAGGTCGTTCATGTCCTTGACGAATACCACCTTTGAGGAATTGGACTATTAATACTGGTGTACCTTGTCCGGCGATTCTCAGTGCTTGTGCCATCACGCTGGTAAAAAAGCTCCGCTGGGAACTAGTAAAAACTTGCACTAGTCCTTCTACGGAATATGGTAAGCTGAGGCTTGAATTTAGACCTGGGGTTTCTAGTTGGGCAACCATAAGGCAAAGTTTAAAAACTCACTATAAATTTAATGATTTACATTTAAGGGTAGATATTTGCTAATCGCAAAACATATAGTTATCATACAGCAGTATTTGCAAGTAAAACAGCCTTGATATTTCGCTCTAACTTTCACACTGATTTGGAGATATTTTTCCCCAAATGATTTAGGATTGCTATAACAAAAGATACTTCAACAATAGTGAATTTTATATAAGAGGATGACGTTGTGATGAGATTGGTAGTTTTAGGAGGTTCAGGGGCAGGAAAAAGCACTCAAGCACAAAGGCTAGGGAAGTTTTTTGATGTTCCTTTGGTTTCTACTGGTGAAACTTTACGAGAAGCGATATATGGAAACTGTCAGGATAATATATACAATGAATTAAATGATTTAGTTATCGAAGCTAAACCTTATTTGGAACAAGGGGAATTAGTTCCAGATGAAATGATGATTGAATTTATTAAAGTCCGTCTTAAGCAACCTGATGTAAATAATGGTTGGATTTTAGAAGGTTATCCCCGGACTGCTTTTCAATGTGAAGAATTAGATTTTTTGTTGGAAGATTTAGGACAAAATCTTGATTGGGCAATTTACCTACAAGTTTCCGCAGCAGCTATGGTTAGTCGTTCTGTGGGACGGTTACTTCCTGATGATCAACTGGAAATTGTCCAGGGTCGGGTAGAGTTATTTTACGATCGCACTATCCCCATTTTAGAATACTACGATCACCGTCGTCGCCTATTAACTATTAATGGGGATCAATCCCCAGAACAAGTACAGCAAGGTATTTTGACATTATTAGGTTAATGGCTGATTAGTAATAGTTTTCTTGACTTTTAAATTCTTTTTTCCCTATTCCTTCCTCATCCTGGGGTAATCTAAAGGCTGTAGGCAAAAATTCAAAAGGTAATTTCCATGACTTGGCAACGTCCTGACGGGAGAACCCCTTGTGAACTCCGTCCCCATAGTTTTTATCCTAATTTCACTCGGTTTGCACCTGGTTCTGTTTTAGCGAAATCTGGTGATACTCAGGTTCTATGTACGGTTAGTGTGGCGGAAGGAGTGCCTAAATTTTTGACTGGTAGTGGGAAGGGTTGGTTAACTGCTGAATATAGAATGTTGCCTTCTGCTACCCAGAAACGCCAGGAACGGGAATGGATGAAATTGTCGGGGAGAACCCAGGAAATACAACGTTTAATTGGGCGGAGTTTAAGGGCTGCGTTGGATTTTGAGGCGTTGGGAGAACGAACGCTGACTGTGGATACAGATGTGCTGCAAGCTGACGCAGGAACGAGGACAATAGCAATTACTGGGGGTTTTGTGGCTTTAGCTCATGCTATTTCTCAATTATTGCAGCAGGGGGTTATTGAGCGATCGCCTTTATGTAGACAAATAGCAGGGGTTTCTGTAGGCTTGTTGGCAGGTGAACCATTTTTGGATCTTAACTATGTTGAAGATGTCGCCGCAGACGTGGATTTTAACGTAGTCATGAATCATCAAATGGATATTATTGAAGTTCAGGGAACAGCGGAAGCGGGAAGTTTTAGTCGTCAGCAGTTGAATCAAATGCTAGATTTTTCGGAACAAGGTATCCAGGAATTATTAACTGCTCAAAGAAATGCTATTAGTGATTGGAATACCCTATTTGTAGGAACTTAAATTTTCATAATTCCCTGGTAAAAAAATTTAATTAGTGGCCGTCAACTTGCAACCAAAAAGAAATTTAGAACAATCTTGGATAATTCGTTGTTTGTCAGCATTCCTGTTATTTGGTCAAATTTTACTACATTTCCTGCGCGGAAAAACCTACTATCGCAAGATATTAGAACATACAGTGACAACAGGACCAGCTTCCCTCCCTCCAGTATTATTAGTCAACGGTTTTGCGGGGATGATTTTCACAATTCAAACCGCTAGAGAATTAGTCAGATTTGGGGCTGTAGATACCGTTGGCGGTGCATTTGCTTTAGCATTTTGTCGAGAACTAGCACCAATTTTAACTGCTAGTATTATCGCCGGACAAGTTGGTTCAGCATTTGCAGCGGAATTAGGAGCAATGCGGGTGACAGAGCAAATTGACGCTTTATATATGCTCAGAACAGACCCTGTTGATTATCTTGTCCTACCCAGAGTCATTGCTTGCTGTTTAATGATGCCTGTAATGATGATTTTTGCTGTAGTTATAGGTGTTATGGGTGGTGCTTTTGCGGCTATGCAGTTTTATCAGGTTGTTCCTGAAACATTTTTAGAATCAGTGAGAAATTTTTTATTACCATCAGATATTTTAATTATTTTACTGAAGGGGTGGATTTTTGGGGCTATAGTATCGGTTAATGGCTGTAGTTGGGGACTGACAACTCAAGGAGGCGCAAAGGAAGTGGGAGAATCAGCGACAACTTGTGTGGTAACTACTTGGGTGGCAATTTTTATTATGGATTTTGTCTTGGCGTTGCTACTGTTTGAGAAACCCTTGCTATAAGAATGGGGTAGGCACGGGGGCGCTGATAAATTGCGTAAGGGCAAACTCCCTGTGGTTGCCCCATGAATAGGGGTAGGCACGGGGGTGCTGATAAATTGCGTAAGGGCAAACTCCCTGTGGTTGCCCCATGAATAGGGGTAGGCACGGGGGCGCTGATAAATTGCGTAAGGGCAAACTCCCTGTGGTTGCCCCATGAATAGGGGTAGGCACGGGGGCGCTACCCCTACTTAAGTATTTATGGGATCTGTTTACCTATTACCTATTTGTAGGATGATGATATTAGCATTTGTATAGTGTTGTTGCCATCGTCAATAGGAAAATAGCGTGTCAATTCAAGAACATAAAATTACGGTAGATTCTCTAGAATGGTTTTATCGAGAAGCTGAACCGATTGGGAGAACTGATTTAATCCCTGTGTTATTTTTACATGGGATAGTTGCTCAAAGTTATAGTTGGAGAAATATTATACCTAGTTTAGCAGCACAGGGAAGTAGAGCGATCGCACCTGACTGGATTGGTTGTGGATTTTCCGGTACACCAGAAAAACAGGATTTTGCTTATACTCCCGACGCATTTATCACAGCCTTAGCAGGATTTGTTCAAGCTTTAGAATTAGAAAAGTTTTCCCTAGTTGTCCAAGGTTTTTTAGGTTCGGTTGGCTTACAATATGCCTTACGTTATCCTGAAAAAGTTGCTAATATTGCTATTTTAAATACACCCATTTCTCCAGCAGCAAAATTACCTTGGAAAATCAAACAAATGGGTTTACCCTTTGCAGGAGATATGATTACCCAAGATCCTTTATTAGTTGATAGAACCCTAGAAGGTGGAAGTCGTTACCGCATTGAGGATCAAGATTTAGATGTTTATAGAAAACCCTTTTTGAAAAGTTCTGCTCCTGGGAGAAGTCTCCTAGCAACAATTCGCAATTTCCAACTAGAAAAAGCCATGCTAGAAATAGAAACTGGTTTTCAAGAATGGCAACAACCTATTTTAGTCCAATGGGGCATGATTGATCCTTGGTTATCTGTAGATATGGCAGAAAGTTTTGTCAAATCTGTACCTAATCGGGAAATAATCAAACTTAATAATGTGGGACATTATCCCCAAGAACATTATCATGAAGTGATTTTACAAGATTTACTCCCATTTGTCCGGCGTTCCCAATCGAATTAAATATCAACCAGTATTTCTTGTTCTCTGCTATCCTTCTTTTGTTTAAGTATTTTTAAGAAGAAGGATAGTAAAGTCAATACATTAGAGGATGTTTTAAAAGTGGTATCCCGTAATTTTCATCACATTTTACCCCCCTTAATCCCCCCAATGCTTTGGGGGGAAACAAGAAAATCCAGTTCCCTCCCCTTGTGAAGGGGAGGGTTAGGGAGGGGTAAAACATTTGATACAGCAATCATGAGTTTTCAAACAACCTCTTATTGTCTGAGTTTTTAATCTGCAAAATCAAAATTTTGCTTACTTATTTAAAATGATGATTGAACAACATAAAAATCAACAACATACCATTTTTCACGGTGATGCGGTCAACATTTTATTAAATCATATTCCTGCCGAATCAGTAGATTTAATTTTTATTGATCCTCCTTATAATATAGGTAAGAAATTTGGTAACTTCCATGATAAATGGGAATCAGAAACAGAATATATAAATTGGTCATATCAATGGCTTGATGAGTCTATTCGCATTCTTAAACCAAATGGTACAATTTATGTAATGACAAGTACCCAAGCAATGCCTTATTTTGATATTTATTTGAGACAAAAATTAACTATTCTCAGTCGGATAATGTGGCATTATGATAGTTCTGGAGTTCAAGCTACAAAATACTTCGGTTCAATGTATGAACCTATTCTTCATTGTGTCAAAGATAAAAACAATTATATTTTTAATGCAGATGATATTAAAGTTGAAGCAAAAACAGGCGCACAACGGAAATTAATTGATTACAGAAAATCAGTTCCTACCCCCTATAATACAGAAAAAGTACCTGGTAATGCTTGGTATTTTCCCCGTGTGAGATATCGCATGGAAGAATACGAAAATCATCCTTCACAAAAACCAGAGTCATTACTAGAAAGAATCATTTTAGCAAGTAGTCATAAAGGAAGTTTAATCCTTGATCCCTTTGCTGGGACTTTTACAACTGCTGCTGTAGCTAAACGTTTAGGTAGGAAATCTATTAGTATTGAACTGCAAGAAGAATATCTAAAAGTTGGATTGAGAAGGGTTTTAGAAATGGAAGAATATCAAGGAGAAAAACTCTTACCACCACAGAAAAACCATAATATCAAAAATAAAAATGGAAAAAAAGTAGATTTAGATTTTATCCAAGGGAGTATCTTTGATGAAAATACTACAGCATGATTTTACGCAAACAATAATTAATATTCTTAATAAATACTTTCCTAGATATGGAGATATTATTTTAAGGAATAGTCAATTATTACAGTATATTAATATTAAAACTAAAGCTGCAAATCGTGGTTCAAAATCAAGATCCAGCTTTGCTAATCATTATGCTATATATGTTTTGATTGAAGATTATTTACAAAAGGAATTTCATTTTAAGAATGGCTATGAAGATTATGAAGGCGCACAATATATAAATTTATTAATGCGACAAAGAGAGTTACCTTTTGGAAATAAACTTCAAAATCATGCTCTGAATCATCGTTTAAATGAAGAATTTAAAAAATATTTTCACACCTCAGATTATTTACCAATAATAAGAGATTCAACAACAAATAGATATTGGATTAATGAAAATCTTTTAAAAATTGAAATTGGTGAGCAAGTAATTAATATTTCTGAATCCATCAAAGATATTATTGATGCTTATATTCAAGCAAGAATGAATTCATTCAATGAATTTATGATTTATTGTCAAAAAATGATAGAAATTCAAAATCATTCATCTGAAGCAGCAATTGAATTCATTAGAAGTTTATTAAAACCAAATATAGATGCTAGAGTATTTGAGATTGTTAGTTATGCGATTTTAAAACATTATTATGCAGAACAAAAAATATATTGGGGTTGGTCGCAAGATGAATTAAATATTGATCATTTAATTTTGTATAAAACTGGACGCACAAATGCAAATGATGGTGGGATAGATTTTGTCATGAAGCCTCTGGGAAGGTTTTTTCAAGTTACAGAAACCTTAGATACTGGAAAATATTTTTTAGATATTGATAAGGTACAAAAATATCCAGTTACTTTTGTAATCAAAACTGAGGAAGAAGTCGAATATTTACTCAATAAGATTGAGGAACAAGCAAAGACAAGATATCAAATCAAAGCTATTATTAAAAAGTATATGGAATGTATAGAGGAAGTGATAAATATTCCAGAACTAATACTTCGTTTTAATAAAGTTTTAGAATTTCAAAGGGGTATTCAAGTAATTGAAGAAATAGTTTTACAAAGTCGAGTTGAGTTTAATATGGAAGAAGAAGCTGTTGAGGATGAAGTATGATGATGCCAAATATACGGTTCACACTTCTTAACCTATCCACATCCTTGCTGCGAAATCATCTTAACCTGATAATGGGAGTAGATGCAATCATCTGTAAATTAATAAAGGTAGGTTACAATTCATGGCGTATTCTTGGTTTAAAGCATTTCATATTATTGGCTTTGTGGTTTGGTTTGCGGGGTTATTCTACCTAGTGCGGTTGTTTATCTACCATGTTGAAGCTAACCTTGAACCAGAACCAGCAAGAACGATACTGAAGAACCAGTATCAAATCATGGAAAAGCGTCTTTACAATATTATTACTACTCCGGGACTGTTTGTGACAGTAGCAATGGCTATTGGTATTTTATCTACCAACATGGAACTGTTAAAAGAACCCTGGCTACATTACAAGTTAGGATTTGTAGGGATTTTAATTGCCTATCATTATTACTGTGGTAGACTAATGAAGCAGTTAGCAGCAGATGAATGTAGTTGGAGTGGTCAGAAACTACGCGCCTTAAACGAAGCACCGACGCTTTTATTAGTCGTAATTGTGATGTTGGCTATATTCAAGAATAACTTACCCACAGACCTCACCGCTTGGTTAGTTTTTGGTTTGGTGATTTTCATGGCTGTAAGTATTCAACTTTACGCCAAAATCCGTAGACGCAATCAGGAAAAGCTCACAGGACAATTAGAAGAGGAGTCAGGAGTAAAAGCTTTTTAACTATCGGTAGGGGTAAAGCAAAATCTCATTGGTGTCAACTTAACGTAAAACCTGTAGCCCGCCTGGGAATGATAGCGTAGCGTGGCGTTAGCCATATTCCCAGTCTAATAGCAGAAGTCATCTGAAGATGACTAAATAACCCGGAAATTTTTGAGTAAACTTTAGTTTACTTTCGCTATTAGCCCGGAAATTCATTTCTGGGTGGGAAGGGGGGTTTCAAAGCCTCTCTCCGCTTCGGGGAGAGGTTTGGAGAGGGGTTTGTTTATACATTAAAAACTTTTCAAACATCCTCTTAAACTGTAACTGGTTGACGAACTTCTACTGCTTCTCCTGTTAAACTAAAAGCACGAACTTCGGTAATTTTAACCTTGACTATTTGCCCTTTGAGGCGATTAATATCGCCAGTAAAGAATGTGAGACGATTTCCCCCAGTTCTTCCCATAACCTGGTTTGTGTCTTTGGTATTTTGAGCTTCTACTAATACTTCTTCAATCCGACCAAAGTAACGTTGCGATCGCTCTGCTGCTTTGATATTAACTAAATGGTTCAATCTTTGCAAGCGATCGCTTTTAACTTCCTCACTCAGTTGATTATCCCACAAAGCCGCAGGTGTACCAGGACGAGGTGAATAAGCCGCAGTATTCACTAAATCAAACCCAATATCTGCCACCAATTGCAAAGTATTTTCAAACTGTGCTTCTGTCTCACCAGGAAAACCCACAATCGCATCAGCACTAATTGACGCATCCGGCATATACCCTCTAATAGTATCAATAATCCGGCGATATTTTTCCTGAGTATAGCCGCGTGACATAGCTTTTAAAAGCTCATTATCCCCAGATTGAAAAGGAATGTGAAAATGTTCGCAGACTTTGGGCAAATCTGCACAGGCTTTAATTAATCTTTCCGTAAAATAACGCGGATGACTAGTAGCAAATCTTATGCGTTCAATACCCGGTACATCATGGACATAATAAAGTAAATCTGTCAATGTGTGCAGGTGACGACCTTCGGCGGTAGAACCAGGTAAATCCCGTCCGTAAGCATCAATATTTTGACCCAGGAGAGTAATTTCTTTATATCCTTGTTTTGCTAACTGTTCGATTTCCGCCCGAACCGCTTGTGGTGTCCGAGACTGTTCCACACCGCGCACATTAGGGACAACGCAATAAGTACAACGTTCGTTACAACCATAAATAATATTTACCCAAGCAGTTACCTGACTATCCCGACGCGGCTGGGTGATATCTTCAAAAATATGAACTTCTTCAGTAGCAACAACTTGATTACCAGCAAAAACCGACTCTAGCAAATCCTTCAGACGGTTAGCGTGTTGGGGTCCCATCACCAAATCCAATTCTGGCACACGCCGCAGCAAAGCTTCACCTTCCTGTTGGGCAACACAACCAGCAACAATCAAAGTTAAATCAGGTTGTTCCTGCTTCCGTTTGGCTTGTCTACCTAAATAAGAATATACTTTTTGTTCCGCATTATCCCGAATGGTACAGGTATTGTAAAGAATTACATCTGCTTGGTTTGGGTCATCTGACCATTCAAAGCCCATGTCTTCTAAGATACCAGCCATGCGTTCAGAGTCTGCCTTATTCATTTGGCAACCGAAGGTGATAATGTGGTAATGGCGGTTAGTGGTCATGGGAAATTACGCTTAGTTAGTAATGTATATCAAGTCTGTTTTCTATTCTATATAGGAATTTTATCTTATTTGGGTGACATTTTCAGGAGTGTGCGGTTGTTAATCCACTTAGACATCTTCAGAAATTAAATATGCGTTTTCCAGAACTCTTGTAGAGACGTTCCATGGAACGTCTCTACATTCTTTTTCATCAGATGTCTAATGTATGCGGTTTGTAGTGGATAATGGAAATCTGTCGCTCAATACTTGGGGGAAAGACATCGCTAAAAGTGCTGGGTATTTAGTATAGTATATTTTCTAGTTGCGATCGCTCTCTAATTGATCAATGACTCTTTGTAAATACCAATCATCGGACATTCCCGGATAATGATATTCTTGTTGTTGAATCAAGCCTTTGGCGATTTCCCATTGTCCCCCCACTAACCGCAACAATCGCTGACGTAAAACTTCATATTTCTGATTATTAATTACGGGTTGGGATGTTTGAATTTTTTGTAACTTATTTAATACCTGTTGATAATTTTCCCAGTCTTCTTGTTCACAATAAATACTCGCTGCTTTTTGATAATCGGCTACAGCAGTTTGTATTTCTTCTAACAATGTATAGGCAAGACCACGATTATAGTAAGCTGGAGCGTAATCATGATTTATGTGCAGTGCTTGATTATAATCTTGAATTGCATTCAAACAATTACCCATTTCCCGATAAATATTACCTCTAGAAACATAAACTAAAGGATCTTCAGGCTGCATTTTTAAAGCTTGGTTTAAATCCGATAATGCACCCTGATAATCACCAATTTGGCAACGGGCTTTTCCTCGGTTACGATAAACAATGGCATCTTGAAAATCCAGTTTTAGTGCTTGATTAAAGTCAGTAATTGCTTCTCGATAATTACCAAGTTTACACTGAATTACGCCGCGACAGCAATAGGCTTGAGCATCTTGGGGATCAGCTTTTAATACCCAGTTTAAATCAGCAATCGCTTCTCTAGTTTCTCCCTGTTCTGCCTTTGTTAATAATTGCTGAAAATATTGATTAGTGGAGGTAATAGATACAGCTACAGACTTATTTATTTGTTGTTCTGGTTTTTGAGGTGGTTGTAATTGTTTAATTTTTTGCAAACAACTTTGACATTTTTCCTTATCTTTTTGTTCTAGATATAATTCGGCTGCTTTCTTGAAATTAAAAATAGCATCTTGAATATGTCCCTGTTTGCGTCGGACAATCCCCCGTAAATCATAAGCAGCAGCATCATCAGAATCCAGCCGAATTGCCCTTTCTACATCCTCCAAAGCACCAGGAAGATTTTTTAATGCCAATCTAGCTAAAGCTCGAAAATAGAAAGCTTCTCGACTATATTCATCCAGCTTTATAGCTTCAGTATAATCATAAACAGCTTGCAGAATTGCCCCTGAATCATAATATGCTAAACCCCGTTGAATATATGCTTTACTAAACCCAGGATTTTGTTGGATAGCAGCGGTAAATTCTCCTATCGCACCAGCATAATCTTGTTGTTTAGCCTTTTCTAATCCCCGGTTATAAAATTCTTCATTCATATTATTTATAGCAATTCCTAATTATATCAAGTATATCATAGCCCCCTCCTCGCTTGCGGGGAGGGGGTTGGGGGTGGGGTTCTTGTACCTCACTGAATTAAAAAACGCTATATTATTGATTGGTAACAAAATGTCATTTCATCTTTCTTAGTCTGATGAAGTACAAAATTATCTGCGTTTATCTGCGTCCATCTGCGTTTAATTATTTCTTATTATACCTCATTTGAGGGTTATTAGTTGGATGCGATACAATTTAGGGCGCAGACCCTGCGCCCCTACGGGTTTTGTGATTAAAAGTCAGACGTTATACTAGGATAATTGATCACAAATACATCTCTACTTCCCAAACCTGGATTTTGGGGTTTTATCGGCGTAGTAAAATGAAAAAATTGATCTTCATTCACTAAAATTATTTCTCCAGGTTGCAAAATCTTGTTAAAAATTGGCTTTTCTTTTTTAGCAGCATATAAATTGGTTTCTCCACCTTGAACATTGTCTCTTCCTGCGGAAAAAATGCCAATAAAATCACCACCATCTTTGTGAATACCTTCAGGTGCAGGATTTCCTAAATTAGTTGGTGAACAGGTAGTTCTAATTTGATGAACATCAACTTCTGCTGACGAATAAAGTTTACAAGAATCACAAAATGCCAAAACCAGTTTCTTGAAAATATCCAATTCTATCAGGTCATCATCTAATTCTGCAAACTCTCTTTTAATTCCTCCCAACAAAGGATTATATTCTTTAGCTTGTAATAGATATCCGTGAGAGAGTTTCACCAATTTATCTCCAGAAACTTTAAATCTGGATAACCTGCGGGAACGATATTCACCCTTAACGTAAGGGTCAATTGGTAAATTCTCAAAAAATGGTCGAAAACCTGCTGTATTAATCGAGTTTACTTTTCTCAGAGTGAACAGAAAAGCATATTCTAATTCTGTATAGAGTGAGACTTTTTGCATAGGATATTTTTCCTTGCATTGGTAAATGCTACCATATTTAGGGTTTGCTGATAGCGAAGCGTGGCGTAAGCCATAAAAGTTATCTGTGAGGGCTAGGAGTCAGGAGTCAGGAGTCAGGAGGAAGAATTAGAAAAATAGTCTTGAATCTGGTCAAGTGATAGGTTTTTGCTAATTTCAACCCTTATTCCTTGCACCTAATTCACCTTTTCCACATTCAAACTCTTGATATATCTAAGTTGTAGCTTTATCTGGCTTACGCCACGCTACGCTATCAGCAAGCCCTATTTATTTAAATGGTAAGCTGTGATATTTATTATATTTAATTTCCCGAAAAATATCGTAAATTTGACTACAAAAGTTACTAATTTATGATCTAAATTAGACTTTTTCGGCAAGAATTTAGGTAAAGTGATCATAAGATCCCCGACTTCTGAGATCAATTTATGGTTTGTGGACATAATAAACACAAGAAGTCGGGGATCTGTTCATGGTATTTTCATTGAGTTACTATGAATCAATGCTCTACCTATTTATGACTAATGACTGATTGCCTCTATAACTACCCCACACTCTATCCTGGCATTTTACTCAAACGCTATAAGCGGTTTTTTGCTGATGTTCAACTGGACTCTGGAGAGGTAGTAATAGCACATTGTCCGAATACCGGACCAATGACGGGAGTTTCTACCATTGGTAGTGCTGTACAAGTTTCTAAAAGCGATAATCCTCACCGCAAGTTAGGTTATACATTAGAGTTGATTCAAGTTAATGATAATCAAAAAGCTTGGGTGGGTGTAAATACGGCTTTGCCTAATCGAGTGATTAAATTAGCTTTAGAAAAACATTTATTCCCAGAGTTGGGTGAATATGAACAGGTGAAAGGTGAAGTTGTTTATGGAAAAGATCGCAAAAGTCGGATAGATTTTTATTTGACGGGTAGTGCTGAACAACGCCCAATTTATTTGGAAGTAAAAAATACAACTTGGTGTCAGGGAACTTTAGCCTTATTTCCCGATACAGAAACCACCAGAGGACAAAAGCATTTACGGGAATTAATGGAAGTTTTACCCGCAAGTCGGTCGGTAATGCTGTATTTTATTAATCGAGGTGATTGTGTAGAGTTTGCACCTGGAGATACAACAGATCCCGTATATGGTCAGTTGTTGCGGGAAGCGATTAATCTGGGTTTAGAAGTTTTACCATGTCGCTTTGATATATCTCCTGAAGGTATTCGTTATCTAGGTTTAGCAAAACTGAAAATTTAATCCACATTTTGTTAAAAAAAATGACTAAATTTACTAAATCTGAAAGACAAGTCCGGTATGAAGGACTGAGAAGTGCGCTTATCCAATCCGGTTTAGGTAAAAGCCTGTTTCCACTTAATCTTGAAGGAAAAGATATTAAGAGTGTGGATGTGAAGATTAGGGAAATAAAAAACTCTAATCCCGACTTAAAAATAATGCTGGGTGATATTAATTTCTATGCAGAAAAAATATTGCTTTGCACGACAAAAAAATCCTTAGCTGAAACTCATAGAATTTTTGCAACTAATACCAGAAGGTATTGGTGTCAATATTTAGGCATTGAGCCGCGAGTGGAATCAAACCAGGGACAAAATGCTGGCAAGGAAAAAGGCGATGATAATAAATCTTATGGTATAAATTGCCTTCTAAACGTAGAGCAATCCATTCAAATGTTTTGCTATCTTCTTAGATTTAGGATAAGTGTGGGAAATGAAGAGAGGATTCCTCTGGAAAAATTTACAGATTTGGCTACGCTAATTTTTTTAGATTTTTTAGAAAAGGGAAAAAAAGAATGCGTGTGGGCATTGGACGACACGGGGCTGGGAAAGGTTGACATTACCTCTTCCCCGCAAGGGGATGGAAACTAAAAGCGTGATTTTCAATGATTATTCTTTTAATGGGCGTTTCTGGCGCTGGTAAAACTACCATTGGTAAACTTTTAGCAGAAACACTAAACTGGGAACTTAGGGACGCTGACAACTTCCACACAGCAACAAACATCGAAAAAATGCGGCTGGGTATCCCCCTCAATGATGCTGATAGAAAGCTTTGGTTAGAAGATTTACAAGCAGCCATTAAAAATTGGCTACAAGAAAATAAAAATGTAGTTTTGGCTTGTTCAGCACTCAAAACTAGTTATCGTCAAATGCTGATGATTGATAGCTGCATTCAGCTAGTTTACCTGAAAGGGTCTTTTGATGTGATTGAAAACAGGCTAAAAGCCCGACAAAATCACTTTATGACCGAAAAGCTCCTCAAAAGTCAGTTTCATGACCTTGAAGAGCCAGATAATTGTATTTGTGTTGATGTTTCTGAACCACCTGAAGTTATTGTCAAGAAGATTAGAACTGGTTTGGGGGTTGAGGCGAGTTGATGGGATGATTACCATAGTCTCTGTACAGGACAAAAAATAGAGAAAAAGCTTGCAAAGGAAACAGAGAAAGGGTTTCATAGAAAGTTACCACACAATCAAAGAAACCCCTATGAACCAGATTAACCTATTACGAGACACACTAAAACCACATTTGGAATGGCATGGAGCGCGTCTAAGCTTTTTAGCGTTATTTTTAATATCTTTATTAAGAGTAAAGACAGTGAACTTGGTAGAATTAGCAACTGGTTTTCGCAACTGTGCTAAAAACGAATCCAATTACAAACGGTTGCAAAGATTTTTCCGAGATTTTGATATAGATTATGCAGTCATAGCGAAAATGATTGTAAAAATCATGAACATTCCCCAGCCTTGGGTGTTAAGTATTGACCGGACTGAATGGCGTTTTGGTCAAATATGGTTAAATATCCTCATGTTGGGAGTAGTACATAATGGTGTCGCTTACCCCCTAGTTTGGCAGATATTGGAGAAGAAAGGTAACTCCAACACGGATGAACGAATGGATTTACTTGACCGATTTGGACAACTGTTCCCAGATGCACAAGTTGACTATATCAGTGCTGACAGAGAATTCGTGGGGGCAGAATGGTTAAGTTATTTACTGCTTGAACCAAATATTCCATTCCGAATCAGGATTCGTCACACTGATTTAATTAGTGATACAGAAAAGACTCTTCCAGGTAGCGTCATTTTTGCTCATCTGGCTGCGGGTGAATCTCAGGTTTTATCTACTCGTCGTTGGGTCTGGGGTCGTTCAGTTTATGTAGCTGGTTTACGTCTTGATGATGGCAAGTTATTAATCGTGATTTCTGATACTTCTCCCCAAACCATAATTGCTGACTATGGCCGTCGTTGGGGGATTGAAACTTTGTTCGGTATGTTTAAAACTCGTGGTTTTTGCTTGGAATCTACACATTTTATTGATTCTAACCGATTGAGTAAGCTCTTAGCTTTACTGTCATTAGCTATGTGTTGGGCTGTCAAGACTGGAGAATGGTTGCATCAACACCAACCTATCAAAATCAAGAAACATGGACGTTTTGCTAAAAGTGTTTTTCGTTACGGTTTAGATTATCTGCGTTCTCTTGTTACTGATTTAGATTTGAAATATGACGACTTTCTTCTCTCTCTCAATTTTTTGTCCTGTACTTAGTACCATAGTATATGTTTTCCGTTTTGATAAGTCATGTCAGATCCGTTTCCCATCATTGAAGTTCCCCTAGATGCCTCTCAGGATATTGAGGATTTGGGTACAAAAGAAAAATTTTGGTTTCGTCATCCATATTTAGGTTGTTGTCTATTCAAGAAAGCTAGACTAAATACTGGAGAAGATTGGGCTGAGAAAATTGCTGCCCAATTGTGTAAATTACTTGGATTGCCCCATGCTGAACAGGAATTAGCTATATATAAGGGAGAAAAAGGTACTGTTTCACCCTCATTTTTACAAGGACAATGGAAAAACGGTACTCTCATTACTGGTAGGGAAATTCTCACTCAAAGATTACCTGACTATCCACAACATCCAAAAGATCATTCCCAACACACAATTGATAATGTCTTCAGTGCCATTGAGGCTACTTTGCTTAATTTGCCCATAGAATGGATACCACCAGAAGGCATTCATACAGCCATTGATACTTTTATTGGATACTTGCTTTTAGATACATGGATAGGTAATAGTGATCGACACCATGACAACTGGGCATTTATAAGTGTTAAACATCAAATTTACTTATCACCAACTTATGATCATGGTTCTAGCCTTGGCAGAAATGAGTCTGACTTCAAACGAAAACAAAGATTAACCACAAAAGATCAGGGTTTTAGTGTTGAAGCCTATGCCAAAAAATGCTATTCTGTATTTTATTCTCCAGTTGATAATACACAACGCCTCAGAAACTTTGATGTTTTTTGTGAAGTGAAAAGTCGTTATCCAAATACTACAAAAATTTGGCTTGATAGATTGGCAAAGATTAGCAGTAATGATATTTTAAAAATTATGATGTGTATTCCAGATAATCGAATATCACCGACAGCCATCGAATTTGTACAAAAAATCCTGGAATTAAATCAAAATGAATTGCTAAATTTACAGTGAATTTGTTATCTATGAAAACTCTTTTTTTGGCTTGGCAAGATCCAACAAGTCGCAGTTGGTCTCCTGTAGGAAGATTAACATTTGATGGAAAAATGTATACTTTTGGATATACCCAAGGAGCTAAAGAAGCTCAAGATAAATATGATTTTAATTTAGTATATTCGTTTCCAGATTTGAACAAAGTTTACACATCAACTGAGTTATTTCCATTGTTTTATAACCGAGTGATGCAAAGTTCTCGACCAGATTACAAAGATTATATTAAATGGCTCAACATTCCTGAAAATGAAGATGATCCAATTGCTATTCTTTCTCGTTCTGGAGGACGTAAGGTAACAGATCATTATGAAGTTTTTCCCTGTCCAGAACCAGATGAAAATGGTTTATACTATATCCATTTTTTTGCTCATGGTTTGCGACATCTTCCCCCATCTGCCACCGAAAGAATTAATCAATTACAAAATCAAGAAATTTTGTATTTAGCAAATGAATTTCAAAATCCCTATGATGATCGTGCATTACTTTTATGTACAGAAGATCATTATATTGTTGGTTATTGTCCTCGGTATATTGTAGATGATGTTTTTAAACTAAATAATCATAAAAAACCGATAAAAGTACGAGTTGAGCGTGTTAACCCAGTTTCAGCACCACGTCAGTTACGATTACTGTGCAATATAACAGCGGAATGGGATGATGATTTTCATCCATTTTCTAGTCAGGAATATCAGCTAATTATCACTGATATTCCCGTTAAAGTTGCTATTGCTTAAAGTTGATGGGAAGCGAGAAAAGCATCAACTTCAGCCGCAGTGGGTTGGGAAGCGATCGCACCTGGTTTAATAGTAGTTAATGCTCCCACAGCACTGGCATAGGTGATAATCCTTTTGGCTGTATCTGCATCTTTGAGGCTGTGAATCCCCAATTGTTGCAATTGATGGATAAACCCAGCCAAGAAACTATCTCCAGCACCGGTTGTATCTACCACAGACATGGAAAACGCCGGCATTTTACCTTCATTTTCCCCTAAACAATAGGCACAACCATGTTCACCGTCTGTCACCAAAACCCCTTCCAAAGAATTGAGCCTATAAGTAATTGCTCCGGGATCTGTAGTGTCAAATAACCATTGCGCTTCTTCTTTGGTTAATTTGAGAAAGTCGCATCGCTTTACCAATGAGAGGATTTTGGTCTTAGCTGTTTTTTCATCTTGCCAAAATACTGGTCGCCAATTGACATCAAGAATGATTTTCAGGTCATATTGTTCTGCTAACTCCAAAGCTCGCAAAACAGCTTTTTCACTTTCAGGATAGGCTAGTTCTAAAGTTCCCACCACCAAAAAGTCAGCTTCATTAAAGAGCGCAGTTGGTAACTTTGCAGCTTCGAGGCGGGTATCAGCAAATTCTGAGGTATCATATTTACCAAAACCAGCAAAAGTGCGATCGCCTGCCAAATCCCTAACCACATATACTTGTCTCGTTGGCGCTGTAGAATGACCTTGGACACCAGTTGTATCTACACCAAGGTCTTCCAATAATTTTATCAGTGCATTCCCTGGTTCATCCTCACCCACAGCCCCTATAAAACCGGCTGAAGTTCCCAATTTTACCAAAGCACAAGCCACATTCGCCGGCGCACCTCCGGGATAGGGAGTCCATGATTGCACTTCTTCTAGCTTAAGTCCCAATTGATCAGCTAAACAGTCAAATAAGACTTCACCAAGACATAAAATAGAGGGATTACTCATTTCATTTTTGATTTTCGATGGGGCATAATCTAAATCTAGTTTGACACTATCGCAGTATGCACTTGAATAAAGCTTTTTTATTCATCCTAGTTAAAATCAATACCTATTATCTGTAACAAGTCGGACTACAAACCTAAAATCAAAAGAAAATCTTGATATTAGTATTATTAGCAACATTTAAAACTATCTACCTCGGAAAGAATCTTCTAGAATGAGGAATAAGACTTGAGTACATATACCAAGGGAGGAATAATAAGTCATGGCTACTAGTGAGTCTGGGACCCGTGTTAGTCTGTCAGACAGAGAACTGCAAATTATAGACTTAGTGGCTACCGGCTTAACTAACCAAGAAATTGCAGTCAAACTGGAAATTAGTAAACGTACAGTTGATAACCACATTAGCAACATTCTCACCAAGACGAAAACTGATAACCGTGTGGCTTTGGTACGTTGGGCTTTACAGTGGGGTAAAGTTTGTTTGAATGATGTTAATTGCTGTCCTCTTTCTCCCCGGAATGATGAAAGTATCTCTTAGTCAAGAAGCTGATTAATCTAGCTTTTTTGCTATTTTATAGATTGCTGATTGAGAGTGGAGGTAGTTGATTTACGCTGTTGTGTACTACTTTGCATATTAAAAAAGTAAGGTCAAAGCACAGGTATCTAGAGGCGTAAATCAATTATCCCGCGAATATACTTTTAATTATCGTTTCAGGTAATATCACATTATGTACAAACAATTGATCAAACCAATTATCTTTGTCATTACCAGCATGGTGACAATATTGCCACAGGTCAGTATTGCTGCACCAAAGGGTTTTCAATCCCCTAGTGGTAATATGTTTTGTGAGCTAATGCCAGGAGAAATAAACAGTTTAAGATGTGAAATCAATTCTTCACTGAAACCCAAACCGCCTCAACCTTATTCTGGATATTGCGGGTTTGATTGGGGAAGGGGTTTTTTGTTACCTGCTGATGCTAGACCAGAAATTTTGTGTATTAGTGATACTGTCGCTGATAAGAATAAAACTGTTTTAGCTTATGGACAGACTTGGAACAATGGCGGTTTTAAGTGTGTTTCCCAAAAAACTGGTTTAACTTGTACTAATCAAAATGGCATTGGCTTTTTTCTCAGTCGGGAAAAATGGCGTGTTTTCGGACTTTCTCAACCTTAGTTAAGTTTTGTATGGCTGACTATTTTTTACCTAGACAGAAAAAAGCAATTATTATATGATGAACACATTAGCCCGATTTTTGGCAAACCTAAAGCGGGGTCAAAAACCCTGGGGGTCCGCCAAATCGCAAGAACCTTGATAATTAAATACTTTCAGCACTTCATCAGTTTGATTTGGCTGTTGACCCGAAGCCTGAAATGAGGTTTTAAATGAGGTCCGCCAAAATCCCGTCTATAGTCTGTTCTCAGACTATGTTTCAGAGGGCGGGGTTTCAACTTACATAATCCCCGCAAGGGGACTGAAACACGCTATTAGACTGTTGTAGCTGTTTTCAGAAAGAAGTGTTTCAACTTACATAATCCCCGCAAGGGGACTGAAACATATCCATTTGAATATTTACCTTGATTTCATAGTTCATGTTTCAACTTACATAATCCCCGCAAGGGGACTGAAACCGATCGCAAATCGCTCTTGTTCTTCTGCGGGCATATTGTTTCAACTTACATAATCCCCGCAAGGGGACTGAAACATCACCAATTTCTCCCTAAGAGCGATCGCCAAAGTTTCAACTTACATAATCCCCGCAAGGGGACTGAAACTCCTACGTTTTTTGCACTCTATTTTTATCATTACAATGTTTCAACTTACATAATCCCCGCAAGGGGACTGAAACTCATTCTCAGATTTAACTAATCTCTGATTTTGAAGTTTCAACTTACATAATCCCCGCAAGGGGACTGAAACAATATCATTGATATCTACGTAAATATCATTGATATCGTTTCAACTTACATAATCCCCGCAAGGGGACTGAAACAGGCAATCAGTCAAGTATCGCTCACGGATAACTATGTTTCAACTTACATAATCCCCGCAAGGGGACTGAAACACCAACTACTTCCCTAACTTCATGAATCAGTTCATGTTTCAACTTACATAATCCCCGCAAGGGGACTGAAACAGCATATCTGCTAACAAGTTAGGATATCTGCTCTTAGTTTCAACTTACATAATCCCCGCAAGGGGACTGAAACCCTTCCAGATAATTCCTTAATTTTATCTGGGTTATGTTTCAACTTACATAATCCCCGCAAGGGGACTGAAACCTTTTGCAATTTGTCCGTTTACAAGACAATGCTTTAGGTTTCAACTTACATAATCCCCGCAAGGGGACTGAAACGTCAAAAGATTAGCAATAAGAAGCGCAGTAAGTTGTGTTTCAACTTACATAATCCCCGCAAGGGGACTGAAACCTAACGAAACTATAGCTTTATAATCTAAGAAAAAAGTTTCAACTTACATAATCCCCGCAAGGGGACTGAAACTCCGACGTTTCCGACATTCAACTTTCAAAAATGCAATGTTTCAACTTACATAATCCCCGCAAGGGGACTGAAACATTCCCAAAATCCTTATGTATATTAGATAAGCTTTGGGTTTCAACTTACATAATCCCCGCAAGGGAACTGAAACGTATTTTTGGCTTTTAAATACTAAATGATTTACTACAAGGTTTCAACTTACATAATCCCCGCAAGGGGACTGAAACTGTCCTTTGCCGATGTTCGCAAAGGTCAAATCGAGTTTCAACTTACATAATCCCCGCAAGGGGACTGAAACAAAATATCTCTTCCCATAGGTTAATAAATCAGGGTTTCAACTTACATAATCCCCGCAAGGGGACTGAAACCTATAATTGCTAATTTTGGGGATGCTCTTAGTCTGCGTTTCAACTTACATAATCCCCGCAAGGGGACTGAAACAAAATCACAAGACATATTCTGTTTGTGGGGGATATCAGCGTTTCAACTTACATAATCCCCGCAAGGGGACTGAAACTCTCGATCCGCCTCTTCTAGCGATGACAGCCAAGCGATGTTTCAACTTACATAATCCCCGCAAGGGGACTGAAACAAGCCAAAGGATAGCGCAATTAAAACAGTTAGCAAGAGTTTCAACTTACATAATCCCCGCAAGGGGACTGAAACAGTTTTCCGTCAAGCGCTCGCCAAGTTAACTAAGTTTCAACTTACATAATCCCCGCAAGGGGACTGAAACACCTCGATCACTTTATCGCTTGGCTAGGGTCACTAGAAGGTTTCAACTTACATAATCCCCGCAAGGGGACTGAAACAATATTTTGGTAACTATTCCCACTACTTCCTATAGAGTTTCAACTTACATAATCCCCGCAAGGGGACTGAAACCGGCGATGACGAATCGGATTTGATAATTTTCGATTCGTTTCAACTTACATAATCCCCGCAAGGGGACTGAAACAAATAATACCCTTCTGATGGTTCTGATTTATTAGGTTTCAACTTACATAATCCCCGCAAGGGGACTGAAACTATATAGTGGTTAAGTAAATTTTTAATAGCTATGGTTTCAACTTACATAATCCCCGCAAGGGGACTGAAACCGGTTAGGAACTGAAATTCTGCCACTATCAATAGTGCGTTTCAATCTACATAATCCCCGCAAGGGGACTAAAACTTGAAACAGCGATTAAAACCCGTCAGCCAGGGAATAAATTCCCTGTCTAAAAGCTAAAGTCGGTTAAAACCGACTATTTCAGCATACAAAGGATAATTTTTTATCTCGAATTAACTAGAGTGCGTTTTAACGCACTTTAGCTTTGAGACCGGAACTTAAGTTCCGGGCAGATTTGTTCAGCCAAACCAATGAAATATCGCCTACAATCACCTTTTATATAGGACTGACTACTTATTCAAATCCCATCGCCGCCGCCACAGCCTTAATATCAGCATCAATGCCCTGTTTGAATTGAGCATGACTGTGTTTAATAGCCGTATCTGGATCTTTCAAACCATTACCAGTTAAGACACAAACAACCGTTGCACCAGTGGGAACTTCGTCCTTTACCTGTAACAAACCAGCCACAGAAGCCGCACTAGCCGGTTCACAGAAAATCCCTTCTGATGATGCTAAAAGTCGGTAAGCATCGAGAATTTCCTCATCAGTCACAGACCGGAATCTTCCCTGACTGGCTGTTTGCGCCGCAATGGCTTTATCCCAACTAGCGGGATTCCCAATTCTAATGGCTGTAGCTATGGTTTCAGGATGTGCTACCGGTTGACCATTCACCAAAGGTGCAGCGCCAGCGGCTTGAAAACCCATCATTTTCGGTAAGCGATCGCATTTACCATCTTGATGATATTGACAAAAACCCATCCAATATGCTGTGATATTACCCGCATTCCCCACCGGAATACATAACCAATCGGGAGCATCACCCAAAGCATCAACAACCTCAAAAGCTCCGGTTTTTTGTCCTTCTAAGCGGTAGGGGTTGACAGAATTTACCAAAGTAATAGGATAACTATCTGCCACTTCCCGGACAATTTCCAGAGCGCGGTCAAAATTGCCTTTAATAGCTAACACCTCTGCGCCATAAAGTAGCGCCTGTGCCAACTTACCTAAGGCCACATAGCCATCGGGAATCAGCACAAAGGGTTTCATTCCTCCCCGTCTAGCATAGGCAGCGGCAGCGGCAGAAGTATTACCAGTGCTGGCACAAATCACAGCCTTAGCACCTGCTTCTGCTGCTTTAGAAATTGCCATTGTCATCCCCCGGTCTTTGAAGCTACCAGTAGGGTTAAGTCCATCATATTTAACATACACCTTCACCTGTCTGCCAATACGTTCGGCGATCGCTGGCACGGGAATCAAAGGTGTGTTACCCTCGAGCAAAGTCACCACAGGGGTTTTTTCACTAACAGGCAAGTATTGACGATAGGCTTCTATCAGCCCTGGCCACGGTTGGCAATGAGATTTAGCAGCAGACAGGCTCAAAGTCACAGGATTAAAAATTTCTTAATTAAGGATTTACAATTGGGAATGCTTTTGAATAAGTATCCCACTTTTCAAGTCTATATGTTAGTTGCGGAACACCGTAATAATGAAAAAATATTCAAGGCGGTTTTAACCGCCCGTGTCGCTTCCCTCTCAGGGCTAAAGCCACGCTTGTTTCCCACTTACCCGATATCCCTATGATAAAAACTATATAATGTCTTAACAAAGATTAAGATAAGTATATTATACTATCTCTAAATGGTGTGAGTTAAATTTCTAATGCCAACAACTATGTCTACTATGTCATCCAGTGTTTCCGAATGTGAATCCCACGCTAACTTAGTTAAGAAGTTAACGAAGGCGTACTATCGAGACGATCAGCAGGTCAAATTTATGAACTTGCAAGCGGAGGTAGATTCCCTTTTAGAGCAATTGCAAAATCTCAAAAGCGAACAAGTGGAAGCTCCTAGCGACGAAGAATAAATTACCAGTTGTGGTAACTATTCAAATCGCTGATTAGTTTGTGACCAACGTTCCAAACTATATCCCTGCCTATTTTCTACCAGTAACGCTAGAGATTGATCATCAGTAAGTTGAGCGATCGCAATTAGCGTTTGCTGGTTTGCACGGGCAAAATCACTATAAATGATATTACTATCCGCCGAAAAGATCAGAGTCCGGGGACGTTTTTGATTATCTGCTAATTTGGAATTGTTACCATACTGATTTAAAGATGCTATAGCAGAATCAGAAATAGTCACGACAATCTCCTGCTGTTGATCATTCGTCAAATCAGCTAATTGAACAGGCCAATCAGCCATTTTTTCCCACATTTCCTGAAAATCAGGAATCACACCAGAAGTTAGATCACCCGACTGTTGTAATTTTTTCCATAAAACTGGCAGCATGGACTCTACCAACTGAGGTTTTTGTTGATATAAATCCTTCACAGTTACCGGAGACGTTTCTACCCATGTTAACGCATCCACAGTCAGAGCTAAAGGTCGGGGTTGAAAAGAATTAACCTGACTTTCGGGCAACGCAGAACCCAACATTAACAACCGTAAACCCTGCCCCCTCACTTGTACAGCCTTAATATTAGTTCTAGTAACCTCCTGTTCTCCATTAGGTTTCCAGACAATAACCTGCATACTGGGGTCAGAACTAATCCCCAGAAATTTGCGCCAAAATTTTCGAGGTTGATTTTGCAATTGGTCAAAATTAGCAAACGGATAACTTAACCAACTTGTACCATCATGAAAGGCACTAACTTCCACCTGATACCAAACTTGATTATTAGTAATTTGTAAATCAGTTTGCAGAGATATTGGCAACCAATCCTCCTCATTAATGCGACTAACTTGTGTCACAGTGCCGATAATTCGACTTTTATGGGAATTGATTTTATCATCATCAAGTTGAGTTAAAATATCTTGAATATAGTTAAGTGTTTCCGCATTAATATTCGGTTGTGCTTGCAACCAAGCATTAGCTCGTTCTTCCCCCCGTTGCACCTTGAAAATTAACGCTACCCAAGCCAAAACAGCGCGACGATTAGGATTAAGTCGCAACGCTACCGCAGACCGATTCCAAATCCTCCCCTTATCAGTTTGTAATAAATTAGTAATTTCTTGACCATTATCAGATGATTTTTCCAATACCTGTAAAGCCTTTTCCCAACGACCATCAATAATATCTGCTGTCACTTGTTGATGAGGACTCGCCCAATTTTTTTCAGCCTGCGTTCTTGTAAATTCCGAATGTAACCGGATGACATCTATTTGCGCCCGTGCTGCCTCTGAAAAAGGCTGTTTACGCTGTTTTTCTAAAGATTTCAACCATGTAAAAGCAGGAGTCCAAAGTCCATTTCTGGCTAATAACAGAGACTGTTGAAAAGCAAATTCATTAACGGCAGGTTTTTGGAAATTAATTGCTTCCAAATAAATAGAATTAGCCACTAACTGACTCGGTTTAACTTGATAAACTTGCAAATTTGGTTCTACATTTACCGTTTGATCAATAATTAAACACTAGCGCTGCTTAACAACAGACTCAGCGCCAACGTAGACCATAACCAACTACGCCGTTGAGAACGTTTGGGTGATTTTTTAACATTCTTCTTCGTTACACCTGGAGGAGGCTGATTCAGCCTAGTAGCTTTTGGTATGCGTTTGCGGGGTTTATTGATCATCTGACGATTACTAGCACTGGTAATTTGATGTTGTTCAAAATTAGGACTTACGCAAGTGTCACACTAAACATCTGTTGTAGAGTGCGTCAGATATCAACAATTTGTTTGTAGCATTTATGCAGTTTGACGCACCCTACCAATGTGCCAGTTGCGTAAGTCCTGAAAATCATCCATGATAAATTCTGACAAACTTAGTGCAATTTTGCCAGTATACTAGTACAGGTCGGCGGAAATAAATAGACCATTCCAAACTACTGGAAAGTTCATTGTATATTCGTTTTGACTTTTGACTTTTGACGAACGCCTTGCGGTACTAGGGTAAAACTTAAAACTTCGCTAAAATCCCCTACTTCTTGGAGAAGTAGGGGATCTTGTTTATTGTTGATTAATATAATTGAGAATGGGTATATTTTTTATTACATATTCGACTGGGAGAAAAGGGGCAATAAAAAAGGTTTGGTTGACAACCAAACCTTGACTTAAATCCAGTGCATAACAACATCCCGAATTAATTTAACCTATATGATCTATTTTCAGCATCTTCCTATAGTATGTATGCAAATTTCATAAAACCTGATAGGAAATCATTTATCATGCCAAAATGCCAAAATGGCGAAGGGTCATTGATGATTGGTCATTGGTCATTGGTCATTGGTTGTTGGTAAAAGGAAAATTATTATTACTCCTATTCCCTATTCTCCATTCCCTATTTCTGAGATAGATCTAATAAATTTGCTATCTTGTAAACTGTTCGCGCACCGACATTACCATCCCATTCAGCATCACCAACTTCACAAACATCAAAACCAATAATTTTTCTACCACTATTTACCAGTTCGCGGAATAGACAATAAACTTGTTCTAATTCCAGTCCTCCAGGGACAGGAGTACCTGTGTTGGGGCAAAGTTTAGGGTCTAAACCATCAATGTCGTAGCTAATATAAACTTTTTCTGGTAAATGACTGATTATTTCTCGACATAAATCCAACCAAGTCTTACCAGCATATAGTTGTTGTTTAATTGCTGAATCATAATAACCAATAATGCGATTATTTGATTGATTAATTATTTGTACTTCATCATGACAAATATCTCGTACACCTACTTGGACTAATTTAGAAATTTGCGGTATTTTTATGGCATTAAACATAATAGACGCATGAGAAAATTCAAATCCCTCATAGGCATTACGTAGGTCTGCATGGGCATCAATATGTAAAATTCCCCAGTCATCATATTGATTAGCTAAAGCTTGAAAGTAGCCTAATGGTGAACTGTGATCACCACCAATGACAGCAACTCGTTTACCTTGATTTAGTGCTGCTTGTGATTGGGTAAACAACCAATGATTTACCTGTTCCCCAGCTTGGTTAATTGCTTCTAGAACAGGAGTTAAATCTGGTGAGTCTGTGAGGGATTTACCTTCGGCTTGACGTTCAATAATTCTGGCTGCTTGTTGACGATAATAGTTATTTTTTTCGATCATTTCCTGGGGAATTTCTACCATAAATATTCCCTGTTTCCAACCGTCAGGATGATCAAAATCAAATAAATCTATTTGCAGTGAGGCATCTAAAATCCGCTGTGGTCCGTTCGCCGTTCCTGCACGATAAGAAACTGTGACTTCCCAAGGTATGGGGAAGATAATTAAATTGGCTGAATCGTAATTAAATGGTAATCCCATGAAGTTGCCATTTTTTTCGGCTACGCTGTTGGGATTGTAGTTTTCAATGAAGTCGTTCATATTGAAAATTAGTGCTGGTTAGGGATTGATATTTAGAGGATGTTTGAAAAGTTTTTAATGTATAAATAAACCCCTCTCCAAACCTCTCCCCGCATCGGGGAGAGGCTTTGAAACCCCCATTCCCAGCCTTCGGCACGCTGCGCTAACCTAGGGAAGGGGGGAAGGGGGGTTAGGTTTCTGGAGATTATCGGTTTCATCTAATACTGTTCAAACGCCCTCTTAGATTTTATCAATATTTGTTAATCTCAGCTGATTTTAATTACCATTACTTTTGGTGATATCCAATAGGAGAAAATCCATAAATTATAATTAAGAACGACGGACATTTAAACAACACCATTCTTTTCTTTTCCAGAGGGTAGCTACAATCCAACCATTTTGTTCTAAAGCATCAGCAACGGCTTTAGATTGTTCTAGTAAAATACCACTGAATATACCCCAAGTGCTAGGTTTGGTAATGGCGGTCATTTCTGGGAGTAATTCGATGATTACATCTGCTAAAATATTGCAAACAATCCCGTCTACAGGTTGATCAATTATTTTTCGGACTATGTCTACACTACCCTCAAGAGGGATTAAAGAATCTGGACGGATCTGATTAAGAGTGCGATTACTAAAAGTAGATTTTACGGCTAAAGGATCGTTATCAACGGCATAGACTTTACCAGCACCTAATAATATTGCCCCAACGCCTAGAATACCTGAACCACAACCAATATCGGCGATAATTAAAGGTTTTCTTGGTTCTTCAGTGTCTAGGAAGGATTGGGGAATTTCACCGAAGCGCATTTCTAGGGATTCTAAACATAGTTGAGTGGTGGCGTGATTACCTGTACCAAAGGCTACGCCTGGATCAAGGCGAATTACTAATCGGTCTAGGGATTCGGGTAGAGGTAGCCAAGCGGGGTTAATGAGAAAGCGATCGCCTATTTCTTCCGGTTGCCAATGTTGTTTCCAGCTACTAGACCAGTCTTCTTCGTCAATTAAGCCCCAATGCAGCACGGGTGCTGTGAGTCCTACACACAGGGCATCTTGACGCAGCCATAGCGATAAAGCAGCCAAATCTAGCAGTTGTACTTTAAAGGTGGGTAAATAAGCCTTAACAAATGAGACATTGCCCTTAATTTCTACTGCTGTACCACGACAGCCAAAGTTTTCTAACCGCCAAAATATAGTTTCTTCTAAATCTGGTTCAGATAAAATATTTAATTCCCACCAGGTATTTGCCATAGAATTTTAGATTTTAGATTGGTAATGGAGAAAAATAAACTATGATTTTGAAGATTTTGATGATGGGGATGATTTGGATAAATATCAAATTAAACTATCATTGTTATTTATGATGATCAAAGACAATCCAATGATTGAATCATCTTTATCAAATCAATCACAAAAATCACAGTTCAGACATCATCCCCATCAAATCAATCACAAAAACCCTAGTCCAGAATTAAAGTGTGACTGTATAAGCGTCCCGAATACCTTCCACTTTTTTAATTTCCGCTAAAATGCCATCAGGTAAAGGATCATCAATACTGAGAGCCATAACAGCATCACCACGAACGATTTTCCGACCTACCTGCATACTGGCAATATTGACATTAAAGCTACCCAGTAGAGAACCCAGTTTACCAATAATACCGGGCATATCACGGTGTCGAGTAAACAGCATATATTTGCTGGGGGGAACGTTAATGGGGAAACCGTCAACATCTGTTAAGTGAATTTCCTTATCACCTAATAAAGCCCCTGTAACAGAATGTGTGCCTAGAGTCCCTGTGGCTTGGAGATGCAACGAACCAGCATAATTCCGTGCTGAAGCGTCCCTTGTTTCAATGACTCGAATCCCCCGTTCTTTGGCTTCTATGGTAGCGTTGACATAATTTACCCGCTCCCGCAGGGCTTGGTAAAGTAGTCCTTTGAGGGCAGCTATTACCAAAGGTTGACTTTTATTAGTTGCCAGTTCTCCTTGTAGTGTAACATTAAGTGTTTCAACTCTGCCGCCGGTGAGTTGACCAACTAAGTTACCCAGGGTTTCCGCTAATTCCATGTAAGGCTTGAGTTCTTCCAGAATATCGGGTCCTAGTCCCGGAATATTCACAGCGGAACGGGCGGGTAGTCCTAATAACACATCCCGAATTTGTTCAGCCACATCTATGGCGACATTAACTTGGGCTTCAGCCGTAGAAGCACCGAGGTGAGGAGTAAGGACAACTTCTTTACCCAAGCCTAGTAAGTCAGATGCACCTAATGGTTCGGAATCGAACACATCTAATGCAGCCCCAGCAATTACACCATCTCTGATTGCCACTGCTAAAGCCGCTTCATCAATAATGCCACCACGAGCGCAGTTAATAATCCGGGTAGTGGGTTTCATTAACGCCAAAGTTTTCGCGTTGATTAAGTTGGCAGTTTCTGTGGTTTTGGGAATGTGTAAGGTGATATAGTCGGCTTGCTGGAATAGTAAATTTAAGTCTACCAGTTGACAACCCAGTTGTTCGGCTCGTTCTGTGGAGATAAATGGATCATAGGCGAGGAGTTTCATCCCCATAGCCTTAGCGACATTAGCAACATGAGAACCAATTTTTCCTAACCCGACAACGCCGAGGGTTTTTTTGTATACTTCCGAACCAACATAACTTTTCCTGTCCCATTCACCACGTTTGACTGAGGCATTAGCATCAGGAATATGACGAGATAAGGACAAAATCATGGCTAAAGCGTGTTCAGCTGCGGCAATGGTATTACCTTCTGGCGAATTGACGACGACAATCCCTTTGCGAGTAGCTGCGGGAACATCAACGTTATCCACTCCCACACCGGCACGGCCAATAATTTTTAATTTTGTACCGGCTTCTATAATTTCTTGAGTAACGCGAGTTCCTGAACGGATCATCAGCGCGTCATACTCGCCAATAATGGCTTTGAGTTCATCTGGTTTGAGGCTGGTTTTGACATCAACTGTAGCTACTTGGGAAAGAATATCAATACCAACTTGATCAATGGGGTCGGAAACAAGAACCTTGGACATAATTACTTGATTTTGGTTGACAGGTTTTACTGTACAAGACTTTTTAGTTTAATCTTTATCTGTGGCACTTGGGGAAAAATTATGGAAAACAGGCAAGAGGCAAGAGGCAAGGGGAGTAATAATAATTTCTCTTTACCAATTACCAATTACCAAATTTTGTTAAATTTTCTTTTCTCCACATCACATCTCTTTTCCTATTTGTTTTGACTTCTAAAACTCTAATTCCTGTCTTTGGTAAATACTTTAATCTATTTGCTAATTCTTCCCAAGAATTAATTAATTTATGTTGTACATTGTAAGTCGCGCATAACTTAGAGAAATCAATATTTTGGGGTGTGGCAAAAAACTCTTCAAAAGGTGGATTAAATTTAGCAATGGGTAACATTTCAAATATTCCTCCACCGTTGTTATTAATTAGGATAATTGTTAAATGTCCAATAAATTTATTGCTAATCAAAAAACCGTTGGTATCATGTAATAAAGATAAATCTCCTGTTAACATCACGCTACTTTGCTGATGATGTGCTATTCCTAAAGCAGTGGAAAGTGTACCATCAATCCCATTCGCGCCTCGGTTAAAATAGGGTTTAATTCTTAAATTATTGGGTTTCCAGAAAAATTCTACATCTCGCACTGGCATACTATTCGCAATAAATAGGGGTGTTTGTGGTGGCAAAATTTGGGAAATTAACCAAGCAACTTTACTCTCGATTAATTCATCTACATTTTCTAAATCATCATCAATATTTTTTCTCACTTGCTTTTCTGCTGTAGACCATTTTTGTAAATATTCATTTTCTGCTAAGTTTCCAATTTCCAACTTACCAATTTCTGTGACTGAAATTCTTAAATGGGTGGTTTTTCCATGTAAAGGATCTAAATTTTGATCACAATTATCAATGACAAAACGTTGTGGGTTAGCATTGGTTAACCAATTACGTAATTCTTTGCTTGTGGGCATTTCGCCAATTTGGATAACTACTTCTGGGGTTAATTCTTGGGCAAGGTTTTGATTCCTGAGAATAATATCGTAGGTGGAAATTATATAAGGATTTAAGTCTGCGTAATTTCTAACGGGGGAAACTCCTTCCGCTAAAACAGGCCATTGGAGAGTTTGACTTAGATGTGCGATCGCTCTACAATAGTCTTCCGGGGCTTGTGGTTGGGCTACACCAGCGATAATAATCCCTTTTTGGTAATTAGTAATTGGTAATTGGTAACTGGTAATTGGTAATGGGGTGGAAACTATTCCCGCAAAGAAATCTTCCACATCTAAGGTAAACTCTGTACCGTCGGGAATGGGCGCGAGAGGGTCACGGAAAGGTATATTTAAATGGACTGCGCCAGAATTGGGAAATTGACAACGTTCCCAAGCATAAATTACCGTTTGTCGGAGATAATCTAACATTCCTACATCTAGAGAAGGTGTAGCTAATTCCCCTTGCCAATTGGGATAATTACCGTATAATTTCACTTGGTCAATAGTTTGTCCAGAATGACAATTTCGTAATTCTGCTGGTCTATCGGTGGTTAATATTAACAAAGGGACGCGACTTTCCCTAGCTTCAATTACCGCTGGATAAAAATTTGCTCCCGCAGTTCCCGATGTACAAACTAATACTACAGGTTTTCCCGTTACTTTGGCTTGTCCCAGGGCAAAAAAAGCCGCTGAACGTTCATCTAAAATGGGAATAGCTTCAATATCTGGTATTTGTTGGACAAAAGCGATCGTTAATGGTGTAGAACGAGAACCAGGACAGATAACAGCGCAATTTAAACCCAAGCGTTTGAGGGTTTCTGTTAATACATAAGACCAAAGAAGATTAAGATTATTAAAAGTAAGTTGCATTGATTAGAGATTATGGACTGTATTCATTTAACAGGAATTCGTGGCTATGGTTATACCGGATTTTTACCAGAAGAACAAGCATTAGGACAATGGTTTGAGGTAGATGTTAAATTATGGTTGGATCTTTCTAAACCTGCCAAAACAGATAATATTGAAGATACTATAGATTATCGGCACATAATTAGCTTAGTGCAAAATTTGCTAAAAACCTCAAAGTTTGCATTGGTGGAAAGACTAGCTGGTGCGATCGCTGATGGTATTTTAGAGGACAGGGATAGCATTAATCAAGTACAAGTTATTCTCAGTAAACCCGCTGCACCTATTCCTGATTTTAGCGGCAAAATTAGTATTGAATTGACTAGAAGTAAACTCCAGTAGCCGGAGTCACGCAGAAAGATTTGGTTTATTACAACTGTATCAATTATGGAGTGTTTGACGTTAATGCAGGATGAGTTGAAGTGTCGTCATGGTAAATTAGTGAGCGTGCGTAAGTCCTATTATCTTTTCTTGAATTTCGCAAATCTATAGTCGAACAACTGACAACTAACTAATTTGCATCTTACTTAAAATCACGCAAATATTTTTTGGTTCGTTGGTGGGTTATATGATGGTACAGGAAATGCTGTATGGGAAGGAAATGATGCCTTTATCACAAGAGCGGATTTTAGATAGTTTGATGAATTTGATACTTACTCACACCAAATAGTAAACTACATGAAGGTTTAAATGATTCATTTATCACAAACTGTAATATTTGTGTAACTTATCATATTCATTTTAAATCTAATAATCCTGTTTCTTTTAATTTTGGATTAAAGCGGATTTGAGTATTGACTCCCCGGGCTTTGAGAACTTCTAAAATTTCTTGTTCAACCCGCCGCGCCACATTTTTTAAAACCTTGCTTTTTCCGAATTCATCAATAGCGATATTTTGATAATTATTTTGTTCTTCTGGTGTCATTAATTCTTTCACATCTATAGGATTATTCCATTTTTGTTTATTTTCGATGTTCGCAATATCAGGATTAGCATTTTCCGTAATCCAAGCATTTTCAATAGCTGCCAAAATTGTTCGATTAGGACGTTCTATAGTTTGTACCTTTACCCAATAACAATTTTCAGGTTGACGGACTAAATGCTGTTTTAAACTTAGATAAATATCACGAGAATAGCCAACAAATTGCAGAATTTTATCCTGATTAAAAATCGCGTAAACTCCAATTTTTTCTTGAAAGGTGACTATGACTTCACCATCATTATCAATGTAGGCATTATATTCCAAACTAGCTAAGGTTGGTAAGTTTATTTCTGTTGTCATAAATGAATTAAAAATTTGAAAAAGAGTGATGATTAATGAGCCGTCAAGCTGGGTGATTTTTAATAATGGATAATGGATAATTATTCATTACCAATTATCCATTATTTAACTAGTACAGGTCGGCGGAAATAAATAGACCATTCCAAACTACTGGAAAGCTGATTGTATATTCGTTTTGACTTTTGACTTTTGACGAACGCCCTGCGGTACTAGAGTTTATTCATCATCAAAATCATCATCATCCTCTTCTTCCTCGAAATCATCGTCCTCTTCTATAACCAGGTCGTTAATTTCATCAGCAATTAAATCATCCTCATCGAGGAGTAGCCGTTCTCCTATCTTGCTGCCAAAGCCGCCATCTCCCATACCCGGTGCATCCAGGTTGTAGAGTTTCGCTGTGCGGTCATCTAGCACCATGTCCAATGGATCATCCACTTCGTCTAAGATGCCACTGCCCATGTCTACTACGTAATCGTCAATTACCCCCGCTTCTTCGTAGGTATTGTAGCCAGTTCCCGCCGGAATCAAGCGCCCAATGATCACGTTTTCCTTCAGTCCCCGCAGCCAGTCGGATTTGCCCTCTATGGCGGCTTCTGTTAAGACTCTGGTAGTTTCTTGGAAGGAAGCAGCAGAAATGAAACTGTCGGTGTTCAACGATGCCTTGGTAATCCCCAACAGCATGGGAGTGTATTCTGCCCTAGCCCCACCAGTAATGGCCATGGCTTCGTTCACCTGTTCCACCTGCCGTAGTTCCACCAGTTCCCCTGGTAGCATGGTGGTGTCCCCACCGTCATCAATCCGCACTTTGTTGGTCATTTGCCGGACAATTACCTCAATGTGTTTGTCAGAAATGTCAATCCCTTGAGATTGGTACACCATCTGCACTTCGTTCACCAAAAAGGTTTGTACCTTCTGCAAAGCGTGGGAAGCACAGGCATAGACCCCATCCTCCGACCCCAAACTGAAGAATATTTCCAGAATCTCGTGGGGGTTGGAGGGTCCATCGGTCATTGGTTGTCCGGCTACTATGTGCGCCCCGTCGGGAACAATCAGGTTTTGTCCAGGTCCGAGGGGATAGTCTGTCACTGTGCCATTGGCTTCGACAATCTTAATGGCGTAGGCTTCTCTGGTGATGGATGTCACCTCATCCCCATCGCCATAGACAATCTTCACTTCCCCTGGACGACGGGCTAAAATACAAGCTTCCTTGGGTTTACGGGCTTCTAGCAGTTCCTCAATCCGGGGCAAACCTTGAATAATGTCCCCAGTTTTGGCGCGTTCAAATACCAACAACACCAAGTTGTCACCCCGTTGCACCAAATCCCCATCTTCTACCTGTAACACCGCCCCCGGGCTGACTCGGTAAGGACGACCAACGCGGAGAGTAATGGTGTAAGCAGCAGCCGACAACGCAGTGCCTTCTCCCTTGCTCCCTGCCCCCTGCCCCTCTGCCTTGACTTCCACCACCTGTCCCGACTCAGCAGCCACGACACCAGGAGCGATCGCACTTCCTTCTACTACCAAATCACCTTTACCGACAGTTGGCAACACATTTGTATTCACCGTCACCAAATCATTGGCACGCAATACCAAACAACGGCGCACTGTTTCCGCCCCCTGTTGCACACCCCGGACTATGCCCCCTTCCTTACACAAGATCTTCGTCCGGGCTACTACAGACCCAGGCTCAATAGTGTCACCATCCACCACTTCCAAATTAGTTTGGGTACTGCCTTGGGTGGCATCTGCAGTAATGTCGCGCCGTACTACCAAAGACTCTAAAATCACCAACTGTAATCTTTGAATCTCTGGATCTTCTGGGTCTGTAATTAGTTCAATGTCCGCCGCCAAAGGTGAACTGCCATGTTCTCCCTCCGTGTCCTGCTCAATTTCTAAGACAATCTGTGTCCGTAGCAGTTCCACACCTTCCACCGACTTCACCCGTTCGGAATCCTTGTAGGGAATCCGTTGTACTGCCCGGAGTTGAATCGAGCGCCCGGTGTGTTGACTAACGGAAGTTGTCGCTGGCACATCAGGGTTGGTGGGGACAGCAAATTCCACCACTGGACGACTCAGCAGCCCTGGACCTTCGGGAGTTTCGACATACTGGACATAGCGCAATTCTGTGGCTACAGTCCCTTGCAGTTCTTCACCGGGTTGCAAGAAAGTATTGTCATGGGCGATCGCTGCTTCTGGATCATCCACCATCAACAGTTCACCGGGCTTAATCACGACCTCTCGCAAAATGTCGTTCTTTTGGGTAACTTCCACTACCCCACCGGTTTGACAGAAGATGTCCTGGACTACTTCTGTCCCCGCTTCCACATACTGTCCATCTTCCACCCGTAACAAGGAAATATCCTTATTTACTTCATGGGTTTCTTCCGGTATCCACAGCAGCGTTCCCCCCTGGACTACCTCATAGCCCAATTTGGCTTTACCTTTTTTCTGTACCTCCACTTCGGCAAACTTCAGTAAGCCCCCGGTGGTTGTCCGGTACTGGTCATCAATCAATTCTGCTACTACCTGACCATTTTGCACCTTCGCCCCTGGAGTCGCCCGCAAATTAAACTCCGATATCGCGCCATTACTGGGATTAGTAGTGGTAATCAGGTAATTATTACGTCCTTGGGAACTCTGGATTGTCACTGCTGCCTGATCCAACACTACGGAAGCGGTAATAATCTCAATTTCTCTGGTGGCTTTCCCCGGAATCGCTTCTGGCAACCGCACCACACCCCCATGAACTGTGGTTAATTTGGTTTCCGCTAAGACTCCATTGGTAGCGATCGCATCACCATTTTTTACCACCAATTCTGCCCCAGGCAGTAAATTATATACATCCCCCGACAGAATCCAAATCAACCCCCCTCTGGAGGCTGTGACAGTGGTGTTGCCCTGGCGGTCGGTTTTTTGTTCGGCCACCACATCGGCAAACTTCACCTCACCTGCCAAGTCAGAAGCCACATCCTTAACTGCTTTTTCTGTATTGGTTCTGGTAGTTCTGCCCCCCAGTGCCACCTCAGCTACCAAGTGATCCGCTAGTACCTGTTGACCATTGTGGATATACAGAGTTGAACCTTGGGTGACGGCAATTTCTTGGCTTTCCCCCGTTCCCGATTTTTTATCCCCCTCAATCGTCAAAGTCCCATTGGCTTCCACATACAAAGCATCTTCACCATGCCGAGTCCGATAGGGACGGGTTTGTAACTTGCGGGGAATTTTTACTGTTCCTGACACCTGCGATCTCACCTGTTGGGCTACTTCCCCTGTGAATACACCTCCAGTGTGGAATGTCCGCATGGTTAACTGTGTCCCCGGTTCGCCAATACTTTGGGCGGCAATAATCCCCACAGCTTCCCCGAGATCCACCATCTTGGCATGAGCCAAACTCCAGCCATAGCAGTGCTGACACACGGACCGCGCCGCCTCACAGGTCAAAGGACTGCGGACAGTCACCTTTTTGACTCCGGCTTTTTGGATTGCGATCGCCAAGTCATCATCAATGGGGGTATTCCGAGGGGCAATTATTTCCCCCGTTTCTGGATGCACCACATCCTCACCCACCACTCGACCCATTAGCCGTGTCGCCAGTTTAATCAGGGTTTTGTTACCCTCCACCATTGCCCCAATCGTCAAACCGCGATTAGTCCCACAGTCAAACTCCCGCACAATCACATCCTGGGACACATCTACCAACCGCCGGGTTAAGTACCCTGAGTCAGCAGTCCGCAGCGCCGTATCCACCAGCCCCTTCCGCGCCCCATAACTAGAAATAATATATTCAGTAACCGTCAACCCCTCACGGAAATTGGTCTTAATTGGTAAATCTATAATTTCCCCCTGGGGATCTGCCATCAAACCCCGCATCCCCACCAACTGCCGCACCTGGGAAATATTCCCCCGCGCCCCGGAAAAAGCCATCATATACACAGAATTGAGGGGATTGGTTTTTTTGAAATGCACCACCACCTCATCCTTGAGCGCTTCTGAGGTACTATTCCAAGTATCAATTACCTTTTGGAAACGTTCAACTTCGGTAATTTCCCCCCGTTGATAGCGTTCCTCCGTCGCCAAAATTTCCGTCTCCGCCGCCTCCAGCAGTTCCTTCTTAGAAGGAGGAATCATCAAATCATCCACACTAATAGACACACCAGCTTTCGTCGCGTAGCGAAAACCCAACTCCTTGAGTTTATCCGCCATCACCGCCGTCCGCGCCGTTCCATAATGGGTAAAAGACCAGGAAATCAAGTCTCTTAATTTACCCTTGTTCACCACCAGATTGCGAAAAACTGCTTTAGTCATACGATTTTAGATTTTAGATTTTGGATTTAACAAATTTAGATTTTGGATTTTAGATTTAACAAATTTAGATTTTGGATTTAACAAATTTAGATTTAACAACTTTAGATTTTAGATTGCAAAATTCAAACAACCCAAAATCCCAAAATCAAATAATCCAAACAATCCAAAATCGAAAATTGTTAAGCGTCTATCGCTTCCTGAATCGCCTTGTTATAAATCGCCCTGCCAGGAGTCGTATAAATGTACTGAGAAATCAAATTTCCTTGACCATCTTCCCGCACCCGGCGGAACTTATAAATCAGGGTTCGACTGTTGAGTTTGCCCTTAGCATCCTTGTCCTCAATGATTTCCAAAGGTTCATTATCCGGTTCACCCGAATCAATTTCCCCATCAAACCGCACGTAAATATAGGCATGAAGCTCCACCTGCTGCGCCTCATAAGCCATAATTACATCATCCAAAGACGAGAAATACTTACCAGCCCCCTTCGTCGCATTGGGGTTTTCCGCCGTCAGATAATACGCCCCCAAGACCATATCTTGGCTAGGAGTGACAATCGGTTTACCTGTTGCCGGTGACAAAATATTATTAGAAGCCAACATCAACAACCGCGCCTCAGCTTGACTTTCCAACGACAACGGCACATGAACCGCCATTTGGTCACCGTCAAAGTCAGCATTAAAGGCCGGACATACCAAAGGATGCAATTGAATCGCTCTCCCCTCCACCAAAATCGGTTCAAAAGCCTGAATCCCCAAACGGTGCAGCGTCGGCGCTCGGTTTAACATCACCGGATGTCCCTCAATCACCTCTTCCAACACATCCCACACACTGGGATCATTACGAGAAATCAGCTTCTTCGCCGCCTTGATATTATTCACCATCCCCGACCGAATCAAACGATTGATCACAAAGGGCTGGAACAACTCAATCGCCATTTCTCGCGGCAGTCCACACTGGTGAATCTTCAGCTTAGGACCGACCACAATTACTGATCGCCCTGAATAGTCCACCCGTTTCCCCAACAGGTTTTGTCGGAACCGTCCTTGTTTGCCCTCAATAATGTCCGACAACGACTTCAGCGGGCGGTTATTAGCCCCCACCACCGTCCGTCCCCGGCGACCATTATCAATCAAAGCGTCCACAGCCTCTTGCAGCATCCGTTTCTCGTTACGGACAATAATCTCCGGGGCGAGAATTTCCTGAAGCCTAGCCAAACGGTTGTTGCGATTAATTACCCGGCGATACAAATCATTCAAATCGCTTGTCGCAAACCGCCCCCCATCCAACTGCACCATCGGGCGCAAATCTGGGGGAATCACGGGGATAATTTCCATTACCATCCATTCTGGGTGAGAACCGGTGGCGATGAAATTATCAATTACCCGCAGCCGTTTAATTAACTTCGCCCGTTTCTGTCCCTTGGCTTTCTCAATTTCTTCCCGCAGGGTTTCCGCCTCCTGCTCCAAATTAATATCCGCCAACAGCCGCAACAGAGCCTCAGCCCCAATGCCCACTTCCACACCCTCTAACTGGGAATCTTCACTGTAGATAGCATCCTCAATTTCTAGCCACTGGTCTTCACTTAACAGTTGCTTGTAACTGAGAGTATCCGCGTTACCAGGTGCTAAAACACAGTAAGAGTTGAAATAAACAATCTGCTCCACATCCCGCAGCGGCATATCCAGGAGAATCGCAATATAGCTAGGAATCCCCTTGAGATACCAAACATGAGCCACCGGGGCAGCCAACTTAATAAAACCCATCCTGTGACGACGGACGCGGGATTCTGTCACTTCTACACCACAGCGCTCGCACACAATCCCTCTATGGCGCACCCGCTTGTACTTACCGCAATGGCACTCCCAATCCTTAGCCGGTCCAAAAATTCTTTCACAAAACAAACCATCCATCTCTGGTTTGAGAGTGCGGTAATTGATGGTTTCTGGCTTGGTAACTTCACCTACGAGTTGTCCATTAGGCAAGGTACGCTCACCCCACTGGCGGATGCGCTCTGGCGATGCTATACCAATTTTTACGTAGTCAAATTGATTATTTTGGGGGGATCTCATATTAAAAAAGTCAAAAGTCAAAAGTCAAAAGTCAAAAGTCAAAAGTCAGGAGAAGGAAGAAGAAAGAAAGAAATAAAGAAGGAAGAAGAAAGAAGGAAGAAGTAAATTAATTTATACCCCTGCCCCCTGCTCCCTGCTCCCTGCTCCCTGCTCCCTGCCCCTGCTCCCTGTTCCCTGCTCCCTGTTCCCTGTTCCCTGTTCCCTGTCACCTGTCACCTGTCACCTGCCTCCCTAATCGTCCCCTTCCAAAGACTCACGGGAAAGCGACTCATAGGTGGGTCTAGGTGGTGTCCGTCGAGCGGCTTGGTCGGCCATCAGGTCTACCTCCACATCCAAAGAACTACCATCGGCTTGGGTTTCTACCTTATGTACCGCAATATCCAAGCCCAAAGACTGTAACTCGCGCATCAATACCTTGAAAGATTCAGGAGTACCCGGACGGGGAATAGCCTTACCTTTAACGATCGCATTCAGTGCCTCATTCCGTCCCTGCATATCATCGGACTTGACTGTTAACAACTCCTGCAAGGTATAAGCAGCGCCGAAAGCCTCCAATGCCCATACTTCCATTTCTCCAAATCTTTGCCCACCCTGTTGAGCCTTACCACCCAACGGTTGCTGAGTCACCAAAGAGTAGGGACCTGTGGAACGAGCGTGAATCTTGTCATCAACTAAATGCACGAGTTTGAGCATATAGGCAACACCGACAGTAATCGCCCGGTCAAAGGGTTCGCCGGTGCGACCATCATAGACCATGATTTTCCCCGCATTATCGGGGTTATAGACCCAATCCTTCGCAGTTTCGTCTCTGGCTTCTTGGAGTTTGCCATGAACTAAGCGCCGGGAAGTTTCTTCCCCATACATTTCGTCAAAAGGAGTAATTTTGAACCTAACTCCCAAATTATGACCAGCCCAACCCAGCAAACATTCAAACACCTGTCCGACGTTCATCCGGCTAGGTACACCCAAGGGATTGAGAACAATATCTACTGGTGAACCATCGGCTAAATAGGGCATATCTTCAGCAGGCAAAATCCGGGAAATAATCCCTTTGTTACCATGTCTCCCTGCCATTTTGTCGCCAACTTGGATTTTGCGCTTTTGAGCCACATAAACCCGGACTACCATATTTGCCCCAGGTGGCAGTTCATCACCTTGTTCACGGGTGAATAACCGGACATCAACTACCCGACCTTTTTCACCATTGGGAACTCGCAGAGAGTTGTCGCGGACATCGCGGGCTTTTTCACCAAAGATGGCGCGGAGTAGTTTTTCTTCTGGGGGTTGGTCTGATTCACCTTTGGGGGTGACTTTACCCACGAGAATATCTCCAGCATCTACCCATGCCCCAATGCGAATAATCCCTTGTTCATCTAATTGTCTGAGGGCATCTTCTCCGACGTTGGGAATTTCTCTGGTGATTTCCTCCGGCCCGAGTTTGGTTTGTCGTGCCTCGATTTCGTATTTTTCAATGTGAATAGAGGTATAGATATCTTCTTGCACCAAGCGCTCGGAAATGAGAATGGCATCCTCGTAGTTGTAACCTTCCCAAGGCATATAGGCGACAACGATATTTTGTCCTAATGCCAGTTCTCCCCCTTCTGTGGAAGAACCATCTGCCAATACCTGACCAGCAACGACTTTTTCACCAATTCTCACCAATGGTTTTTGGTTTAAACAGGTATCTTGGTTAGAACGTTGGTATTTAGAAAGTTTGTATTTAAGTTCTTGGCCTTTTTCAATAACTTGGCTACCACTAGCTGCGGATAGTTGACCGCTGGCACGGACACGAATTTCTGTGGCATCAACATACACCACATCGCCATCTGTGCGGGACACTATGACCATCCCGGAGTCTCTCGCGGCTTGGGCTTCTAAACCTGTTCCCACTAAGGGGCGTTCTGGTTTTAACAGGGGTACAGCTTGGCGTTGCATATTAGAACCCATCAGTGCCCGGTTAGCGTCATCATGTTCCAAGAAGGGAATCATGCTAGTAGCTACTGAGACTATCTGCACTGGGGAAACTGCTACGTAATCCACTTGTTCAGGTCCGGTGGTTGTCCAGTCTTGGCGATAGCGAACTGGGACTTGGGGTCCTTTGATGTAACCGTTTTCATCTAGGGGAACGTCACCGGTGGCTGTGCGGAGGTCGTCTTCTTCGTCTGCTGTCATGTAGACGGGCGGAACGTCAAATAAGACTTTGCCGTTTTCTACTGGTCTAAAGGGTGTTTCTAGAAAACCGTAGAGGTTAACACGGGCATGGGTGGCTAATGAACCAATGAGTCCGGCGTTTGGTCCTTCTGGTGTTTCGATGGGACAAATCCGTCCGTAGTGGCTGGGGTGAATATCTCGAACTGCAAACCCGGCTCTTTCTCTGGTGAGACCACCTGGACCCAAGGCACTGAGGCGGCGTTTATGGGTCAATTCCGCTAGGGGGTTGGTTTGATCCATGAACTGACTTAGTTGGCTCGAACCAAAGAATTCTTTGATAGCTGCGACTAAGGGTTTGGGGTTAACTAGGGATGCGGGGGTGAGAACTTCGGCATCGGATACTGTCATCCGTTCTCGAATAATTCTTTCTAAGCGGTTTAACCCTACTCTGACTTGGTTTTGCAGTAATTCACCAACGCTTCTGACTCGGCGATTTCCGAGATGATCAATGTCATCAATACTACCGATGTCGTATTCTAGGTTAATCAGGTAGTCAATGGCGGCGAGAATGTCCCCAGGGGTGAGGACGCGCATGGTGTCGGGGGCAGAAAGACGCAGTTTTTTGTTAAGTTTATAACGACCGACTTTTCCCAGGTCATAGCGTTTAGGATCAAAGAAGCGGGAGTCTAAAAGCTGTTGTCCACCTAAAACTGTAGGTGGTTCACCGGGACGAAGTTTTCGATATAATTCCATTAGGGCTTCTTCTTCGGAAAATTGCCCTTCTTTTTCGATGGTTTTTTGGAAGTATTCTGGATGGCGCAGGGCATCAAAAATTTCGTTGTCGGATAATCCCAGTGCTTTCAGAAGTACTTGGGCTGATAGTTTCCGGGTTTTATCTATCCGTACCCAAACTAAGTCATTACGATCTGTTTCAAATTTGAGCCATGCGCCCCGGTTAGGAATTAAGCTGGCGGAATAGGTACGTCTTCCGTTTTTATCAATTTCTGATTTATAGTAAACTCCAGGCGATCGCACAATCTGATTCACAATGACGCGCTCGGCTCCATTAATGATAAATGTGCCTCTATCTGTCATCAAGGGCAGATCACCAATAAATACTTCTTGTTCTTTAATGTCTCCTGTTTCTTTGTTCAGTAGACGGGTAGGAACATACATTTGCACTGCATAGGTGCTGTCTCTCCGCTTGGATTCTTCAACGCTGTATTTAGGTTCTTTGAGTTTATAGTTATTACCTAAAAAGTGCAGTTCTAATTTGCCAGTGTAGTCTGTGATTGGACTAAAAGAATTCAGTTCTTCTATTAGCCCTTCTTCTAGAAACCAACGAAAGCTAGAACGCTGAATTTCGATCAAGTCTGGTAACAGAAAGGCGGATTCCATGTATTTGTCGTCGTTAGTCATGCCTTTACCTTTATCAACCTGGTTAAACTTTAAAGGAAGCCGATAGCTTGCGTGGCGCAGCCATAGCTGAGAGTCTGCCATGAAGGCTTTGTGCTAAAATATGAATTCAAAGGTATGAAGTCCATAAGCTTGAGAATAATCTGCTGCTATATTTTTGACTGATAGCTCCTCTTGGTCGCGTCAGCCCTAACATTTCTTTCTACTTCACACTTGTTCATCTTTTACACCTCACACTTGATCCTGGCTGTGAATTCCCAAAACTGGGGACTGACACCGGAGTAGGATTCGATAGCACAACGTTGTGTTTAAGGCTGCACTATGGATTTGATATTGCTATGATTGTCTGGAGTGGACAATTACTTTTAACGATTTTCTTTATTGTTTGATATACCAAAGGATTGCCGTTTCCACCTTTTCAAGTTTTTTGAGAGTGAAACATTGGTTGCCATTGTTTGTGATTTATTGAGAGCATCCGTTTGTAGAGATTTAAGTGGATGGGCAGACAATGTTGGATTTTAGATTTGGGTCGCTTCGATTGATCAAGCGGGCTAAAACCACAAATTCTCAAACTGGCTAATATCGGGTTGATAACAGCACAAATTGAGTTTTAGGAATTATTATCCTTCCTTTACCATTATGGCTTGACCTAAATGTTTTGGAGGGATTAATTTTAGCACATTTTTATCCTCCATTTGCATCTTATAAGCCGGCATGAATAAACCAACCATTCTAAATCGTTAAGAAGCCTATACTGTCTTCCTTTTGACTTTTGAATTTCGACTTCCGCCTTGCGGTGCTAATGCTAAAGATTTGATGATCATTTATAATGATAGACCGAATAATCTACAGGCATTTTGGGTGGTTTTCTGGGCAATTTCTTCTATTGTTTCGGCTCGTAGTTTTGCTAGTGCTTCCGCTACATAGCGAACATAGGCTGGCTCATTGCGTTTTTCACCTCGTTTAGGAACGGGTGACAGAAATGGACAATCTGTTTCTATCAGCAAGCGATCGCTATCCACCATCGCTGCACTCGCTTGAATAGTTTGAGCATTCTTGAAGGTAACAGTGCCGCTGAAGCTAATATAGAAACCTAAATCCAGAAACCACTGAGTTTCTTCTGGTGTCCCTCCCCAGCAGTGCATGACACCCCGTACCATGACTCCATGCAAGTCCCGCCATTTTTGCAGTACGTCTCTGACAGCAGGTGCAGCATCACGACAATGGATGATTACTGGTAAATTGAGTTCACAAGCGATCGCTAATTGTGATGCAAATACTTGATGTTGATGCTCATAATTATCTGCTTTGTAAAAATCCAATCCCATTTCCCCAATGGCTACTACCTGGGAATGAGAACTGGCTAAAGACTTGATCTGGGCAGCTGTTTGCTCATCCCATTTATGAGCATCTAGAGGATGCAGCCCTACAGCAAAGCTAAGTTCAGGAAACTGCTCTGCTATAGCTTGAATGCTCACAAATTCCTGGGGATGAACACAGGAGTGGACTAATCGCACTACTCCTGCTTCTTGCCACCGAGAACGTACGGCTGCTAAATCTGGCTGAAAAGTGTCAAAGTTAATGTGTACGTGGGTATCTATAAGTTGCATGGCTTGTTGGTGAAAAATTTTAGATTTTGGATTTTAGATTTTGGATTGAGAATTTTTGGTACAAGATCCGCCATGAGAGAGCGGAATTAATCCAAAATCAGCAATCTAAAATCATCAGTCTCCACACTTGAGGGTAGAAGTAAATCCAAAATCGTAAGTCCAAAATCCAAAATCTCTTGACCACTGAACTACTGACTAAGCGGTAAGGGTTTTGTGTTTATGAGCCAATCTGGACTTTTTTCTGGCTCCATTGTTGGGATGCAGCACGCCAGTTTTTACAGCTTTATCAATTTTGCTGTAAGCTTCGGACATTCTTGCTTCCACTTCCTGCTTGAGTTCTGTTGTCGGGTTAGCAGCACAAGCTTCCACAGAACTGAAGTATTTTTTCATCAGCGTTCTCACGGCTGATTTATATGCTTTATTACGCAGTCGGTTACGTTCTGCGATTTGTGCGCGTTTAAGAGCAGACTTTGTATTCGCCACAGTAATTCCAAAAAAGACTATTAATTATGTACACACACTACTAGGTTTAATAAATATAGCATTATTTTCGCTAATGTGATAGTTTCTGAAAAAATATTTTATTTGGGCGGAAAAGCTGATGCCTGCGGCTCAAAAAATAGATTACAATGATTCACTGACAAGGAAACCAGATCAGTTCCCCAAATTCGGACTTCTGGAATATTAAATTTCTCAGGCTGTCTGAATTTTATAAAGTAGTATCAAAAAAAATCCAGGTTAAGCTAGAGAAGAGAATTACACTCAGCTTTATACCCTCACACCACAAAGCGCAAGTCGAAAGTCAAGAGTCAAAAGTCAAAAAGCTTGATATTTTAGGCTTTTTAGCTATTTTGAACGGTTGTTCTACTAACGCGATATTGTCGTAATCGGTCTAAAGCTCAGATGGTTCTTGTTGTGTGAATATTGTAAAATTTGGTATTGTCATTACTCCATGCTGCGAATTATTACTCAGCAGGCAGACGTTAGATCAGAACTTCAACGAATCTGCGATCGCACCCAGGATGAACAGGTACTTCATAAAGAAGCAACAGTCCGCGAAGTGTTGCAAGCGGTGAAGCGCCAAGGCGACAAAGCTGTACTACATTATACAGCAGAATTTGATCACCAAATTCTCAAAGCAGAAGAACTCAAGGTAACAGGATCGGAACTGGATGCAGCCTACCAACAGGTATCCAAGGATTTGCTCCAGGCGATTCGTCTAGCTTGCCAAAAAATAGAGGCTTTTCACAGTCAGCGTGTCCCGAAAAGCTGGGTACAGTTTGGCGATGATGAAGTAGTTTTAGGCAAACGCTACACCCCCGTAGATCGAGCCGGTTTATATATACCAGGTGGTCGGGCCTGTTATCCCAGTACAGTGTTAATGAATGCCATTCCCGCAAAAGTGGCAGGTGTCCCTCGTGTAGTGATGGTGACACCAGTTAGAGGCGGTAAAATGGTGAATCCTGCGGTTTTGGTAGCGGCCCAAGAAGCAGGAATTCAGGAAATTTACCGTGTGGGGGGTGCTCAAGCCATCGCAGCTTTAGCCTATGGCACGGAAACTATCCCCAAAGTCAATGTGATTACCGGACCTGGTAATATTTATGTCACCTTGGCTAAAAAGTTAGTTTACGGAACTGTGGGCATTGATTCTTTAGCTGGTCCTAGCGAAGTGCTGGTAATTGCTGATGAAACAGCTAATCCTGCTTATGTGGCGGCGGACTTATTAGCCCAAGCAGAACATGATCCTATGGCGGCCGCAATTTTGCTGACAACGGATGCGGGGTTGGCGAAAAAAGTGCAAATGGCGGTGGAAAGACAATTGGTAGATCATCCACGCCGGATAGATACGGAAAAGGCGATCGCCCATTATGGTTTAATTGTGGTGGTAGAATCCCTAGCCGCAGCAGCCGAACTTTCCAACGAATTTGCACCAGAACACCTAGAATTAGAAGTTGCCGATCCTTGGGCTTTAATGAACCAAATTCGCCATGCTGGGGCAATATTCCTGGGTAGTTCCACACCTGAAGCGGTAGGAGATTATTTGGCAGGTCCTAACCATACCTTACCTACTTCTGGCGCTGCCCGTTATGCTTCCGCTTTAGGGGTAGAAACATTTTTAAAACACTCAAGTATTATTCAATACTCACAAACTGCCTTGGAAAAAGTGGCATCTGCCATTGACATCTTAGCAACTACAGAAGGTCTACCTTCCCATGCTGATTCCGTTAAACTCAGAGTAGAGGATTGAGCGGGAATTTTAGATTTTAGATTTTAGATTTTAGAGTAGAAAAATTTGGTACAATCCCCGTCCTGAAGGATGGAGAAATACTCGCTGCGCCGCGTACGCTTCGCTAACGTCAGTCCCAAATCCAAAATTTTCGGGCTTCTACACTTGAGGGTAGAGTCAATCCAAAATCCAAAATCGTAAATCCAAAATCGAGTGATAGTCCTTGAGATTAAAAATGCGAACAATTGCCGAAATTAATGAAAAAATCAGCCGAAAACGGGCGATAGTCTGGACGGTTGAAGAGTTAAAAGCGCGAGTTGCCGAAATTGGTGTGACTAAAACCGCCAAGGAAGTAGATGTAATTACTACTGGCACATTTGAGCCAATGGAATCAAGTGGTGCAATTATTAACTTAGGACATACTGACCCACCGATTAAAATTCGGCGTTGCTGGTTGGACGGAGTTCCAGTTTATGCTGGTTTTGGGGCGGTGGATTTATACTTGGGTGCTAGTTGTCCAGTTGATTCCCTGGACGGGGAAGAAGTACGAGAACGTGGTGGTGGTCATGTAATTGAGGATTTAATTGCCGGTAAATCTATCCAAGTTCGCGCTGTAGGACAAGTTACCGATTGTTACCCTAGAGCCACATTTGAAACCACTGTTACCCGTGACACTATCAATCAGTTTTATTTATTTAATCCGCGCAATCTTTATCAAAATTTTATTGTTGGGGTGAATGGAGGCGATCGCCCACTGCATACCTACTTAGGACCATTGCAACCCCGTGTGGGGAATGCAGTCTATTCTAACCCAGGTTCACTGTCACCCCTCCTCAATGATCCCGATTTACAACTTGTGGGGATTGGGACGAGGATTTTTCTCGCTGGGGGTATTGGTTATGTAGCTTGGGAAGGGACACAACATTTTCCCTTGCAAAAGCGGTTAGAAAATCGGACACCTATTGGACCATCGGCAACTTTAGCGTTAATTGGTGATGCTAAACAAATGGACGCGCGATGGATACGAGGTTGTTATTTTAAAAGCTATGGACCATCTTTAATGATGGGTGTAGGTGTACCACTGCCAGTTTTAAATACTGGTGTGGTAGAACGCTGTGCTGTCCAAGACAAAGACTTAGTAGCACCAATTGTAGATTTTTCGATTCCCCGTCGTGTCCGTCCTACTTTCGGTTTAGTGAGTTACGCTCAACTTAAATCTGGGCGTGTCACTATTGAAGGTAGGACGGTACGAGTAGCTTCTTTAGCCAGTTTGTTTCTTTCCCGACAAGTAGCCCAAGAGTTAAAACAATGGATTACGGAAGGGAAATTTACTCTCGCTGAACCAGTAGCCCCAATTCCTATGGAGCGTTCTTTTTTACCCCAAGACCGTTGGACGGAATTTTAAAAGGAGTCAGCACTTCGGCTTCGCTCAGTGACCAGTCAGGAGTCAGGAGAAAGAGGGAATAAGAAAGAATAGAATTCTTTCTTATTCCCTCAAAATTAATGCCTAAGTAGGTGGGCGTTAAAAAATATAATATAAACCTAACCCCCTTCCCAGGGAAGAGGGAGTCAAAGCCTCTCCCCTGGTGGGGGAGAGGCTTGGAGAGAGGTTTTATATTTAATTGTGCCAAGCTACTTATTTAGTTTAGGCTTCTTGGCAATTAACAACTGACAACTGACCACTGACAACTGACTTATTCCCCAGCGGGTTTAGGCTTTTTAACTGGCTTAGGAGTGGGGGTTTTTGGCACAGGTTTAGTGATAACTGTGGAATCACCTGCTGTCTTTTTAATGGGACGTGGGGCTTCTCCATTGCGTCTAGGAGGGAATGGCTTTCTACCAGCACCACCACCGGCACCACGAGGCGCTCCTTTGAGGGGTGGTCGGCGTTTTTTGGGTAAATCGGCGATCGCTTCGGCATTAACTATAACTAATGCGTCAGCTTCCCGTTTAACATTGAAGTCCCAGAACTTACCTACAGCTTTGGTAGTTAATACGCCCTTGAGTTTCAACTTAAAATATTTAGCTTTATCAGTAGGTTTACGGGGAGCTTGTTTGATTTTCACAACCAAACTCTTTTCGTCAAAGGACTGGTAAACTACCTCACCACGCACAGAAAAGCCTCCATCAGGAACTGCTGACGAGGGTTTTGGATGAATGGTTGACGCTACGCTACCGTTATCGGACACTACTGTGAAGTTATGTAACTTTCGCGCAGTGGGATCTGGGACATTTTCATCTAGTTCAGATTTCGCTAGATTTTCTGGTTCCCAAACACCAACAATTTGCAGGTGCAATGCGTCATTTTCTTGTCTAGTGCGGGGATAAACTACCCATAGATGTTCTTTCTCTAGGTCTAAGTGATTTTTGACTAAACTCATAATCCGACCTAAGAGGACGGCATTAAGTTCAACCCCATCTTTTGTGATTAATGTTCCTTGGGTAAACTGTTCATCACTAGCATGGTAACACCCGCGAATTAACCCAATAGCTCGGTATTGAGTCGGTTCGCTAGGAGGTGGAATTGGTTGTTCTCGATTGGCCAAATGTCCATTAGAGTCAGGTTTGCTAGAGTCAGTGAGAGAATTTTCTAGTTTAGAGGATTGATTTGCTAATGTATTAGCATTAACAGGGGATTCAATCTCTTTTACGCCTTGGTTAGAGGCTGTGAAATTTGCGGATTCAGAAGACGGCATCAGGTCGGAATTCATAAAAACTCCTTGCGGCACAAGACATACCCCATTGTGGGATTTAATAAAGCGATTGAAAAGAGCCAATGTGTAGCTGATTAAAGTATATTTCTTTTTAATCTGGCTACTCGCTTAATGCTCTGTAGGAAAATCAAGACGCAAAATCCCACATCTATACACTAAATGTGCAATTTAGCGTCTTTAACAAGCTATCAGCATTGAGCATTCAAAATATGCCTAAAGGCAGGCTACGCCAACAGCTAGTAAGCTAATCCTGGGTTTAAATTCCCTTTTCAACAACCTGCTGACGGCTCTTTTAATTACGCCAAGCTACGCTATCGGAAGCATAGCATAGCGATAATTCTGACGGGTCTTCCTAAAGTCATCACTTACTTTAGCAGGATAGATATTTATTTGTTATAAAATTCACAGACAAATGACCGTATTCCGCAAAGTTTTGGAAATTTTTAACTTTGCCATTAATTTCATTACCATTGAGGAGCAGAATAATATTGTGTCTGAATCGCCTAATCGCTGGATAGTCCGAGTAGTGTTAGCTTTCGCTGTTGTTGCTTTTATAGGGGTCTCTATTATACCTATAATCACAGCGATTAATAAACCTGAATCATCACCACAGAATCAGCCCACTGCTGACTCTAAAATATCTTCATCGGAGCAAAAGTCAAAACTGGAAGATCAAGTCCGGGGTTATGAATTAGTTTTACAAAAAGATACAGAAAATCAAACTGCACTCAAGGGACTTTTGCAAGCACGTCTAGAGTTATTGAGTCAAAAAGGGCAAGGGGAAGTTAAACCAGCGGATATTCAAGCTGTGATTGAACCTTTGGAAAAACTCGCTAAACTCAATCCCCAACAGTCTGAGTATGGGGTTTTATTGGCACAAGCTAAACAACAAATTGGCGATAAAGAGGGGGCTGCTCAAACTTATCGGACTATTTTAACTACAAAACCGGGAGATTTGAAGGCTTTGCAGGGGATGGTAAATTTACAATTAAGTGAAAAGCGTCCAGAAGCAGCTATTGGCTTATTACAAGAAAGTTTGGCTGCTGCTACCCAGGCTAATACTGTTAAACCAGGAAGTGTAGATGTGGTTGCCGTGCAAGTGCTTTTGGGTAGTGTATACGCTTTTCAGAAAAATGACACTTTAGCTATTGCTGCTTATGATCAAGCGATTAAGAAGGATGCTCAAGATTTTCGTCCTGTTTTAGCAAAGGCTATGCTGTTTAAAGAACAAGGTAAGCTTGATGAAGCAAAACCTTTGTTTGATAGTGCCACAGCTTTAGCACCGGCTCAGTATAAGGACGAAATTAATAAAGCCGCAGCAGCCCCTACAGCAACTCCTACATCTTCTCCTACGCCATCATCTACACCTTCACCTACTCCGTAAGAGGTTGTTTGAAAAGTCTAATTTATTACTAGCCCTGGCGACTAGAAGTCGCGGCTAGACAAACAAAACCTGCCTTCGCAGGTTAAAAACCCTTGATTTTGTATTAGTCCACGCAGGTGGACTTTGTTTGTGTAGTAGCGATTTATAATCGCCGGAAACTTTGAAAACATCCTCTAAGACCTTTTTAATTTTACCTGTACATTACGGAATAATTTGTGATAAAGTGCAAGTAATTATCAGTTGTTACCTACACTTTATCACGTTTGAGTTGAGAATAATGAATTTTCATAAAATGCAACCTAGAGAATCATTAAATAAGGCTTTTCTCAAAGTTAAAGCTAATAGAAATGATATTGAGAATTTCAAAAAGAATCTGCATAGTTTAATTGAAAAAATTAATGAATCGGAATCAGAAGAATTTCATAAAAATCTGATTGGGGATTTTTTAAAGAATACATATTATGGTGCAAATCATTTTATTAATACTAAGGGTAGAAATGATTTTGTTATTCATAATGGTAAAGATGCTAAAAGTAAAGTTGGTGTGATTTTAGAAGCTAAAAAGCCCACCAATAAAAGCGAAATGCTTAAAGCTGATAATTTGAATACCAAAGCTTTGCAAGAATTAGTTTTATATTTTCTGCGAGAACGTCTAACAGAGAAAAATTTAGAAATTAAATATTTAATAGCTACTAATATTTATGAATGGTTTATTTTTGACGCTAATAGTTTTGAGAAAGCATTTGTAGAAAATAAAACCCTAGTTCAGCAATTCACTGATTTTGAAGCTGGAAGATTAAGCAATAAAAAAACTGATTTCTTTTATAAGGAAATTGCTAAACCTGCTATTGATGGAATTGCTGATAAAATCACTTTTACACATTTTGATATTCGAGAATATCAACAATATTTACAACCTGGGGAAAATCTTAATGATCATCAACTAATTCCTCTGTTTAAGTTATTTTCACCTGAACATTTATTAAAGTTACCTTTTGCAAATGATAGTAATACTCTCGATAAAGGATTTTATAGCGAGTTATTACATATTATCGGTTTAACGGAAACTAAGGAAGGTGGTAAAAAACTGATTCAACGGAAAAAAGAAAATGAGAGAAATATCGGTTCATTGATAGAAAATGCGATTAATCAACTTGATAGTTTAGATAAAGTTTCTCGTTTACAAAAACCTGAACAATTTGGAGAAACTTATCAAGAACAACTTTTTAACCTGGGTTTAGAATTAGCAATTACTTGGGTAAATAGAATCCTGTTTCTGAAATTATTAGAAGCGCAATTAATTAAATATCACAAAAATGATCTAACTCAAGGATTTTTGAATTTACAGCAAGTCCAAAATTATGATGATTTGAATAGTCTTTTCTTCAGCGTATTAGCTCGCAAACAAACCGAAAGAAATCAAACTGTACAAAAGATATTTACTCATGTTCCTTATTTGAATAGTTCTTTATTTGAACCGACGGATAATGAACAAGTAACTATTTGTATTAATAATCTTAGAAATGAGAATCTGCAAATTTTCTCTGCTACTATCTTAAAAGATAGCAACGGAAAAAAACGTATTGGTCAAATTAATGCTTTAGAATATCTGTTTGAATTTCTCAATGCTTATGATTTTAGTAGTGAAACTGGGGAAGAAATTCAGGAAGAGAATAAAAGATTAATTAATGCTGCTGTACTGGGTTTAATCTTTGAGAAAATCAATGGTTATAAAGATGGTTCTTTCTTTACTCCTGGTTTCATTACTATGTATATGTGTCGGGAAACCATTAGAAGAGCGGTTGTACAGAAATTTAATGAAGTTAAAGGTTGGAATTGTGAAAGTATTAATAATTTATATGATCAAATAGAAGATAGAAAAGAAGCTAATACTATTATCAATAGTTTAAAAATATGTGATCCTGCTGTGGGTTCAGGACATTTTTTAGTTTCGGCCTTGAATGAAATTATTACGATAAAAAGCGAATTAAAGATTTTACTTGATAGGGAAGGTAAAAGATTAAAAGAATATGATATTGAAGTTGTCAATGATGAGTTAATTATTCTTGATGAAGATGGTTTATTGTTTGAATATAATCCCAAAAGTAAGGAAAGTCAACGAGTACAAGAAACTCTCTTTCATGAAAAACAAACGATTATTGAAGGTTGTTTATTTGGTGTGGATATTAACCCCAATTCTGTCAAAATATGTCGGTTGCGTTTATGGATTGAACTTTTAAAAAATGCTTATTATAAAACCTCACCCCTAACCCCTCTCCTGGGAGGAGAGGGGAATGTAGGAGAATTGGAGACTTTACCTAATATTGATATTAATATTAAATGTGGTAATTCTTTAATTAGTCGTTTTTCGTTAGATACTGATTTGCGAGTTGCTTTAAATAGAAGTAAATGCACTATAGAAAGTTATAGAAATGCTGTACAAACTTACCGCAATGCTGAAAATAAGGAGCAAAAGCGGGAAATGGAAAGATTCATTAATGATATTAAAGGGAATTTTAAAACAACTTTAGGATTAAGTGACCCCAATAAAACTAAGTTAAGACAGTTAGAGGGTGAGGTTGAGAATTTGGAAACTCAAACTTCTTTGTTTGAGGAAACTAAAGCTGAGAAGAAAGCGCGGGAGAAAAAGATTGCTAAGTTAAACAATGAGATTGATAAGTTACGGGTTGAGATTGAAGATATAATAAGTGGTAAGATTTATGAAAATGCTTTTGAGTGGAGGTTTGAGTTTCCTGAAGTGTTGAATAATGATGGTGTTTTTGTTGGTTTTGATGTGGTTATTGGTAATCCTCCTTATGTTTTCGCAAGAGAAAATTTTAACGACTATCTTAAGAAATATTTTACAGATAATTACAAAACATCTCAATATCAAGTTAATTTATTCATTTTGTTTATAGAAAAAACAATATCTATTTTGAAAAATAAAGCAGAATTTACTCTTATTATTCCTAATTCAATGTTAATGGTAAGTTCAGCAAAAAGTCTTAGAAAATATTTACTAAGTGAAACATCATTAAATGAAATAATTAATTTAATTGGTTATTCCTTTGAAGGAGTCAATGTTGAAACAATAATTATTTCAAGCAAAAAAGAAAAAGCAAATGAGATAAATGATATCAAGATTTTATTAAATAACAATTATAATTTTAAGCTAATACACTGTAAAAAGCAATTTAGTTTCATGGAAAATAAAGGTTTTGAATTGAATGTGTTTTCTAATGAAGAAAGTGATAGTTTAATCCAAAAACTTATTTGTAATTCTGAAATATTGGATGAATTGGTTTTAATAAAAGCAGGTTTAATGGCTTATGAAATAGGGAAAGGTAATCCTAAACAAAGTCCTGAAGATGTAAAAAACCGCATTTATGATTACAACTATGAGTTTGATAGTAATACTCATAAATATCTTGAAGGAAAGGATGTCAATCGTTACTTAATTAATTGGTCAGATACATATTTGAAATACGGTGAAAATTTAGCTGCACCAAGAAGTTTTAATTTATTTAATGGTAAAAAGATTATTATTCGTGAAATTACTGGTAAACATCCTTATTCAATCATCGCAACTTACACTGAAGATATTTATCTCTTTAATAGAAGCAATATTGCTATTCTTGAAAAACAAAATCTGAATATTTCATTAAAATATATTTTAGCTGTGATTAACAGCAAATTAATGTCGTACTTTTTCGTAAAAAATACAGCAAAATCTGTAAGAAAAATGTTCCCAAAACTAATATTAGAAGACTTAAGAAAATTCCCAATTAAAAAAATTGCGATGAAAAAACAGCAAGAGTTAATTTCAATTGTTGATAAAATCCTCACCGCTAAAAAATCAGATCCAAATGCAGATACAACCGCATTAGAAACAGAAATTGATCAACTTGTTTATCAACTTTATGAACTAACAGCAGAAGAGATTAAAATTATAGAAGGATAAACACCACAAAACCCACAAAACCCAGATTCCCGACTTCTTTAAGAAGTCGGGAATCTAATATCAATTTTACCTGCTATTAATCTACCACCGATGACGGCGATCGCTGCACAAATTGCGTGTAGATGCGGAAATTACAGGAAGTCATACTTTGGCTGAAACTGCTAGTACAACACTGCATAAATAAACCAACCATTCTAAATCGTTAAAAAGCCTATACTGTCTTCGTTTTGACTTTTGACTTTTGACTTTTGACTTCCGCCCTGCGGTACTAGTGGTCTGTCAAATTTGTATTTATGAATGAGGTTTAAGGTCAAGTGTATATGTTTTAATATCTGCTACTCCAAAACTAAATGTAACTTAATAGCATCATTGACCAAATCTATCAACTCTTGACTTAAACACCCTACCACATCTCCGGGACTGAGATTTGCAAGGTATATTTCACCACGTTTCATCTGTTAGCCCATCTCCTACAGTTAAATCCCATTCTGGGTTAAATTCTGCCGCAGCTTCCCGATAAGCTTGCTCTAGCTCCTGATAACGCAGTAATTCTATCGCTAACTCAATTACTTGAGAACGAGATTTACAGCCTTTAGTCAATTTATAATTTTCAATAAACTGCACCAAAGAAGATGGTAAAGAAATGGAAAGTTTTTCAGCTTGCATAGTATTACCAAAAGGTAATTATATTTTTCCTACTTTATAGGAACATAAATAGTGGGGTGTAATATACTTAACATTCAGCGACCGAGAAAACACACACATCTCTAGTAGTCTGTTAATCCAAAAATGACGGGTAAAGGCAAGTAGGGGGAGAAGAGGGGTAGGGGGAGTAGGGGAGGGAAAACAGAAGTTTTTCCTATTATTACCCGTCAAAATAAATTTGACGAACTACTAGAGCCATAATTATAGAAAGATAAACACCACAAAACCCACAAAACCCAGATTCCCGACTTCTTTAAGAAGTCGGGAATCTAATATCTAACATCTGTTTTCAATGTTAATTATTTTCCTTCTATGGCGGCGACTATGCCGAAGATGATAAAGAGGAAGCCACCCAAAAAGGTAATTTGCCTTTCGGATATCCTACCTGCTATTAATTTACCACCGATAACGGCGATCGCTGCACAAATTACGTGTCCTAATATTGCACCAGCGGTGACACCAATGGGGTTATTCCCAGCAGCTAGGGCTATCGTGGCTATTTGTGTGCGATCGCCCCATTCTGCTATAAATGTTAACATAAAAGATTCCAGTAAAATTGACCAAACGCTTTTTTGCTGGGAGTTATTTAAATCTGCTTTTTCTACCGCCTCTTGTGCCTCTTCTGCCACTTCTTCGGTAGCAGATGCAGCCATTTTATTGGCATCATAAATTAACTTCAAACCAAAGGCAATAAATAAAACTATTTCGGCGTAATGAATAATTTGTTTTGGTAAAAAAGATACTACCTGTCCAAATGCAACTGATAAGATAGTCATTGCCGCTAAAGCAGCCACCACACCAGCAAATACCAAGCGCCGGGGGTGGTGCATGGACAAAATCACAGCAATAAAAAATGTTTTATCACCTAGTTCGGAAATGGTAATTAGTAATAAACCTGCGGTAAAAGCTGTTAGCACTCTCTCAAACTCCTATAGGATTTTTTACCTGTGTGGAGTATCAATGAGAGCAATCATACCTCACTGAACTCCACATAGTTAAATGTGTAGTCAGTGAAGGTCTCGCTTTCAAATACTTTATTTATTCGCTATCTAAACCAGGCTCATCACCAGTATGTTGACTTAGATATACTGAACAGAAATTTTAATTTACTGTCAGCAGCTACTCCCCTTCTATTACTTATGTATAATACTCTTTTTGAGAATGAAAGTCAAGCCATAAACCCTAATTTGAGATTATGACCTATTTAGAAACCGCAGCCCAATTTTACAGCCAAGTTGCCCAAACACCAGAAATAGGTCTTTGCTGTGTCCAAAGTACACCTTTACAACTACCAGGACTGAAAATTCCTCTAGCTATGCAGGAAATGAACTATGGTTGTGGAACTACAGTACATCACAATGAACTTAATAATGAACCCACCGTTTTATATGTTGGTGTCGGTGGTGGCTTAGAAGCTTTACAATTTGCTTATTTTTCTCGTCGTCCCGGTGCGATTATTGCTGTCGAACCTGTGAAAGCTATGCGAGAAGCTGCAACCCGTAATTTAGAACTTGCTGCAAAGGAAAATTCTTGGTTTGATCCTAGCTTTGTCGAAATTCGTCCGGGAGATGCTTTTAATTTACCTGTTGGTGATGCTTCTGTAGATGTAGTAGCGCAAAATTGCCTGTTTAATATTTTTGAACCAGCAGATTTAACTCTCGCTTTAAAGGAAGCATATCGAGTATTAAAATCAGGTGGACGCTTACAGATGAGTGATCCAATTGCTACAAGTCCAATTCCTGCTCATTTACAAAAAAATGACCATTTACGCGCTTTGTGTTTATCCGGCGCTCTTACATATCCAGAATATACTAACTTAATTATTAATGCTGGTTTTGGACAAATTGAAATTCGCGCTCGTCGTCCTTATCGCTTATTAGATAAACAAACTTATCAACTACAGGAAAATCTGCTTTTAGAAAGTCTGGATTCTGTGGCTTTTAAAGTAGAAATCCCCGCAGATGGTGCTTGTATTTTCACTGGTAAAACAGCTATTTATGCAGGTAAGGAAGCATTTTTCGATGATAAGAATGGACATATTTTACAAAGAGGAATTCCTGCGGCGGTTTGTGATAAAACAGCGGGAAATTTAGCATTTGTCAATCCTGAAGAAATCATTATTACTGATTCTACTTGGTACTATGATGGTGGGGGATGTTGTTAACTTTATGTATGTTTATATTGTTATAGCTTGCGTGACGATGCAAGAGTCATACGCCACGCTATCAGCAAGTTCTAATTAAAACTATGATTCTTGAATTTCTTTTTGTAAAGCCTGAATTTGCTGAAGAGATAATTCCGTAATTTCGGCAATTTGTTCTAAACTCATGCCAGTTCGTAACAATTTTAAAGCAAACTTTCTGGTTGCTTCTGCTTCACCTTCAGCTTTACCTTCTTCTAAAGCTTCTTGATAAACTCTAGTTTGTTTCAACTCACTTAAACCTAACATCGCTTCAATCTCCTTTCTGCTTTTTTTGGGTAATTTGTAGACGATAATTGTCTCAATCAGATTAATTAAATCCCGTTTAATTTTGATATCAGTTAGTTGTTGGTTTGCTTGTGCAATTAAGCGTCTTGCTAATGCTGGTGCAGATTCCTCTGTTTCTATTACCAGTTTAACCACTCCCACCCCTAAAGAACTCTCTCCCAACTCATCTAAATAAATGCGTGTAACTCTTTCAAGTAGTAAGATTTCGCCAAATTGTAAATTCTGTTCTCTTTCTATATTACGACTAGGATAGATGATTACAGCTTGCCAAGGATGAGGAGTTTTGTATTGTCGTAGGTAGAGAAAAAGCTCTGCAAAGAGACGATAATATAAATCATCATCGGGTTGAAATTGAACCTCGACAATGTAAAATGGTTTTTTAGTATCTTTGGTAGTTGGTAAAAATAAAGTAATCTTGATGGTTTAGAACTTGAAATCGGCGATGTTAAGAATTTAGAATCTACGCTAAAAGTAATACAAGATTTTCTGGAAAATGCGAAATAAAACTTAAACCCCGGCGGTTTCTAACCGCCCGGTTAACGTTAAATTGACACCAATGATGCGCTGCTAAACCCCTACTATAAAATATTTTGCCCAAGACTTGGGAAATGGCGTAATCTTGGAAATGGTAGCTATTCCCGGAGGGACTTTTATCATGGGTTCTCCAGAAAATGAGGAACACCGAAGTTCGTATGAAAGTCCACAAAATCAAGTTACTGTTCCCTCATTTTTCATGGGTAAATATCCAGTTACGCAAAAACAATGGCGGGCTGTAGCTGCACTAGCAAAGGTTAACATTGATTTAGAATCCGATCCATCTTGTTTTACAGGTGATAATCTGCCTGTTGAGTGTGTATCATGGAATGATGCTCAAGAATTTTGTTCCAGACTTTCCCGAATAGCAAATAAAACCTATCGTTTACCTACTGAGGCAGAATGGGAATATGCTTGTCGTGGAGGAACTACTACCCCGTTTTATTGTGGGGAAACAATTTCTACAGATTTAGCTAATTATGATGGTAACTACACTTACGGGCAGGGACAAAAAGGACAATATCGAGAGAAAACCACAGAGGTAGGAATTTTTCCGGCCAACCCTTTTGGTTTATATGATATGTGTGGGAATGTGTGGGAATGGTGTGAAGATAAGTGGCATGAAAACTATATAAATGCGCCTACCGATGGCAGTGCTTGGACAAGTCTAAGCAGTGTAAACAGGCTGCTGCGCGGTGGTTCTTGGTTCGTCATATGGAACGAAGTGAAATGAAGCAATTCCAAGGGTTGTGATTGCTTCCCTTCGCTCGCAATGACTGTAAATATTTTTGTCGAATTACTTATAAGGTACATCCTAGCCCCCTCCCCGCAAGCGATGAGGGGGTTGGGGGTGGGGTTCTTGTTCCAGGTTTGATGACAATTTGCTGTAGGTTGAATGACTTTTAAAACATCCTCTTATAGAAATTCGTGCTAGAGATACTTCTATGATTACACCTTTTTTCCAACAGCTAAATTCACCTTTGACAAAAAAGCAAATCAACGTTTTACAAATTAATTTAGGAAAACGTTGTAATTTAGCTTGTAACCATTGCCATGTAGAAGCTAGTCCCAAAAGAAGTGAAGAACTAACACCGGAAATCTGTCAACAGTTAATTGATTTAATTGAGAAATTTCCCGAAATCAAAATTGTTGATTTAACTGGTGGCGCACCGGAAATGAATTATGGTTTTAAGCCATTGGTAGAAGCTGCTAGAAAGGCAGGTAAACAGGTAATTGTGAGATCAAATTTGACAATTTATTTCGTGGAGGGATTTGAGGATTTACCAGATTTTTTTGCTCAAAATCAAGTGAGGATTGTGGCTTCTCTCCCCTGTTATTTAGCAGACAATGTGGATAAAATGCGGGGAAATGGTGTTTTTGAACAATCAATTAAAGCTTTGCAATGGTTGAATAAAATTGGTTATGGTCAAAACCCAAATTTAGTTTTAGATTTGGTGTACAATCCTCCATTACCAAATAGTGAAGATTTTTCTCTAACTCCCGAACAAGTAAATTTAGAAAAGGCTTATAAAACCTTTCTGTCTGAAAAGTTTGATGTTCGATTTAATCATCTTTTCACGATTACTAACATACCTGTGGGGAGAACAAAGTTTCATTTAGAAAGAAAACAGCTTTATTCTAGCTATTTGCAGTTTTTAGAGTCTCACTTTAACCCCAAAACAATTGATGGTTTAATGTGTCGTGAACAACTTTCTATTGATTATTTAGGGAATATTTATGATTGTGACTTTAACCAAATGATGAATTTACCTGCAAAAACTCAGAATGGTGAAAAGTTGACAGTGCGTAAATTGTTAGAAATTGGTAGTTTGGATATATTTAATGAAGTCCAAACTGCTGAATATTGCTATGGTTGTACTGCGGGTTGTGGTTCTAGTTGTGGTGGCGCTATAGTATAAAGTGACAAAGATTAAGAATATATATATGTCATCAAATAACTATCTTGTAAAGAAATTTGCAGTAGTTGAACTTCTAATTTTTAGATGCAGTAAGATGAAGTTGAGTTAAGTCTCCTCACACCACATTTTTTCGTAAAGCCGTGAATTTATTTTTTCACGGTTTTTATTTTTTGTGGCTAAGTAAGATCAAAAATCTCAAAAATGGTATGATTTGGGTTAATAATTATCAGTAACAGTATATGGCTTTCTGGTTATTTCAAGGCAATCCCCAGTATTATCGCGTTTTAGATGCTATTAAAGAGTTAGAACAAATACCTTGGTTGGTAACTCTAGATGTAATGCTAATGTCCATGCAAAATATATATCGTACTCGTCATATTCAGGATAGTCAAAAAGCTATATATGTCAGAAATACCTATACAAAAACCCAATAGTCCCCAGATTCCCACATTTACCTCCATTCCCGAAGAAAGATTGCACCGTCAACAGCGACTGGCGGCTGCATTAAGGCTATTTTCCCGATTTGGATTTGATGAAGGTGTTGCTGGACACATTACAGCCCGTGACCCAGAAAACCCCGAACATTTTTGGGTGAATCCTTTTGGAATGCACTTTGGTTTAATTCGAGTTAGTGACCTAATCTTAGTTAATCAGCAAGGTGATGTAATTTACGGTAATCGCCCAGTAAATCGCGCTGCTTTTGCTATTCATTCTCAAGTTCATGCAGCCCGTCCTGACGTGGTAGCGGCGGCACACGCTCATTCTATCCATGGAAAAAGTTGGTCTAGTCTTGGTCGTCTGCTTGACCCCCTGACTCAAGATGCTTGTTCTTTTTACGAAGACCACAGTATATTTATGGATTATACGGGAGTTGTTCTCGACTCGGCAGAAGGTAAGCGCATTGCTGACACTTTAGGAAAAAATAAGGCCGTCATTCTCAAGAATCACGGTTTGCTGACGGTAGGTAAAACTATTGATGAGGCTGCTTGGTGGTTTATCACGATGGAGCGTTCTTGTCAAGCTCAATTATTGGCGGAAGCTGCTGGAATACCTAGCCCGATTAAGCCAGAGTATGCGAAGATAGCTTATAGCCAAGTGGGTTCTCCTGAGATGGGTTGGTTTAGTTTTCAGTCTTTGTATGAGATAATTGTGCGGCGAGAACCCGATTTGTTGGAGTAATTTCTGTTGCGCTTATGAAGGTTATGGGTGGGATTTAATGTAGGGGTAGCGCCCCCGTGCCTACCCCGGTATTTGGGGCAACCACAGGGGGTTGGCATCTACAAAATTAAGCGCAAGACCTAAAGTAAAGACAGAAAGACAGGGCGCAAGCCCTGCGCCCCTAGGATTGTTCGATGATTCCGCCACCCAATACCGTATCTTCGTCGTACCAAACCGCTGCTTGTCCGGGGGTGATGCTGAATTGTGGTTCATCAAATACTAACCGGACGCGGGAATCTGGTAGGGGAATTACTGTGACGGGTACGGGCTGGGAACGATAACGGATTTGGACTTCGGCGCGAATGGGGGCGACGGGTTCAGCTATGGAAACCCAATTTATCCGATTTATTGTACATTCTGACTGAGTTCCTTTGGTGCGATCTCCTACAACTACCTTGTTATTTGCTGCATCTAATTCAATTACATACAAGGGTTCGGCGGCGGCGATGCCTAAGCCTTTTCGCTGACCAATGGTGTAATGGTGGACACCATCATGTTGTCCCAAAACTTTACCAGTGGTATCCACAATATCACCGGGTTTGGGGGCTAAATATTTATCTAAAAATGCCCGCATAGAACCATTGCTTTCTACTAAGCATAAATCTTGACTTTCTGGTTTATCGGCGGTTTTTAAGTTGTATTCAGTGGCAATTCGGCGAGTATCGGTTTTATTCAGTTCACCCAGGGGAAAAATTGTTGCCCCTAATAAGTCTTGGGATAAGTCATAGAGGAAATAAGATTGATCTTTGTTGCGGTCTACTGCTCGTAACAACTGGTAACGATTAGTGGTGTCATCGTAGCGGATTTGGGCATAATGACCTGTGGCGATTTTATCCGCTGCCAATTTTTCCCTTGCATATTCCACCATTGGACCGAATTTCACCGTTTTGTTACATTGGGAACAAGGCAACGGCGTAATGCCTACGCTGTAACCTGTCACTAAAAAATCAATAATTTCTGTTTGAAAGACATCCCGAATATCAACAATTTCATGGGGTATACCCAATTGTTCACAAATATCAGCCGCGTCGATCATTCCTTCAGAGCAACATTGCCCTTTGCCTTTCATCAGCCAAAGAGTTAAACCAATTACATCATAGCCTTGATTATGCAGCATAGCGGCGGCTACGGAACTATCAACGCCACCGGAAAGACCAACGACAACTTTTTTCATATTTTTCAAAGTCTTTGGGGCTTAATTGTTGCCACAAAGAGATTTTTATTTAACCACAAGGTGCGAGACTGCCCAATTATAGCACACATACTTATCAAGCCTGAAGAGGATGGCAAAAGTAAAGTCTCCAGATTGTCCAGATTAGTGAGAAAATAAAAACTTGCAATTATCTTTACCTTGTATTGTTGACGGACAAAAGGAATTTGAAAAAATGTGGCAAAGAATTACGTTCATTTTATTATTGGTGTTGAGCTTTAGCTTGAGTAGTGTTGGTGTGGCTAATGCGGCTGGACTGAATAGGTTTGTAGATAGTGCTGACGGTTATCAGTTTGATTATCCAAATGGTTGGTTACAAGTTAAAGTTGGTGATGGGCCTGATGTGGTGTTTCACGATTTAATTGAAGTATCAGAAAATGTGTCTGTGGTAATTAGTCCCGTTGCTTCTGGTAAAACTTTGGCGGAATTGGGAACGCCAACAGAAGTTGGTTATAAATTAGGAAAGGCGGCTCTTGCTCCTGTAGGTTCTAATCGGACTGCTGAGTTAATCAATGCGGCTGAAAGAGAAGTAAATGGAAAAATTTACTACTTTCTAGAATATGCAGTTAAATTTCCTAATGGACAGGAAAGACATAATATTTCTAGTGTGGCTATTAGTCGTGGTAAGCTGTTTACGTTTAATGCTTCAGTTCCTGAGCAACGTTGGAAAAAACTACAACGGATGATTGATGAAGTTGTGAGTTCTTTCAGTGTTTATTAATAATTACCCTGTGCAAAATTAATTGAACATTTAAAAATTCCTAAACTCATCAATTTTGTAGGTTCTACCCCCTGTGGTTTCCTCAAATATCGGGGTAGGCACGGGGGCGCTACACTTCATAAACCTCATGAAGTAACCCAATTTCGTGGTTTCCTCAAATATCGGGGTAGGCACGGGGGCGCTACCCCTACATTAAATTCAAATCTTCTAATTAATTTTGCCTGGGTACTGAATTAGAAATGGTGGTAATTGACAATTAACTATTATCAATTACCCAAAAAATTACTTATACAGAAATTTATGAAAATTCCACAATTTGTGCTTGCTTCTGCCTCCCCTGCCCGTCGTCGGTTATTGCAAACTGTGGGAATTGAACCAATAGTTTGTGCGAGTGATTTTGATGAGTCGCAAATACAACTAACTGAACCTGGGGAATTAGTGAAAACGCTGGCTAGGTGTAAAGCGGAAACTGTGGTTTCCCAATTTCCATCGGCTTTAGTGATGGGCTGTGATTCGGTTTTGGCTGTGGGTGGAGGGATTTACGGTAAACCAGGGGATGCTGAAGAAGCGATCGCTCGGTGGCAATTGATGCAAGGTAATTTTGGTGACTTGTACACTGGTCATATTTTGATTGATACTACTAAAAATCAAACTGTGGTTAAATGTCAAGTTACTAGGGTGTATTTTGCGAAAATGAGCGATCGCGCTATTCTTGCCTATGTAGCCACAGGTGAACCTCTTCAATGCGCTGGGGCGTTTGCTTTAGAAGGTTTTGGGAGTTTATTTGTGGAGAAAATAGAGGGTTGCCACAGTAATGTGATTGGTTTGAGTTTACCCTTATTGCGGCAGATGATCGGGGAATTAGGATATGAAGTTACAGATTTTTGGGGATAGTGACAATTGTTTTTAATAGCAAATGTGAGATTTTTTGAATGACTAAAATACCAGAAAATATTCGATTGAAGGAGCTAGTACCGCTTCGCAAAAGTCAAAAGTCAAAACGAATATACAATGAGCTTTCCAGTAGTGTTCCCAGTTAAGAGTTCCCTGTTCCCTTGCCCCAACGACAATTTTTAACGCCCACCTACTTATATTTATAGACGCAACAAAATGGTGCAGATGATTGTAAACTAGGAAATAAATTGTATTTCCTAAAGTAAGATGTCTTCTATTCCTTCCCTTCGTGAACAACAACATCCCCTGATTCATAAACTAGCTGATTGTATTGAAGCGGTTTGGCATAAACACCTAGACTTATCACCATACCATTTACCTGCGGAATTGGGATATGTAGAAGGTAAATTAGAAGGTGAAAAACTGATTATTGAAAATCGTTGTTATCAAAGTCCCCAGTTTCGCAAAATACACTTGGAACTAGCAAAGGTGGGGAATATGTTAGATATTCTGCACTGTGTGATGTTTCCTAGTCCAGAATATGATCTTCCCATGTTTGGCTGTGATTTAGTCGGAGGTAGAGGTCAAATTAGTGCTGCTATTGCTGATCTTTCGCCAATAAACTTAGATCGAATTTTACCAGATGGTTATAATTTGCAACTTAGTAAATTAACCACAGCCAATTTTTCTCAACCCCGTGAATTGCCAGAATGGGGAAATATTTTTTCCGATTTTTGTCTGTTTATTCGTCCTAGTTCCCCCGAAGAAGAGACAAGTTTTTTGTCTCACGTAGAATCATTTTTAGATATTCATTGTACCCAAGCGATCGCATCTAGTCCAGTTGCACCGGAAAAAGTGGCTCAAATTGTTGCTGGACAACATAATTATTGTACCAAACAACAACAAAATGATAAAACCCGTAGAGTTTTAGAAAAGGCTTTTGGTGTAGATTGGGCAGAAAATTATATGACTAAAGTTTTATTTGACTTGCCAGATTTACCAAAATAATCTGAGGAAATATTACCAAAAGTGTCAGCAATTAAAAATTGCTATTACCTTATCTGTAAAATGCGTTACGTTTTCCCTCAACTGATAAATGTAGAATTTATATGAAGTTATCACCACTGATACTTTTGGGAGGGAAAACTAACGTTAATCACTAAAATTCCTAGTTATCTGGTTTTGGCTGATAATTAGTAATTATTAATTGTTAAAATTCTTACCTATTTGCTCAAAAGTTTTATTTTCTCTTGTAAACTGCAACTTTTGAAGTTTCGCATATTTTCTTAAAAATGAAGTGTGAAATCTCAACTACTAATGATTTATTAAATCTACCAATTGTATCCCAGGTTGCTTTGAGACAAAAATTTTCATGTCAAGATAATACACCTGAATAATCACAGAGTGTAGTTTCTGCAAGGTTGATCATACCCAACAATAATTATAAACTTGCCAAAACAAAAGACCAAAAAGGTGTAAGTCTTGCATAAAGTTTGCTGTGGATTTTAATTACAGCTAATTTACTTTTTTAGTTTCATCACCATAATTCAGATAAATAGGTTAAATATCATGTCAAGGGTGAATGAAAAATCAAAATCCCCAGAAAAGGCGCTTGAGCAACCGAAAATTTGGTTGAGTATTGCCGTAGCTTTACCAGTCGCTATAGCGGCTGGGTTCTTAGCTACAGCAAGAATGGAACAATTAAAAAAACTAAGTTCTGCTGTAACTGTAGCCCCAGTTCCTAGTAGTATTACTGCCATAGGACGCTTAGAACCAAGAGGAGAAGTAATTAAACTTTCTGCCCCAGCGGGTTTATCAGGAAGTTCACGAGTCCAGCAACTTTTAGTGAGAGAAGGACAACGAGTACAGCAAGGACAGGTTGTGGCAATTTTAGATAGCCGCGATACTAGTATGGCTGTGGTGGAAGAAGCCAAAGCTAAATTGCAAGAATCCCGTGCGAATTTAGCCCAAGTTAGTGCTGGACCACCAAGAGATGCTCAAGCTCAAAGATTCATTATTTCTCGCTTACAAGCCCAATTGGCGGGGGAAAAAGAGGCTCAACAGGCGACAATTAGCCGAATTGCTGCCCAGTTAAGTGGTGAGAAGATTGCCCAACAAGCCACCGTTAACCGTTTGGAAGCGGAATTATTGGGACAAAGAAATTCCTTGAAAGCTAATATGGAGAGGATTCGAGCCGAACAACGAAATGCTCAGGTAGATTATGGGCGCTATGAATTTTTATACGGACAGGGTGCTATTTCTCAACAAGAACGCGATCGCCGCCGCTTAAGTGCGTTAACTACAAATCAACAGTTAATCGAAAGTCAAGCTAGTTTAAAACGGGCAATAGATACCATCCAACAGCAAGTTTCCGAAGCTAGAGCTAATCAAATTAAAACCCTGGCCACTCTACAACAGCAGTTAATTGAAGCCACAGTCAACCGTAACAAAACTGTCTCCACTTTACAAAGGCAAATAGACGAAGAAAGAGAAAGATTAAGCAGAATATTAGTAGTTAGTCCATTAAATGTCCAAGTAGCTCAAGCACAAGTTACTAATGCCATTGCCTTAATGAGAAAAGCTCAAGTAGAACTTCAACAAAGCTATGTTAAAGCTCCTAGTTCTGGTGAAATATTAAAAATTCACACCAAATCTGGGGAAATCATGGGAGCAAATGGAATTGCGGAAATTGGACAAACAGATCAGATGTTCGTAGTTGCAGAAGTTCCTGAAGATAGTATTAATAAAGTCCGTTTGGGTCAAACTGCTACTATCTCTAGTGACAACGGCGCATTTAACGGTCAATTAAAAGGCTCAATCACATCAATTGGTAGAAAAATTGGCAAAAAAGATGTCTTAAATAATGATCCAGCCGCAGACATTGATGCCAGAGTTGTAGAAGTGAAAATTGCCTTATCTCCGGAATTTACCAAGCAAGTTTCTGGTTTAACTAACGCTAAAGTCACCGTAGAAATTAATGAGAATTAACGTTATATTTCTATGCCAAATATTCATGTTCAACTACTTAATTAGTATCCAGATCAAAAGATTTAGAAAATGGCAGTAAAAATACCTTTATCTTGGCTACAACTGACAAGAGAAAAAACTCGCCTAGCCGTAGCTTTGTCAGGTATTGCCTTTGCTGATATTTTAATGTTCATGCAGCTAGGTTTCCGCGATGCACTCTATTACAGTAATGTCAGAATGCACAGTAGTCTAGTTGGCGATGTAGTTTTAATTAACAGTCAATCTAATGCTGTTTTGGCGATGAAAACCTTTTCCCAACGGCGTTTATATAAGGCGTTAGATTTGCCCACAGTTCAATCGGTACATCCTATATATTTAGACTATACAAGCTGGAGAAATCCTGTTACAGGTCGTCCTCGCAGTATCTTAATTTTTGGCATGAATCCAGAAGTTAATCTTTTTGATTTACCCGGAGTCGAGGAAAATTTAAATAAACTCAAACTGCCTGATGTGGTTTTATATGACCGTTCTTCTCGGGTAGAGTATGGTCCGATTGCTGATAGTTTTAATGCCGGAAAAGTTGTCACAGCAGAAGTTCGCAGAAGAAAAGTTCAGGTCGGTGGATTATTTACATTAGGAGCGTCTTTTGGTGCAGATGGAAATTTAATTACCAGTGATGTTAACTTTTTACGGATTTTTAATAACCGTCAACGGGGATTAATTGATATTGGTATTATTAAGTTAAAACCTGGTGCAGATCCCATAGTAGTAGCTCAGGAATTGCGGAGTTATCTACCTACAGATATTAATGTTTTAACTAAGGAAGAATTTATTGAATTTGAAAGAAATTATTGGGCAAGTAGTACGGCTATTGGCTTTATTTTTACATTAGGAACAATTATGGGTTTTATTGTGGGAACTGTAATTGTTTATCAAATTTTGTATACAGAAGTCAATGATCATTTATCTGAATATGCTACGCTCAAAGCTATAGGCTACACTCAAAATTATTTACTAACTGTGATTCTTCAAGAGGCTTTTTTATTAGCAGTTGTTGGTTACTTACCTGGATTTGGCTGCGCTCTGGTTCTTTATAATGTTGCTAGGGATGCTACACTTTTGCCTATATTTATGAGTTATAATCGCGCCATTATGGTAATCATGTTAACTATTTTAATGTGTTTTATTTCGGGGATGATTGCTATTCGGAAATTAAGCTCTGCTGATCCAGCGGATATTTTTTAGATTAGTTATTGGTCATTGGTCATTGGTCATTGGTCATTGGTCATTGGTCATTGGAAAAAACAATATTTATTTTTCCTTCTTTCTCCGAACTCCGAACTCCGAACTCCGAACTCCGAACTCCTTTTATTATGATCAACAAAGAACCTGTAATATCTATTAAAAATATCAATCACTACTACGGTAAAGGATCGTTGAGAAAACAGATTCTATTTGATATCAGCTTGGAAATATATGCCGGAGAAATTGTGATTATGACTGGACCATCTGGTTCAGGGAAAACGACTTTATTAAGTTTGATTGGTGGGTTAAGGTCGGTACAAGAGGGAAGTTTAAAATTTTTAGGTAATGAATTGTGTGGTGCTAGTCAAAACAAACTGGTACACATGAGACGTAAGATTGGTTATATTTTCCAAGCTCATAATTTATTGGGTTTTTTAACGGCTCGACAAAATGTGCAAATGGCTGTGGAATTAAATAATAGTATTTCCCAATCAACGGCTATTTCCCAGTCAGAGGAGATGCTGGCATCTGTAGGTTTACAAGAACGGGTTAACTACTATCCAGATAATTTATCTGGTGGACAAAAACAAAGAATAGCGATCGCTCGCGCCTTAGTCAATCATCCTCCCCTAGTCTTAGCCGATGAACCAACAGCCGCATTAGATAAACAATCAGGACGTGATGTAGTAGAAATTATGCAGCGTCTGGCTAAAGAACAGGGAACTGCTATCTTATTAGTAACTCACGACAACCGGATCTTAGATATTGCTGATCGCATTGTAGAAATGGAAGATGGTCTTCTCACTCGTGATGCTCAAAATATTACTTCTGGGCATAACTCGTAATTTGGGTGATCCGTCTTCTTAAATGCATATTATGTATTGCCAGTCAAAAGTTTTTCTCAGTTTTGAATTTTTTGATATTTGTTAGTAATTGAAAGTGGTGATTATTTCTGAATATAGTAGTATGCACTTGAATGAGATACAGAATTTACAATAAAAGCCATACGGTAAGAGACTCTTAACTCCTGACTCCTGGTATAGCATCTACAGGATGTTACCCTACTCACTACTGTTGTTTCGTCATAGGAGTTTGACGGCTAGTTCTAAATGTCACATTTACCCCCTCATTTGACTGTTCCAATACCAGCAACGGAGTCGGTTTAGCCTTTTGATCCCAGTGTATATAAACAATCTGACCTTTAATAGTAGGTTGCCAAGTATCGTCATCATCCCTGGGACTAAGGTATGTTTATTTAACCAGCGTTATTTTCCTATTTCCGTAGGTGTGGCAAATATACGCAATTATGAAAATCAGCTACAACATCAACCTACTTATGTGACTACAGCAGCCGAAGGAGATGGTTTTTGCGAGTTGTGTAGTTATATTTTACAAAACTGTCAGGGTTAGGAGGAGTCAGGAGTCAGGAGTCAGGAGTATGGCTAACGCCACGCTCCGCTATCAGGAGTATGGCTAACGCCACGCTGCGCTATCAGGAGAAAGAAGAAAGAAGAAAGAAGAAAGAAGAAAGAAGAAGAAAATTCCCTGTTCCCTCCGAGAAAGTAACCTTCACGACTTTTTTCTCGATCTGCCATCACCTAAAATTAATGTCATCATCTCCTAATGATTATGCAGTTCAGTTAAAGGAGAAAGCTAGATACATCAGTGTTTCCAGCAATTCTCCCTGGAATTACTGTGCTGTTTTCCCACCATTCATAGAGATATTATATATAAAAATACTATATTCAATATCAGAAATCTATAAGCTAAGACTATACTATTTTTATATTTTCTTTGTTATTTTGTATTCAACTGAACAGTTATTCCACACAAAGCCAGTTTAAATAAAAATTAGTTCAACTACTTTACCGTTCTTCAAGTTCAGTGAAAATTTCCCAGATAATTTGTTGTACTTGCCACATTGGCAAAATTCTCTCAATCTCATCTACATAGGACACACAATCATGCTAAAAACAAATAGTCAACCGATGATTCTCTCTAGTTTTGTCAACCCTATCACAGAAAACCATTCAGTTAAAAACAAGTTTGATTTACTGCAAAACATCCGTCAATGGTTCGACGAAATTGAAATTGATAATCGTCGAGTTGCTAGATTAATTGCTAGATTAATTCCTGCCCAATGTCCTTTTGAGCGTGATATCGTGGTTTTTGGTCGAAAAATTGCCCATATTCCACCTTTATGCAAATTTAACCCCCTGTATGAACAGTTTGTCGGCTTGCGTTTTCGTGCATTATGTTATTTAGTAGATAAGTGTGGAGAAGACATCCAATCTTATTGTTAAATACAACTAATGGAAATTAAAGTCGTACATCAACCAAATCTTGCACATCTTAATGAGTTAGATGTATTCAACTGGCCAATTTGGGAAAAGGAAATATCTAAATTTTCCTGGACTTACGATGATCAAGAAACTTGCTACTTTTTAGAAGGTAATGTTGTTGTCACTCCTGATGGAGGACAAGCGGTACAAATGGGTAAGGGAGACTTAGTAACTTTTCCCGCTGGGATGTCGTGTACATGGGAAATTACCAGCGACGTAAAAAAACATTATTGCTTTGATTAATATTTCTGCAATCTCAATAACTAATATCTGAAGATGTGGATTGGATATTATTTAGAGGTTGGCTAAGGATCCCAAAATATCATCTACAACTAAATTAATTTCGGGGAATGCTTGAATTGACATTTTTTCTCCTCGACTTAGTTTTTGAATGTCGCTATAACCATTTTCGCTAGAGTAGCGATAAACTTTTGCTAATTGTATAGTCATAATTAACTTCCTATATTTACCTTTATTTTTAATATAGCAATCAGATCCCCGACTTCTCAACTCAATTGATTGATTATTTATTAACAAGATATAACAAAGAAGTCGGGGATCTAGGTTTACAAATAATCAAAAAATACTTCGGGAACTAATCGTAATTCACCAGATTTGAACCGAGAAATATCTACCCACAATGCGCGATGTTGACGTTCTGGTGTTTCTGCAAAAGTTAAACTTTCGATTTGATAAAACTTGGAATCAGCAAAGTCACATTCATAGAGTTGAATGATTTCATGTCCTTGTCTACCGTCAAAGGTAAATAAGTTTTCAATACAAGTTAAATAGCGAATATTTGTTAATTCGGCTTGAATTTCTTCTTGAAACTCTCTAGCTAAGGCTATGCGGCTAGTTTCGCCAAATTCTACGCCACCACCTAAAGCTCGATAGAATGTCGATTGTTTTGTAGAATCGAATCCTTCAGAAACAAATATTCTATTACCATCTCGAATTAATGCTAAAACAATTACCCGGATTTGACCTTCTTTATTCATAACTACAATTAATTATCGTAAATGGAAGAGGGACGACTTTCACTATCTTCTATAGACCAATCTGGATTTTCGCCACCAATGTATAGTTCTTCGATAGTGACGTATTCTTCAGTTAGTTGAGTGAGGGTGTTGATGAGAATATCTAAGGCGATCGCATCACTTGTACCTAAATCAAACCAACAACGCCCCCATTCTCCTTCGTATTCAAATTCACCCATGTTGTGCATCAAAGCCATTAAGCTCTTATCATAGCCTTTTGCATCATAGTCCATGTAGCTGATATCAAATCCTGCGTCTTGGATTTGTAGATTTTCCGCATTAAATCCCCCTAATTTACCTAGATAAAACCAGGAATTGAATACTTCTTCTACATATTGTTTTTCCCGTTGGGAGGGAACATTGCTGAACTTAAACCAAATCCAAACATCAAAAGGATTAAACTCGCGGAATTGAACTTGCATTTTTGTAATTGGTAATTGGTAATTGGTAATTGGTAATTGGTAATTGGTAATTGGTAATTGGTAATTGGTAATTGGTAATTATTCCTCTTGCCTCTTGCCTATTCCCTCTTGCCTATTCTTTGAATACTAACAGCCTGATTGCGTTCATGTTCAATTTGTTTGACTAAATTAGCAGGAAGTTGGGATTTTTTGGCTAATGCTTTGTCAAAATAAGTTATTGCTTCCTTAATTAAATTCTGGCTTTTTTCCGCCTTCCCCTTTTCATGGAGAATTTGGGCTTTGAGATAGTGAATTTCCGGGTTGTCAGCAGTTGTTTTTAAAGCGCGGTTGACATAATCTGAAGCTTGGGAGTATTGTTTTAAATCTCGATAGGCTAAAGCAATACCTCTATTTACTAAATAATTAGGAGCAGCATTTTTTTCCAATCTTTCAATTACTTGATCTGGACTAGTAAAGGGTAAATTCACAGCTAACATTAAATCCATATAGCCGCGAATTAAGTTTAACTCTGGATCATTGGCAGAAATCTCTTCGGCTTTGTCAAGATATGTATAGACTTTTCTCAACCGACTTAAAGCTTGAGGTACACCATTTACAGTTCCTTCCCGATTCAAAATTACCGCCCCTGTCAAAAAATGACCAACCGCAGTATATAAGTTACCACGTAATGGATCACTGGCGATTAGATTTTGTCCAGTTTCTAGGGTTTTGCTGCTGTATTTTTCTAAACTAGCGCTATCTTGATTTTGATATGCTAAAGAAGCCTGAATGGCGTAAATCAAAGGTTCATTGGGTTCGCTGGAGGCAGCTTTTTGTAAAGCATCTTTGGCTGTGGGATAATTTCCTTGTTGAAAAATAGCATTAAAAGCGGCTTCTGTGCGATCGCCAATTTTACGCGGTTCTCGACTGCGAAAGGGATCACCCGCAAAGGAGGGATTTACCAACATATTGAAAAGGATGGAAGTAGCCACAGTCACCTTAAAAAAAGTAGGCGATCGCCAAAATATCCTTAATTGAGGAATTAAAAACTGTTTAAACATGATAGCCTTTCTGAATAATTACGGTTGAAATTGTTGTATCTATTACCTAAAATGCCAAAATAGTGAATTATAAATTAGTCTATTTCCGCCAAAAATTTTCATATACTAAACACGGGTGAGATTTAAACTTTTGCCAAATGACAAAGAACTCAGATGTGTAGGGGTTTAGAATCAAACAATCAAGCCGTTTTGAGTATAACTTGGTAATTTACACAAATGCTCTATCTTAGAAATCTAACTTATCATCCCACAGCCTGCCCAAAAGCCATTCTCCAAGCGATAAATTTAGAATTACCACCCCAGAAACTAGGTTTAATAATTGGTCCTAGCGGTTCGGGTAAAAGCACCTTATTAGAGATTTTATCTGGATTGGCTGCTCCTACTGCTGGTGGAGTTTTCTGGAGAGAACAGGGACTCATAGCCGAACAGTTACAACAATTAGCAGGTTTAGTATTTCAATTTCCAGAACGCCATTTCTGCGGAGGGACAATTTTAGAAGAATTACGCTTAGGACATCCTGAACTGGGAACGGAACAGGTTAAACAAGCATTAACAGAAGTTGGATTAGATCATTTATCCTTATCTGCATCACCTCATGCTTTAAGTGGTGGACAACAGCGACGTTTGGCTTTAGCGGTACAATTAATTCGTCAACCCAATTTATTATTATTAGATGAGCCTACAGCGGGTTTGGACTGGTCAATGCGTCGTCAACTGATAAATTTACTAGCCAAATTGAAAAAAGATTGGACACTGTTAGTTGTAACACATGATGCAGGTGATATGTTACCAATAGCTGATTATTGTTGGACATTAGATCATGGGGTTTTAACATCAGGAGTCAAGAGTCAGGGAGAAGAGGTAAAATCTGCTTAATTCTAAATTAATTTTCATAATTTTTAACCGCAGATAAACGCGGATAAATTAATGGATTTTATGATTTTGTGCAGCCTCACATAAAATTGGGATAAGACTGGATTTTTCACTAAAGATAACTTAAAAAAATTAATTTTCACCAATGGGTTTAGAATCTTTACCAATAGCTAATTTGCCAGAAATGGCGGAAATATGGCAAAAAACTCTGAATTGGCAACCAACAACTGATCAAGCACAGCAATTTCAAAAGCTTTATCAATTAATTATTGCTGGAAATCGTCAACTTAATTTAACTCGCATTACTGAACCTGACGAATTTTGGGAAAAACATCTTTGGGATTCTTTACGGGGAATTGCACCTAAACAAGTATTTATTCCTGGGATTGAAAAGGGTAAGCGGATAATTGATATTGGTACAGGTGCGGGTTTTCCTGGTATTCCTATTTCTCTGATTTTTCCTAATTCTCAAGTTACACTTTTAGATTCTACGGGTAAGAAAATTACTTTTATCGAGACAGTTTTATCAGCGCTTACTCTGAATAATGCTAAAACTTTACTGGGTAGAGTGGAAGAAATTGGTCAACAAATTCAACACCGACAACAGTATGATCTGGCTGTAATCCGGGCTGTGAGTAATGTTTTTGCTTGTGCGGAATATTCCTTACCTTTGGTGAGAAAAGGCGGTTTGGCGGTAATTTATCGCGGTACTTGGACTCAAGCAGAAAATGAAAGTTTAGAAGCTGCTGTTGAGCAATTAGGTGGAGTCATTGAATTAATCGAGGAATTTTCCACTCCCTTGAGTAATAGTATTCGTCATTGTCTTTATTTGCGAAAAGTATCCAGCACACCAATTAGTTTTCCCCGTGGGGTTGGTATACCTAACCAAAAACCAATTTAATCAACGGATTTCTCGATTTTAGATTAGATTGGTGATTAGATATCTAACAGCGCGAGAGCATCAACATCGTTATAAATGGCTGAACCAAAGGTTCAACAGTAGCTAAACGCTGATAGCGAAAACAAACCTAAAATCCCAAAATCCAAGTGTTAAATTTGTCTCAAAATGGGTGTTCTGTACGAGTTGCTTCTGCAACAGAAGAACTGCTGACACCAACTGCTGTTGCTCTTGGCAAATTTGATGGTGTTCATCTTGGTCATCAAAAAGTGATTCAGCCAGTATTGCAGTCAGCATGGAGTGAGGAGAATTCAGTCCGCCCCTACTCAACCGTTGTTACATTTGATCCCCATCCCCAAGAGTTTTTTACAGGACTTCCCCGTGATTTGTTAACACCACTAGATGAAAAAGTTGCACAATTGCGATCGCTTGGGGTAGAGCAACTGGTATTATTACCCTTCGATAGAGAACTATCTGCCCTTTCTCCCGAAGAATTTGTAGATAAAATCCTGGTTCAACAACTGCAATGTCAACAAATTAGCGTGGGACAAGACTTTTGTTTTGGCAAAAAGCGCATGGGTACTGCTCAAGACTTGCAAGCGCTCGCAGCGAAATACAACATACCCGTAACAATAGTTCCTATAAAAACTGATACAGATATTTTGCCAGCAACAGATGATGCTCGCATCAGTACCTCATTAATCCGCGAAAGTTTGGAAGTAGGTGATATTTCCAAAGCAAATCGGCTTTTGGGCAGACCTTACAGCCTCACAGGTGAAGTAGTAACAGGTGAAAAATTAGGGAGAACTATCGGCTTTCCTACCGCTAACATTCAACTACCAAAAGACAAATTTTTACCCCGTCATGGAGTTTACGCTATTGAGGCAATTCTCCCTAACGAAACTCCAGACAAATCACCCATTCAGCAATTTGGAGTCATGAATATCGGCAACCGTCCCACAGTCAATGGTATAGATACTCGTGTAGAAGTACATTTATTAGATTGGTCTGGTGATTTGTATGGAAAAAATTTGCTGGTACAACTAGTCAAATTTTTGCGCCCCGAACAGAAATTTACTTCCGTAGAAGCACTGAAAAATCAAATTCAACTTGATTGTACAGCAGCTCAAGGATTTTTTAATTCTTAATATTGGGGGAATTTTCAATGGTAATCTAAACAGTACAGTGATTTTTAGGTAAATAAACCAAATTTTAAAGTCTCACGCAAAAGACCAAAGGCGCAAAGTCGCAAAGGAAGAAATTGACACTCTCAACGGACTTAGCCGCTGAGAGTGTCAATTAATAAGGATCTGAATCAAACCTTCCCCGCTTCACACTTCTGAGATAATAACCCCGTGACGGTAATTTATTTAAGTCGAAAGTGTCACCTCTAGGCACTCGCCAGATTTTGTAGTCGTGATAGGTGAGAGGAGTACCCTTTTCACAAATTTCTGGGAGATGATCTCCTAAGACAAAATATGCTGAACCTTTACCCACAACTTTAGCAATACCATATTTATCAACTAGTAAAGATGTTTGTTCACTAATTGCTATCCCCAACGCTTTTGAAGATACACCATCTTGAATTTGTCGGGCAATAAAAACCATAATTCTTCCCATTCTTTTGCGTTCATCAAAGTGGGTATCAATGATAGTTCCCCGCAAATATTTCCACTGGAAAAAATTATAGGTAAAGGTAATATTCCCGTAAGGATCATCAAGGGCTTCATGAGTTTCAATACTATCTTCACAAGCACAAGAATCATAAACATATTCACTTTGAATCATCGCCCCGGCACTTGTACCCCCAATCGCACCGCCTTTATCGTAAACTGACTTAATAGCAACTTCTAACTTAGTGTTTTTCCAGTGGCGAATATATTCACATTGATCACCACCTGCAAAGAAAATTACGCCAGCATTTCTGACTTTATCAAAAATATCGGTTCTGTTCGCTTCTTGACGATTACGAATGATCAGAGTTTCTACATACTTGACACCTCTCATGCGATAAATTAACTGATTGTAATCATCATTACCAGCAGCCCGAATGACTAAAACATTAACTTTATTGTCGCTGTAACTACCGCCCCTGACTTGATTAATCATCCATTGGATAGCGTCATCAACATCAGTCCCACCTCCACCTAAGTTATGAACAGGACCAGCTAATTTAGGGAGTTTATAAGCTGGTTTAGAGGTGGGAGTCTGACTATCGGCGATGATATCCTCAAAGAACCGTTTTAACTTAGCTGTTAAACGATCTAGAATGCGATTTACCATCTTCAATAAGCTGTTTTTTGCATTCTGCAAACGCTTGGATGTATTTAGGAATGCCTTTGTCATATTCAAATCTTGTCAAGCAAACAGCAATCATTTCTAACTTTCGCATTGTCCGGGGCTAAATTCCTAGCGTACAGGGTTTGTAGTGTTTTTTTATGGCAAATTATCAGCGTAATCTTATCTTTGATTCTCGTTAAGTGGGTTGGCGTTAAAAATTGTCGTTATGGCAAGGGAACAGAAAAATCAGTTGTGTAATTAATTCTGTCCTATTACTTACCAAGCAATTTCTGCTCCTTCTTGCACTACTCTTTTATAAACCATTTCTGTTTGCTTACCTAATTTTGTCCAGCTAAATCTCTTGTCTAAATCTGCATAAGCGTTATTTACCAACCATTGACAATAATCTGGATTTTTCAAAACTTCTAATATTCCCCAAGCTACAGAGTCGGAGTTATTTACCCAAGTGGTAATTCCCGTTTTTCCGTGTTGAACTACTTCCGGTAAACCACCAGTATCGGAAACTATGACTGGTACGCGAGAGGCAAAACTTTCTAAGGCAACTATACCAAAGGGTTCATAAAGACTGGGAAAAACTGCACAGTCGGCAATGGTTTGAAATTTATCCAAGTATTCATCAGTCAGGAAACCAGTGAAGTAACACTTGTGCCAAATTCCTAAATCCCAAGCTTGACGTTTAAGATGGTCAGTATTACCGCCACCGACGATGACAAATTTAACATTACCTTTCATTTCCCATAGTACCTTGGGGGCAGCATTGAGTAATACGGGTATGCCTTTTTCATAGGTCATGCGACCAAGATAATAAACAATTTTTTCATAATCTGCGGCAAATTGTCGCCGAAAATCCTGAGCATGAAAATCTTGATGATGTATTTTCTTTTCTGGGCGGATACCATTATAAATTACGTCAATTTTATCATTACTAATATGCAGTGTTTGGATCATTTGCTGACGCATATATTCACTACAAACAATGACTCGCCAAGCATTGTGAGCTAGTGCATATTCTTTATCATGAATATAGCGTTGGGTATCATTATGAATGCCGTTATAGCGTCCATGTTCGGTGGCGTGAATTGTGGCAATGAGGGGAATTTTAAAGGTATGCTTGAGAGCGATCGCTGCATCTCCAACTAACCAATCATGGGCATGAATCAGATCAAATGGACCTTTTTCTAGCAACAACTTACCGCCATGTTCTCCCATGCTCTCATTTAAGTTCACCACCCAGTGGAAAAAATCGTTACTAGCAGGCACTGGGACACGATGGATATGAATTCCTTCAACTACCTCATACAAGGATGCTGGACCGAATTCTGGCGTGATTAGGTGGATATCATGACCTAGCTTGATTAGTTCCGGGTACAACTCAGCAACGTGACGAGCAATTCCGCCAACTATCCTCGGTGGAAATTCCCAACTCAGCACTAATATCTTCATTTGACTCCCCGATGATTGACAAAAATCTCAAAAGTTTAAAAACTATAATTATCTCAAAAAAAATAACTTTGGCTACTAAGATGAGCATTTTTACTAGATATTCATCAGACTAAACCATATTGCATGACTCGGTGACTCCTGACTGGGCGCGGGGACTGCGCCCCTACCTGCTGACTCCTTAAATTAAGTTGCAAGAACTTGATACAGCTTGTTTAAGTAAAACTGCATATTCTTCACTACTAATATGATAAGCGCCAAATCTAGCTAAATGAGGATTCATCATTTGTGCGTCAAATATTCTAAATTTCCGTTGACGCAATCTTGCCACTAACTTCACCATTGCTACCTTAGAACCTTCGGAAATGTTGAAAAACATGGATTCACCAATAAAAGCACCACCAATTACAATTCCTAATATTCCCCCAGCTAATTTATCACCTAACCAAGTTTCAAAACTATAAGCGTAACCATTTTGGTAAAGTAACTCATAAATCTTGACTAGTTCTGGAGAAATCCAAGTTGTGTCGCGGTTAGCACAGCCGGCAACCACGCCCAAAAAGTCCCGGTTAATGGCGACTGTAAACCTTTCTTGGTTAATGACGCGCTGTAATGATTTAGGATAGCGAAAGCGTTCATCTAAAGGAATGAGAGTTCGTTCATTACTTCCATACCATCCCAGGTTATTACTTTCATCAGACATGAGAAAATAACCTTGAGCATAACCCCGAACAATAGCAGCAACATCATATTCCATTATCTTCTTCTAAGATTACCCTAGCGAACAAATTCTATATAAAATATACAAAAATGACTTCAGTAATTCCATCCATTACCTTACCCCCTTCGGAAAATCCCCAGCAAGAAGGAGAATGGTTACAACAAAACCTGTTGCATTGGCTTGATGAAGAGTTTATTCCTGAAGCAATTAATCAAAATATTGCCCAGCGGGCATCACAGATTTTTGTGAGACAACGCATGGAGGGAGAAAATGATTTAGGTTCTCTGGTAATTGCCATTGTGACAGAGATGCAATCATTTGATTTTTCTAAAAGTTTTTTTGGAGAGTTTGCGATCGCCAACGCCGTTAGCGATCTACTCTTAGATAGCCTGGGAATTGATTATTGTTGTGGGCAATAATCCGGGAGGAGTCAGGAGTCAGGAGTCAGGAGTCAGGAGTCAGGAGTAAAACTATTTTGATACTTGATTTTTGGCTTAAATTTTTTCATTGATTTACCTGCAATCTACCGTATCTTGGTCATCAGTCATTGGTTCAAAGTAAATGACCATTGACAACTGACAACTGACAACTGACCATTGACAACTAACTCTACCAGCTAGACTTAACAACACCAGGTAAAAGACCTTCGTGAGCCCATTCCCGGAGTACGTTCCGAGACAAGCCGAAATCACGGTAAACGCCTCTAGGACGACCGGTTAACCAGCAACGGTTGTGCTTACGGGTAGGCGCACTGTTACGGGGTAATTGTTGAATTTTACGGTGAACTTCTAACTTCAGCAACGGAGATTCTGCTGTTCTGAACTCTTCTAATAGTGCTTCTCGCTTTTCAGCATACTTAGCTACCATTTTAGCGCGTTTCTTCTCGCGCTCAATCATACTTTTTTTCGCCATGAATTCCCTAATCTAATGAAAGACAGCATTCCCCATTCTACACCCTGATTGACAATTATAGAGAAATTGGCAATAAAGATAGTTACCAAGAATGTAAAGCACGTAGCTGGGGTGTTTTTTTGACTTGATGGGCTTGCATTCTCGTGAGGACATCATCTAAAATACCTACGGCTTCAATAATATAATCACCCTTATTGAGCATTACACATTCTGCCCGTTCTGACATGGCAGCATCAGTAATTTCTGCCCGTGACGGCATTCCGTGTTTAACAAGATTTTCTAAGACTTGAGTTGCCCAAATTACGGGGATATGGGCAGCTTCACATAACCATAGTATTTCCTCTTGAATTTCCGCCAGCCGTTGATAACCAATTTCCAGGGCTAAATCTCCTCTGGCAATCATAATTCCAAAGGGTTGTTTGCCGGCGGCTTGAATAATTAATTCTGGCAAATTACTCACTGCTAAAGGGGTTTCTATTTTCGCAACTATGGCAGGTATGGGAGAATTTTCTGGTAATCTTGTCGCTAATTCTTGTTGCAAAAGTTGAATATCTGCTGGTGTTTGCACATAGGAATAACCGATAATATCAACTTGATTAGCATGGCTGGCAATAAAATCTAAATCTTGTTGATCTTTTGTTGTTAAAGGACTCAAATGTAAGTCAGTGTCAGGAAAATTAATGCCTTTTTCTGGTAATATTTTCTCACCTTTGAGACGGGCATGGGTGATTTTCAACCACACTCCCTCGGATGTAATTGACTCGACATAAGCACCAATGCGCCCATCATCAATCCAAACTAATGTACCGATTTTCAGTTCTGTTAAGACTTCGGGAATTGTGCAAATAACTTGGAAATATTCAGAATCAATAATTGTGGGTAAATCACAGGTAAGGAGGAGAGATTCTCCTTTAAATATTCGCTGTTTGGGACTGGGGACAATGGCAAATTTAATTCTGGTTTTGGGACCACTCAAATCCATGAGAACTTTACAAGAAGATCCTAATTCTAATTCTGCTTGTTTAACATGATTAATCATTGCTAACCATTCAACAGAGGTATCATGGGCGCAATTAATTCTCACACAGTTTGTTCCTTGTCGAATTATATCTCGCAGGAATTCATAATTAGTAGCGGCTTCATTTGGTAAAGTTACCATGATTCTAACTCGACGCTTATTGAGAGTTTTGCCAAATAAATCTTCGGTATTTTGTTTAAGTAAGCGATCGCCTTCAAAAAATGCGTCCAAAGGTGGATGTATATTCATAGAATCCTTATCTGTGCCACAAACTGCCTGTAATGTGGCAATCACCGCATCTAAAGTCGGTAAAACCTTAGCTTCTATCCTCCCCAATGAGGACAAACCCCAAGGCATTAAAGCCGCTTGCAGTTCGCGTAAATCGTGTCTTCTTAGTGCCAAATAATAGGCAAGATTGAGACTACTATTAATAAAAGATTGTCGGTGAATTTGCTTTTTCCATCTTTGAAATATTTCCCTGCCTTCCTCATCAACAGATTGACGAAGTTCTTGTAATGTGGTAAGCAAAATACAAGGATCAGATAAGTCCAAGTCTATATTAGTAGACCGCATATTAATAAATTCAACTCCACTAATTTAAAAATCTTTTTTTATCTAACCACAGAGGCACAGAGGTAACAGAGAGAAGAAAAAATTATTGACTGAATTGTATTGGACTATAACGGATATTTAAATTCACTTTTTACCTACTGTTAACTAACCCTTTCAAAGAAAATAAAAATGTTAAAAAATTCCCTCCTAACCTCCCTCCTCTGTGTCCTCTGTGGTTAGATAAATTATTTTCAACCCACTTCAGACACAGAAAGCGCAGATTTTCGATTCACCTATTACTTATTCCCCTTTTTCCGCTTTCGCAATTTCTAACATTGTCTTAATCACAGAATCAGGGTTGAGACTAATAGAATCTATGCCTTGTTCAACTAAGAAACGAGCAAATTCTGGATAATCGCTGGGTGCTTGCCCACAAATACCAATTTTGCGACCATTTTGTTTAACAGTCGTTATGGCTTTTTCTATTATTCTTTTAACAGCTTCGTTGCGTTCATCAAATAAATGTGCCACTAACTCAGAATCTCGATCTAATCCTAATGTTAATTGGGTTAAATCATTAGAACCAATGGAGAATCCATCAAAGACTTGGCTAAATTCATCAGCTAATAAAACGTTACTTGGTAACTCGCACATAACGTAAACTTCCAAGCCATTTTCACCTTTAACTAAGCCATTTTTTGCCATTTCTGCTAATACCTGTTTTCCTTCTTCGGGAGTGCGACAAAAGGGAATCATGAGAATCATATTGGTTAAACCCATTTCTTCTCGTACCCGTTTCATTGCCTGACATTCTAATGCAAAACCTTCACGATAACGAGGATCATAATAACGGGAAGCACCACGCCAACCAAGCATGGGATTTTCTTCTTTGGGTTCAAATTGTCTACCACCTAAAAGGTTTGCATATTCATTACTTTTGAAATCAGACAAACGCACAATTACCGGTTTGGGATAAAATGCTGCGGCAATTGTGCCTATACCTTGCGCTAATTTAGCAATAAAGAATTCGGCTTTATCTTCATATTGTGCCGTTAATTCGCTAATTTTATATTTGGCAAGTTCGTCTTCTAGTTCATCAAAATGTAATAATGCTAAAGGATGGGCTTTAATATGGTTAGCAATGATAAATTCCATTCTGGCTAAACCAACACCATCATTAGGAATTGCGGTCAAACCTAAAGCTTCTTCAGGATTACCCACATTCATCATAATTTTAGTGCGGGTTCGAGGCAAGTTATCTAATGGTAATTCTTGAATTTCAAAGTTTAATAAACCTGAGTAAACTTGACCGGTTTCCCCTTCTGCACAGCTAACAGTAATCTCTTGTCCTGTTTGTAATATTTCTGTTGCATTTCCACAACCAACAATAGCAGGAATACCCATTTCTCTAGCAATAATTGCCGCATGACAGTTACAAACAACTACAGGAGTATATTTATCCGTAAAAACCAGATAATTATGATGATCCGCAACAGTAATATTATAAACTTCAACGTCTACTGTATCTGCAACTTTAACAACTCGTTGCATTCGGAAATCACCTTTTAAAATGTCTGCAAATTGGCTTATTTCCCGCAGTTGTTTCTCGGAGATCAATAAATTTTTATCTTTTCTAAGTTTGATTTGTCCGGTAACATTGTTGGGAAATAGTTGATTAGTAGCAAAAAACCGGGTTTGAATAGTTCTTGGAGTAACTTCTCCCTTAACTCGTTGGGTATATTCTAAAATTTCCTCTAATTTTTCTACAATTTGGACATTGTAGATATGACGATTTTTAGTAACTTGAGGAACAGTATTGATTTTTAAACAAGCAATAATCACAGCTTGTAGTAGATTCTCCTCAGAGATATAGATGTTAATGCGATTATTAGCATAGCAACCATCACCATCAATCACACCTCCTAAAAAGTGATAAGAAACTTCTGAAGTGTTTTCCAGGAGAATTTGAGTAATCTGTTGTTCTTTTTGTTTTAAGTCGTAAGCTATAGCTTTAGAATAAACACGATAAGCTGTAGCTTGTCCTTTTACCTGTTTTTCTCGGATATAACCTGAAGATACTGCTTTCTCACAAGGAGTAAAAGATTTACCATAAACAGCATTCATTTTGTCATTCATAGTAGCTATGAATGCTTGTTTTTCTGGTAAACATTTTTGAATAAACTGGACTTCCCCATGAGTTCGACTAGTGTAAATTGAACCGTCTGTGATGATTCCCCCAATCAGATAAGCTAAATCAGCTTCTTGATTTTTGTTGTCACCTAATGTGGGAATATTCTGAGATACAAGCACCATTTCCTGAGTATCTAACATTTCTTGAATCTCAGTTTTGGTATATTCACCATTCCGCAGGTTGACCATTTTATGATCAGGAGTTAATCGCAGGATATTATCTGTAACTTTCCCAGTTTGAGATACACTCACACCAATTGTTTTAGATGTCCGTTTCATGGCATCTGTAATGGGTTTCCATTCCATTTGATGGGTGTTGGTGTTGAGGGCTAAAGTTGATAATCCTTGATATCCCTGTTCATAAATTTGCTGAATGGTCATAAAACCTTGATTGGTGAGAATTTTTGTCTCTCCATCAAAACAAGTCCGTCCCCCAGAGTTAGTGACAATAGCACTGGCTTTTTTCATAATCGGTTCCCAGTCGGGGTCTGTGCGATTAGTAACTAACACTTCTCCGGCTTGGAAGAGATGAATTTCCGGCACATCTAGAATTACTCTAGCTTTACCTTGACCTATCATTTCGCCAACGCTGCGACCTGTTAATAAAACTTTGCTTTTTTCTTGGAGTTGATAAGTTCTGAGGACGGTTTTTGATTTTTGCGATTGAACTGTTTCTGGTCTAGCTTGGACAATAAATAATTCACCTGTTATGCCATCTTTTGCCCATTCAATATCCATTGGTGTTGCCATTCCCCGGACTTGGGAATAATGATCTTCAATAATACAAGTCCATTCAGCTAGTTGGAGAATTTCTTGATCATTTAGGGCAAATTGATGACGTTCAAGTTGAGGAACGGAGATATTTTTGGTTAATTTTGATCCGCCTAGATCATAAACCATTTTAATTTCTTTTGTTCCCAACCGCTTTTGGAGAATGGGTTTATATCCTTTCTTTAAAGTTGGTTTAAATACTAAATATTCGTCTGGGTTAACTGCACCTTGCACGATGTTTTCACCCAAACCATAAGCAGCGGTAATTAAAGCAGCATTTTGAAAACCTGTTTCGGTGTCTATGGAAAACATGACTCCAGAAGATGCTAAATCAGACCGGACCATTTTTTGGACACCAACTGATAAAGCTACTTCAAAATGATCAAAACCTCTGATTTGTCGGTAGGAAATTGCCCTGTCTGTGAAGATAGAAGCAAAGCACTTATGGCAAGATTCTAATACACCTTTGATGCCATGTACGTTGAGGTAGGTTTCCTGCTGTCCGGCAAAACTAGCATCTGGTAAGTCTTCGGCTGTGGCACTAGACCGAACAGCCACATCAGTATTAATACCGTATTCTTGACATAAACTTTGATAGGATTGAGCGATCGCTCCTTGTAATTCTAGCGGAAATGGGGTTTCCAACATCAATGATCTGGCTTTTTTCCCACATTCCTGCAAATTATCCATATCTTCCACATCTAAATCTGCAAAAATCTTCCTCAGTTTTTCCTCTAAACCAGCCGCAGTAATAAAGTATCTATAAGCATAAGCAGTAGTGGCAAATCCAGTGGGAACTTTCACTCCTTGGGAACTGAGTTCTTGAATCATTTCCCCTAAAGAGGCATTTTTACCACCTACTAAGGGAATATCTGCAATTCCTACGGCATTAAAGGGTAATACTAAAGCTTCTTGATGAATTTGGCTATTTTCTTGGTTGCGTTTAATTTCCAACATATTCTGAGATTCCTTAAATAGCTACTGTTATTTAATTCAGAACCCATTCTGTTTATGCACGGACAGTTTAAAGATGTTGCGAGGATATAGAGGAGGGGACGGGATTTACTACCAGATGTCTCATCCATTTAAGATTACTCTAGTTTAGAGTGTAAATAAATATAGAGGCAATATAGCGAAATATTACGTAATATATTGTTCTTGCAAATATTCTCACAATCCCCCCATCCTTGAGAGTTAAAATTCAGGAATGTACATAAGAAGTTTTATTTTATCTCAATTCATTACATGACTACATTTAGCCAACCGCTTACAAAGAAGGACTTAAAACTATTATGCCTCAATGCCCTTGTTGTTCCGATTCACTCTTACACCATATTCGTGGTGCTGAATCTTATTGGTTTTGCCGTAGTTGTTGGCAAGAAATGCCTGTATTAATGCAACGTCACACTGCTGAAGTCCCAAAACCGATTTTAGCAAAATTAGCTAAAAAAATCGCCCTACCAGAACATTGTCTCGGTTCTCATGGTTTGATTCAACCAAATTCTTTCCAATCAAGATTAGAGGGAAACTGGGATAGAGAGATTGTCACCAACGTTCCTAGAGAATTTTAATTTGTAATTTGTGGTGAAAATTTTCTCGCTAAAGCTGGAATACAATTTATGGCGTTGGTGAATTGGGGTATGAAAGTCGAAAATTCCATCTCTCAAACTCTTACTCTCTTTTCCATTTGGTAGTTTAAAACCTGTGGAAGAGTCAAAACCTTTACCTAATTTTGTTTGTTTATTCCAAATTCCTAATTCCACAGCAATATCGAAGTTTCTATTTCCCGTATCGCTACCAGTTGGTGGCATAATTATTAATTCCCCTGCTGCTGTGCGTTCAAATCTCAAATCACGGTTATTTTGACAGAGTTGGAAAAATTGCTCATCTGTTAAATTGATATTTAATGTTAGGTGAGGAGGTAAAGTTGTGGTATTCATTGAATATTACACTCTTGCTCTATTTTTTGTCAAAAAGATTAGACCACATTTATTGATTACCAAATCTGACTTAAATCTAAAACAAATCCGGGTAATAAATCTTCACCAGTTAATGTTTGGGGATTATCTAATTCTTCTACAGCTTGACCAGGACGATAAATAAATACTTTCTGTTGTTTTCTATCAATTAACCATCCTAATTGTGTACCATTATCTATATATTCTTGCATCTTTTCTTGCAGAATCTTTAAATTATCAGTTTCTGAACGCAATTCAATAATGAACTCAGGACAAATAGGAGCAAATTTTTTCCTTTGTTCTACTGGTATTGCTTCCCATTTTGTGCGGTTTATCCAAGCTGCGTCGGGAGAACGCACTGCACCATTAGGTAAGGTAAAACCACCACTAGAACCAAATCCCACTCCTGTACCATTTTGCTTTGTCCAAACACCTAACTGAACAATTAAGTCAAAATTGCGTTCCTCTGTTTCTGAACCTGTGGGGGACATAATTAATAAATCTCCTGTTTGATTACGTTCAATGCGAAAATCCCGATTTAGCTGACAGAAATCATAAAAATTATCATCAGTCATGATAATATTTGGTTGCATTTGCAATACCATTGGTAAAATTTCTAAAGCTACAGATAATTGTGTGACCATAATAATTAAAGATGGTAATGAATGAAGATTCAGATCCCCGACTTCTTTTTTATTATAAACAAATTATAAATTGATGGCAGAAGTCGGGGATCTTATTGTTATTGTTTTAGAACTCTCCAGCTAAAGCGGGAATACAGCGTTCACACAATAATGGATGTTCTGCTGATTCACCAACATGGGGAGAATAGTTCCAACAGCGATCGCATTTCTGATATGATTTTCCATCATGTTCGTAATCTGCGGCATTGACTACGCCAATATCCCAATTATCCTCACCTTGAACCCGCAAAGTTTTTAATCCTTTTAATGCGTCAGGAGTATCTAATAATTGCACATTGGAAGTTAGGAACAAATACCGTAATTCATCAATTCCATTACCGCTAACATTCAAAGGTTCGATAGCAGTGGATAATTTTTCATCACTCAGATAAATCAAAGCAATAGCTTCTAGAGAAGAACCAATTAACTTTTCTGTCCGTGCTTGTTCTAAAACCTTATTAACATCACCACGAATCCGGCGCAGTGTTTTCCAAAATTCCGCTAATTCAGGATTATCCCATTTATCATCCACTTGCACCCAACCAGCTTGAAACACTGATTTATATTGTGTTTCGTAGGGGATAAATTGCCAGATATCCTCCGCAGTATGACACAAAACAGGGGCGATCGCTCTGGCTAAATTCTCCAAAGCAACTTGCAACACCGTTTGACAACTACGACGACGGAAAGCATCAGCACAACTGATATATAATCTATCTTTCGCAACATCCAAATAAAAGTTCGACAAATCCACAACACAGAAATTCTGCACAGTTTGGAAAAAGCGGAAAAACTGGAAACTATCAAAAGCTTCCGTCACCTCATTAAACACCTCACGGATGCGGTGCAGCATATATTTATCCAAATCTGGCAAATCATCAAAAGCTACAGCATCCTTCTGAGGATCAAAATCATGCAAACTCCCTAATAAAAACCGCGCCGTGTTGCGAATCTTATTTCTCACATCAGCTAATTGCTTGATGATGTTACCACCCAACCGCACATCACCAGAATAATCAACCGAAGAAACCCACAATCGCAAAACATCCGCACCATAAGCAGGTTGTTGTTTTTGGTTAGTCCCACCTTGAATCATCAATTGAGGATCTACCACATTCCCCACCGATTTGCTCATTTTTCGTCCATTTTCATCCAAGACGAAACCATGAGTCAAAACCGTTTTATAAGGTGCAATGCCATTAACCGCCACACTGGTTAACAAAGAAGATTGAAACCAACCGCGATGTTGGTCAGAACCTTCCAAATACATATCCACAGGATAGCACAACTCCGGTCTTTGCTTCGCCACCGCTGCCCAAGAAGAACCAGAATCAAACCAGACATCCATTGTATCTGTACCTCGGCGGTAAGTCTTGCCATTATTGCGATATGTTTCCGGTAACAACTCCTCTACCGACAACTCCCACCAAGCATCAGAACCCTTTTCGGCAAAAATAGCTTGAACGTGGTTAATCGTGTCCGCATTCAGCAAAACTTCCCCAGTCGCTTCATCATAAAACACCGGAATCGGCACACCCCAAGAACGTTGACGAGAAATACACCAATCGGATCTTTCTGCTATCATCGGCGTGATGCGGTTTTCACCTTGCGCCGGAATCCAACGCACAGATGAAATAGCCTTTAAAGCCTCCTCCCTAAATCCTGCCACAGAAGCAAACCATTGTTCAGTAGCGCGAAAAATCGTTGGTTTCTTCGTTCTCCAATCATAAGGATACTTGTGAGGATAGGCTTCCTCCTTCAACAGAGAACCCGCTTCATTCAAAGCGTCAATAATCCCTTGATTACCATCACCCAAAACATTTAAACCAGAAAACTTACCAGCCTCATCCGTAAAATTACCACTATCATCAACAGGGGCAAGAATCGGCAAACCGTAACGCTGACCAACAATATAATCCTCTTGACCATGACCAGGCGCAGTATGAACCAACCCAGTCCCCGACTCAGTAGTGATATAATCACCACCAACCACCACCGGACTTTCACGGTCAAAAAGAGGATGACGGTAAATAGTACCTTCCAAATTCTGACCAGAGAATTTAGCTTTTACCGTTAACTCACAATCTAAAACCTCTCCTAACCTATCAACCAACTCAGCCGCAACAATGAGATATCGAAACCTCACCCCCTCAGTCCCCCTCTCCGCAAGCAGAGAGGGGGAGGTAAATTCTTCATTTCCTGCTTGTGGGGTGGAAGCAACTTCCTCTTTCTCATCCCCCCTCCTCGCTTGCGGGGAGGGGGTTAGGGGGTGGGGTTCTACTTCCACCACCGCATACTCCAGCGCAGCATTCACAGCCACAGCCAAATTACCGGGGATAGTCCAGGGTGTAGTAGTCCACACAGCCACGTCCAAATCAGGCAAGAAGCCATCCAAACTAGCTTTTAACCCTTCGGCAACCTTAACCACCGGGAAAGCGGCGTAAATACTGCGAGAAACGTGACCTTCAGGATATTCTAACTCTGCTTCTGCTAAAGCGGTTTTAGAACTAGGACTCCAATGCACAGGCTTTAAACCGCGATAAATATAACCTTTGAGGAACATTTCCCCAAAAACGCCAATTTGCGCGGCTTCGTATTCCGGTTTTAAGGTTAAATAAGGATTTTCCCAATCACCCCAAATCCCATAGCGTTTAAAGCTTTCTCGTTGTTCATCAACCGTCTTCAGTGCGAACTCTTTCGCTTTTTGACGCAATTGCAAAGGAGTGAGATTTTGCCGTTCTCCCTGTTTCATATTTTGCAGAACTTTCAACTCAATAGGCAATCCGTGACAATCCCAGCCAGGAACGTAGCGAATTTTACGACCTTGTAGCAAATGGTAGCGGTTAATAATATCTTTGAGAATCTTATTTAAAGCATGACCAATATGCAACTGACCGTTAGCATAGGGAGGACCATCGTGCAGTATAAATAATTCGCCAGGATTGTTTTGTGCCAGTTGAGAATAAATGTGGTTTTCTTCCCAGAATTTTTGGATTTCGGGTTCGCGCTTGATTGCGTTTGCCCGCATATCGAAGTTAGTCTTGGGTAAGTTGACGGTATCTTTGTATTTTCCAGTTTCGGTCACAGTTTCATGCCTAAATGTAGGTGTGCAGGTTATCCGATCAATTATAGGAGATGGTATGATTGTAGGGTGCGGTGAGCGATCGCTTTGTTCGCCGAAGGCATCGCTATATTGATCAGATATTTATAGTCATACTTTCAGACAATAGATCACATCTGTAGGGAAATATTATATGACTGAAGTAATTGAGATCCCCGTTGGTTTGACTTATTTTCAACTTCCTGAAGCTGTGCAAGCACGGTTACAATTTTTATTAGATCGTCAAGATGCTGGGGAAGAATTGACTTTAGCCGAAAGAAATGAAGCTGAAGGTTTAGTTGATTTGGCGGAATTTTTATCTTTGCTTTCCTTGCGTTCTCAGCGTATCATGCGGGCGGGATAAATGGGGAAAATTGCAAGTTCGCTACGTCAATTAGTTATGCAGCGTGCAAAATTTAGGTGTGAATATTGTTGTTTGTCTCAAGCAGGACAAGCTGCAACATTTCACATAGATCATATTATTCCGGTTGTGGCTGGTGGTGGAACAACATCTGATAATTTAGCTCTTGCTTGTGTGTCATGCTCACTGCGTAAATCTGCTAGACAAACAGTAACAGATCCAGAAACAAAAAAAGAAGTATCTATTTTTAATCCCCGTCAACAAGTATGGACAGAAAACTTTCGCTGGGATGATGTGAGAGTGGTAGGATTAACAGCTACAGGAAGAGGAACGCAATCTTGCCGTTGCTAAACAAACAGAAATTGCTGAAGCTGAATTTTATCAGGGGTTAGTAGATAGCCCTGGAGCAGAACAAGTTGAGGAATTGTTTAAAGAAGCGGTATGGGATACCAAAATGGTAATTAGGGCGTTTGCCTCCGTACCTGAAGTTCGCCAAAAACTTGAAGAAGAAGGATTCACTCTGGAAAAGATTATCAAATTAACTTCGGTAAATCTCCTTCCCAATTCCGAAAATGCAGTTGTTGACATTCGTAAATTGCGTGACTACTCCCTTAATCGAGATCATTCTACAGGAAAGGATAAAGCTCGTCTATTTTCATCAATTTTAGGTATGACTGCTGAAAATGCTGAGGAATTACGCCAGATTATTTTAGAAAAAGTAAAAACTCAAGAAGTTAGTTTGAATAGGTATGATGAATATGGACAACGCTACACACTAGACTTTACTCTGCAATGGCAAAATAGAAGTGCAACTATTCGCACTGGTTGGATTATTAAATCTGGTTCTGATATTCCAAGCTTAACTTCCTGCTATCCTTTAGTATAAAAATACATGGAGATTATAGAAAATGAGCAAAATTTTTGTACCTAATCTACTAGACGTAGTAGCACTCACAGTTGATTTACCTGAATATAATTTGTTACGTGGTCAAGTTGGTACAATAGTTGAATTATTAGCCGATGGTGCTGCGTTTGAAGTAGAATTTAGCGATAGTAATGGACAAACCTATGAATCTGTTGGTTTACGTCCAGAGCAAATTATGGTGTTACATTTTGAGCCAACATCACCTAATTTAGTGCCGGAAATGGTTACAGCGTAAATAGTTGTAATTTAGCTTTGAAATTTTTACCAAAGCTACCAGCAGAGGCTTATGCATCATTGCAACATATAGAGGTAATAGCTTCACCTGAAGATTGGCAAAAAATCACTTATCAAATAGCACGTACTTTAGTAAATGCTCAATATGAAATCACTCATCGTCAAATTATGGAAAAGATGAAGGTGGATAATTTAGATGAGATGGAATCTGATGATGATATTTTAGCTGCTGCTTTGAAACTTACGAGTTAGTTTATTTTTACCAAGCTAAAAATAGATAGAGTTACTCACAATAGATTTATGACCTTAACCCTCAATTTACCACCAGAATTAGAACAGTATTTAATAAAGCAAGCACAACAGCAAGGACTTTCTGTGGAAACTTATGCACTGCAACTTATTCAAAAATCTATTTTCCAATTAGAGAAAAATTCATCTCTTGAAGAAACACCCACAGAAATTGTCATTGAAGGTATTCATCAGGGAATAAAAGAAGCATTAAGTGGACAAACTATACCCCTTTCACAAATGTGGGAAGGAATAGATGCAGAATAATAATGAACCACTACCAATTGAAATTGCTCTTACTCCTCGTTTTCAAAGAGATTTAAGAGAACTGGCTAAACGCTATCACTCCATTCGTAGTGATATTCAACCTTTAATTGATCAACTACAAGCAGGTGAAATTCCTGGAGATAGAATTGCGGGAATTAAATATTATCTTTTTAATCTCCAATAGAGATTTTGCCAGTAGTGAGGATCAGTTAATTTTAATCCCTATAGGGATTAAAATTAACTGGAATAGGAATCTCTACCCACTGCCTATAGCGGTTATCCTTCGGATGTAATACAGTCTAGGGCGGAGAAAACCGGCCCCTACTAAACACTGGATTGCGTATTTTTAAGCATCCGACGTGCTAATTTAAGATGGGTTTTCGCTGTGGTGTAAGGTATTTCTCAATCCTTGGCTATTACCTGTAATGATATTAACTGGTGAGTGATGTGGTCAAGTCATAATTTTGACATAGATTGATGAGTTTTTCTTTAATACGCGATCGCACATTCTCCGGTGAAACTACAATACAATCGGAGGAATATTGCATGATTTCCCGAATAAACCAGAATGTATTTGATACTTGTCTAATTACTCGCTTCACTTTTGATTTTTCTGGTATCCATTCAACTATTGAATCCTCTGGTTTAGTTTGATAGGCAAAAGCTAAGTTGTTTAGTAGGTGCATTTCTACATCTATTTGATCTAACTGCGATCGCCATTTACCAGCAATTTCCGTAATAGCTGCTTCGTTAATTCTGTCTAAACGAAAACACCAGTTATGCTGTAGTTCTTCTATGTCATGATTATTTAATGTTTCCTCACACCAGCAATCAAGATATAGACGTTTTTCATGGGGGGTAATCTTAGCATAGTGAACTGTATAATTTAATATTCTTTCTGTTGCATCTTGATAGGAAAGTTGAAACGGTTGTTGACGCAAGATATAGTGGTCAATTTGTAAACGCCAAGATGGAAGTAAATTGTTTAAAACCTTTTCAATTTCTTTTCGCATTGGTATGGACAATTCACTGCGTTCGAGTAGCAAATTGGCGATAATCTGAGCTTGTTCCACTTGTCCAATGTCTGTTAATGCACTTATACAACGGTATAATGTGCGGATACGTGATTCCTGCCAGTCATGATTTTTGCCAATGATTAATTCATGTTGAGCGATCGCTTTGATCAGTTTGGAGATATTGGGATCATCTCCCCACATCATCCCGAATTCTAGTGCGATCGCTTCTAGTTCGGCTTTGTCTCGTTCTGATACCGACAGGGTAATAGACTGACCTTTTCTACTCATTTTGTACGGACACTTTTACACTAATATCTCTTGTCAACTTTTATTTTCGGTGTCATTATAGATTTTAACAACGAGTTACGGACACAATATGAGGTATTTAAAAAAGATATTAAAAAAGCTAGAGTCTAGCTCTAGCTTACAAGCCCTGATAGGGATTAATGAGTTATGTTAATGCCTTGATCACTTCTTTACTACAGTTTCAATCCCTTATAGGGATTAGGGTCTAGTCTCAAGGCTTCTTTAGTATATATCCTAAAAGTTTCATGGAACAATTTTTTTACCAGATTTTTACTCACATCTTTACTACAGACAAATTTTTGCTGCTATATTAGAGGTAACCGAAACAAAGCTGTTTCAGTTCACCTATTTTGAGTGGTATCTCATAGGTTAGCACTGATATGGCTATTTCGGCGCAAACTTATTGAGGTAATTTCTTGTGAAAGACAATCTCCCAGATCGTATGCTTTAAGTGATGTCAGATTCTTGCTGGCATTCTACAGAAGAACTAGTCGAAAAAATTAGCCACCGATTTTCTGCAACTATGCACGTCCTCAAGAAAAGAGGTTATCAGTTTGATAAACGTCGTATTCAAGGTCAACAGCATGAGTATAAACTGGTAATCGAGTCAAAAGCGATCGCTTCGCTCACTATAGGCAACGCTTAAAAAGAATTTCTGACATACTGGGGGTAGTTTCTCCTACTCCCATTTCTTGAAAATAGTAGTTAGTGAGGTCAAAAACTATGACCGATAATTTACTTTATCGAAATTCCATTGATACAAATCACGAATTTTTCGCTAAATAGGTAAACCATGAACGAACAAACATTACTAGAAAGAATCACATTTAACCCCCAAATATTTGGAGGTAAACCAATCATTCGTGGTCGTCGTCTAGCTGTCGAACATATTTTAGGAATGTTAGCAGTAGGAGATACTATTGAAACTTTGCTAGACGCATATTCCTGGTTAGAACGGGAAGATGTGCAAGCCTGTTTAATTTATGCACGGAGGTTAGTAGGTCATGAAAGAGTTGAACCTTTATTGTAATTTTTAATCCCAAAAATGGATAATGATAAAATGCAAGATAAAATTCCAACAATTGCAGAACTTCGAGAACTTTCTTTACAATTTCTTGAAAAAATACCCTACTTAAAAATGTTAGTTCTCTTTGGTTCTAGAGCAACAGGTAACATTAACGCCAATAGTGACTGGGATTTTGCTGTTTTATATGATGAAGAAAAATATAATTTATACATTCAAAATAATCCATTAGCTGCATTTGCAATACCTGGAATTTTAGGAAAAATATTTAAAATAAATTCTGACAAAATTGATATTGTGGAACTTAATCACTGTTCCAAATTAATAGCCCATTTTATAGCTCGTGATGGAAAGGTATTATATGAAGAACAAAGAGATGAATTTGATAAATTTCAACAAAGAGTGTTATTGAGTAATACAGAAATTAAAAAGATTGAAAAAACTAAATTAGAAAACATTGAGAATTTTTTACAAAGGTGGGGAGTATGACAAATATAGAACCTGTGATTATTGAAACTAGACTGGAGTTGATAGGTCGTTATCTTGATCACCTCAAAAAATCTGAAGGTATTAGTTTAGATGATTATTTGAGTAGTTTTGAACAGCAATTAATTACAGAAAGACTATTGCAATTAATGACGCAAGCTGCAATAGACATCAATGATCATATATTGTCAAAACTAAACTCTGGAAAGACTTACACTAATTTTGAGGCTTTCATTGAATTGGGTAAATATCAAATTCTTACTCCCGAACTAGCAAAACAGATTGCACCATCATCAGGTTTAAGAAATCGTTTGGTTCATGAATATGATGATATAGATCCGAATCAGGTTTTCATGGCAATTAGTTTTGCGTTACAGCAATATCCGCTTTATGTGAGACAAATCAACTCTTATTTAATTACATTGGAAGAAGAAAATGATTAAACGCGGTCGTCTTTTAAATCGTCCTCCTATATCCTTAGAAGAAAGTTATTTCAGCGAAATTCGCCCCCAACTGTATGAAAATCATGCACATCATCATCAATATGGTGTGAGAAAGGGTACAACTCTTGCAGAACATTTAGACTCTGCCTGTCAGTTTATTTTAACAGTCAGTCGTATAGGAGAAGTACCAGAAGATAAACGACCTTTATTATTAGCTGCAACTGCTGTTCACGACCTCAATAAATTAGACTCTCAAGGACGTAACGTTAAAACTTTAGCTAGGGATAAAGACTTTCTAAAAGAAGAATTAAAAAAGGCTTGTGTTCTTAGCTTTGTAAACACAGAAGATGATTTAGAATTAGTCAGAAAACTGATTGAACGCCATTCAGGTCATAATGTTAGCGATGGGGCGAGATTTTTACCAGAAGACCCAAATATTGAACGTTGGGCAGCTATGCTTACTGCTGCTGATTTGTTTGATTTAGGTATTCCTGATCAGCTAAGATTTCGCAAAATAGAAACAGAATTAACCGTTGCTTTTGGCAGAAAATGTAATCTTTTTCGAGTGCGTTTATCGGAAGATAAAGGTTATATTACATCCCTGTTACTAGGTGCTTGTGAAGAAGTTTTACAAAAGTATGGCTTCCATCCAATCGCAATTTTTCCAGATAGTGAACTGTTTGAAGGTGGAAATTTACCAAATGTAGATTTAACCAAAGAAATCGCTGCTGTTTGGCAAAGTAAAATTGATCAAGTTTTTGGTAATAATATTGAGAAACTTGTCAGACCTACTAAAGATGGTATTCAAGTTACTCATCAAGCTATTCAACAAAATGTTGATGAAGTTTTGGTCAATGTTCAGGCTCTTTTAGAAAAGAAAAAGGCTGGTTATAAATCAGACAAAGTTGCTGAATCTGTAACTAAATGGGGTGAAGATGCTGGTGAGGAAGCACTAAGAAAAGCGGCTGAACTTGGATTATTACCTGTAAGTAATGCAGAAGAATTTGCTATATCTGAAGGTTTAAAGGCAGCTTATAATAGTTATATAAAAGCAAAACTTAAACCTAAAGATGCTTGGAATAAAATCGCTTACCACACAGGTATCTCTGAACAGCAACGTATTACACTTGAAGCTTTTAATTGTCTATATGGACGACCTTTATTTGCAGCCAAAGTATCCATTAAAGGAATTGAAGGTATTAAAGAAGCTCTCAAAGAATCTTTTCAGTTAAGAAATCAAACTAGAGAAACTTCTGAAGAAATAGAAGTGTCTGAAGAAATGATTTTAGCAGTTAAAAGAATGGTAAATTTACCTTTTGCTACTCAGTTAATTGGAATTAATGAATTAGATACTTATGTAGAAGCTAATCCTAAAAAAAGATGTTCTTTAGGTGCTACATCCACTGAAATCAATGAGTTAATTTCTCCAAATATGCCTCCTGGAACAAAAGTACAGGCTTTTTCTAATCGTTTACCAGGTGGTATTAGTGACGAACCAAAAAGACAAGCAGATTCTATTGCGGCCTTAGCTTATCAACTAATGACAGTTGGTGCAAAATTCCCTAAAGTTAGCAAACAAGAACCTCTTTATTTACATTTAGCATTACCTAAAGGTTCTTCTCCTGAACTTTTGAGAATTTGGCGCGAATTTATAGAACAACTTTCACATACAAATGCTGAGGGTGGTCCTGTTACTGTTGATCAATTACAACTTTATCGAAATCATAAACTGGAATTTAAAGCTAATAAAGTAGTTGGTGCAGCATTACCTAAACGACCAGATTTTATTCATATATCTGTGATTAGTGCTTTAGTTTGGGGAGATGTTAATACTTCTTTAGCTTTACTAAAATCACTGAGACTAGGATTAGAAATATCTTTATCTTTAGATATTGGTTTTCCTTTTACTTTAAGCAGCAATATGGAGGTAGATTTATTTGATGATGTGTATGGCAGAGTTGAAGGTATTCCTTCTGCGCTGCAACCTTTACTGGGAAATGGACAATATGATCAAAGTCAGGATGCAGAAAAAATTCTTGAAAGATTACGTTGTCTTGGAGAATTAGCAATATCTGTTGCCAGCATTCAGAAATCTGATGACTGTTTGTATGATTTGGCTCGTACTTGTGATAGACCAATTGAACTTTACTATGTTTTGTTACGTTGGATTTTACGAGAACAAGATGAACCAAATCTGAGTGTTATTTGGAGTCGTATTTGTAACCCGTTAAATACTTTATTGGAGAGCCTTATGCCGAATGAAAACTCACTTTTAACCAAGTATTTGAAAGAAGCTGCTCAAATTGCAGCAGAAGCGAACCTCAAGGGAAGTTCTTTCAAACGTACTGCTCAAACAGAACCTTTCACAGCTTTTATTACTGCTGTAAAAAATCAAAAACCTCATTTAGATTTGGAGGTAATGTTTGCAGCTTTAACCGAGCAATATTACATACGATTAGACCGCATTAATCGTGAATATCATGTAGGAGTAAAAAAACTTGAACAAGTTAAGCATTATTACAATGTATTACGCAACCTATATGAGAAGGTTTACTCTGCACGTCCAGAAAAGTTGTTATCTGATCAAAAAACTTTAGAAGCTGCTTATTTATTCTTTCTTGAAGAAGCACGTAAACAGCTTAAAAATAAATCAGAAGATGATTCTGATGAAACAAATACAACTGTTTAATTAATCATTAACTAACTAGGAGTTTATCATGTCAATTCAAAAGCTTTCCCCTGTTCTCGCAACTACCTACGAAAATTTCCCCAAAGGTCGGTTTATTACTTTAATTGTTCTCAGAACAACTCACTCAGAAACTATTTTTCGCACAGAAGGTTCTGGTGAGTCAATGTGTAATGAATTTGTTCAAGCTGGTGTGAATAATGATAATATTATTCAACGGTTGGTGATGACTAAACGTAAACAAGTAGCACCAGAAAGACGTTATGGAAGAGAACATTTAAGAGCGCACGAACTTTTATACACTAACGTCAAAGATGGCTCTATTTGCTCTTTAAATACTAATGCACCTTGTGAAATGTGTGTAGATTGTTTCCTTTATGGTTTTGCTGCTGGTGGAGGTGGCGCACAAAAAAGCCGTATTTGGACTGAAGATGCTTTTAGTATATTATCCGCTACTGATGTGGTAGGCGATCGCACTATTAACGCCATCTACGAAAACGGCACAATGCGAGATGAAAAAGGTAATCCTTCTACCGCTTTAAATACCAGCGAATACATCAAACCAGGAGTTCATTTTTTAGATGTTGTCACACTCAAAGATGTAACTGCTGATGAACTGCGCTACATTATCGGAAATATTCTTTTTACCAGTCGTTATGGTGCTGTTTCCAGTCGTGTAGGAAGAATGGAAAATCAAATATTAGGTATTTTTGGCAGTATTACCGAATTACCTAGCTCCTTGGAACTTGTACAAGCTACATACAGTGCTTTAGGTGAACCTTTAGAACATCCTTTAAATATTAATCGAGTCATCACAGCAACCAAACAAGTAATTACAAATTGGCAAAATAGAAGAGGGGTTTCTGTGCAATTATCTGATGAAGAATTAGCAACTTTAATTACTGATGTAGAAACCCACTGGTCAGAAGCAGAACGTGATACTTTTCTCAAACGTTTAAGTCAATCCTATGAACCTTTCCGTCAAGTTGCACCTGAAAAAAACAAAGGTAAAGGTAAAGGTAAAAACAAAAATACTCAAGTTGAAGTAGAGAACTAAATTATGTCAACAATTCCTTTTTCACAGGCAAAACTTATTGAATTAAACTGTCTTGAACCAGTCTTTTTTGCCTCTAGGGAGTTGTCTGATACCTATTACACTGAGGGGTTACTTGGGAATTATGCTTTAACCTATGCTTTAGGTTGGGTAAATTCCCCCTATCGTCTCCAAGGTCAGGCTACAGGACGACCCACCTACAAAGAAGATTTTCAAGCAATAGCGCCATCTTGCTACATTTTACCAGCTTCACCAATAGGCAGAGTTACATTTAGATTTGAAAGATTTAACGCTCTTTCTGATGCTTATTGGTACACCATGACTAATAATCGTGTAGCAACTGCCAGAGAAGATTTACCATTACAACGTCAAGGTACAAAACCTAGTTCATTTAGAGCAAGTAATTTTCCCCAAACTGGAAGATTACGCATGATTGAAAGGGGTAATAAATTTCAAACATTAGTATTTGGAAATCAACAATTACCAGATTATATTCGTGTGGGAAAATTCGCTAGTAAAGTTAAAGTGAAGGTCTTAAAAGAGTTTCCTATAAATTTACTCCCAGAAGGCGAATATAAAAGTCAATTTTATCTAAATGTGGCTGATTTACCAAGACAAATAGAAGTATTTGCTTTTGATTTAATCTCTATACCTCCTGCACCGATATTAAAAAATCTTCATTTTCGAGGTGCAGCTTGGCAAATTGGCGAAATGATTGTACCCGCAGGTTTACATTATTGTGGTAGAGAAAACAGAAATGAGTAATCAAAAATTAGTTATCAGGTTAGAAAATCGGAGTATTTCAGCTTGTGCATCTCCAGATGAATTATCTTTCATGGGTGGTAAACCACTACAACATCAAATTGATGTATTTGAAAAATCAAAAGATGCCGATATTATTCTTGATTTAGCACCAACTGGAACGGGAAAAACTAAAGCCGGATTAACAGTTTTATTACATCAACCTACAAAAAGTGCTGTTTATATCGCTCCCACTAATGCTTTAATTGAACAACAAACAGAAGCAGCACAAAAATTTGTTAAAGATGCCAATTTACCTCATGTAGTTAAATCAGCTTCAGCTAAAGATATTAAAAGTTGGCCTAGTGATAAAGTTGGCAATCGTCCAGGAGAAAAACTATATAATGTTTTGCGAAATCCGGCAACTGTTTTTAGTGATGTTGGTGCTAATACACCAATTCTGCTAGTAACTAACCCTGATATTTTTTACTATGCAACTTTCTTTGCATACAACAGGTTAGATAAAGGTAATATTGCTAGTGGTTTCTACACTAAATTCTCTACAGTCATCTTTGATGAATTTCATCTTTATGATGCTAAACAGCTAGTAGGGATGTTATTTTATCTTGCTTATTCTCACGTTTTTAAATTTTTCCAGCATGGACGGAAAGTAGTATTATTGACAGCAACACCTGAACCAGCTTGTGAATTAGCATTAGAAAATTTACAAAATACAGGTGTGAGAATAGCAAGAATTGATGGAGAAGCAAATAATGGTGAGCTTTTACCATCACAAACAGCAGTTAATTTAGAATTACGACCTAAACCAGACAATAAAGAAAAATGGATAACAGAACTAACAGCAGAAGTTGTTAAACGTTTTCAAGAAAAACCAAATGAAAATGGTGCTGTAATTCTTGACTCACTTGATAATATTAATTATCTTAAAAAGGAGTTAGAAAAGCAAGGTCTGAATAATTTTATAGGACGTATCACAGGACCCGCACCGAAAAAAGATAGACATATTGCTATGCAACGCCAAATCATTTTAGCAACTAGCACTGTAGATGTAGGATTTAATTTTGAAAGAACTCCTGAACCCACACGACAAAATTTAGATTGGTTGATTTTTTCAGCACGCGATCGCTCGGCATTTTGGCAGAGAATAGGTAGAGTAGGCCGTGTTTTAGGTAAATCTGAAACTAATATTGATTCAGAAGCCATTGCTTACTTACCTGCTGACGCTTGGGAACAAAATATAACTTCTCTTGATACTTCTGGTGGACGTGCAGCACTCAAAGAGATGTTAGATAATCTTACCTGTTTAGATAAACCTTTCCTCAAAGCTTATTGGTATTCAGAAGCATCACTAGAAATAGCACGTCCTTTATTAGAATTGGAAGAATTACTTGATAAAATACCTGGTGCTGAATTAATTCCCAAACTGTTTGATACATTAAAAACAATTTTTGAAAGTAAACGGACTTGGGAAGAATGTCGTTACAGAATGAAAGTTTTACAAGGTGCTGAAAACATAGCTAAAGTACCATTAGAAAAAATCAGAAAAGATTGGAAATACATTAAAGGTGGTCAAGCTTTTGTTAAAAGATTTATCAAAGTAAAATCACCTGAAGAATGGGATGATTTAGAAACTGGACGTACAACGATAGAAGAATATGAGGAGATGTTTAAAAACAATCATGATTTACTATCTGATTTAAAAGAATTTGCTGAGATATTTAGTGCCAGCTATGCACCTTTATTTAGTTTCCGCTATAGCTTATTTGACACTCTTCCTATACGAGATCCGCATGGATTTATTTTAGATGAATCTGAAGAAACACAATTAGATCCTTTTCATTTATTGCGGTATTATGAATTTTTACAAAATAGTGAAGTTATAGAAATTCAAAGTCGTGCTAAGGAAATCTATAACATCAGCTTTAGAATGCGTTACCCTGATAGTAAACGAGAGTTTGCTAGTACGGAAATAAATAAATTAACAGCTTTTCCTAATTGTCAAGTTGTTCGCAAGATTGGAGATGCAATTAGACCAACACCTGCATTACAAATGTTATCAAAATATCTCTTACCAGGAGTAATCATTTGTCCAATAACTAATGCTGCTGTTATTTTTCAATTACGTAAACAAGGAATAATTTCCTATCCTATAACTATTGTTTGTAATGATGGAGAGAAAGAATATCAATTTTTAACAGGTTTATCAGGTATTTTAACAATTGCCATGAAATGTAAACAGTTACAACTTCCAGATGATGAAGTATTGATTGCTTAATTCACAATATACCAATTAATTTGATTCAAATATCATCAGTGGGCATTGCCCACCCTACTTTTAATCATTAATTATGCCCCATAGTCTCATTCTTAACATTATCCCCCAATCTCCAATTTACCCCAATTTCCTCACAGGTAGACATTACCACGCCTTATTTCTTAACTTAGTGAGTTCTGTTGATAGAAAATTAGGAGATCACTTACACGCATCCAATGCTGATAAAGCCTTTACTCTCTCACCATTGCAGGTAGAAAACAAACATAAAACCCAATCTTATACTTTGCAATATGCCCATCAAAACCCTATTCCTGCTGGTACTTCTTGTTGGTGGCGTATTTCTTTATTAAATGACAATTTATTTAGTCAACTGACACCTTTATGGTTAAATATCAACCCCAAACAACCTTGGCACTTAGGTTCAGCTAACCTATATATTACTAGCATTCAAGGTACACCCCAATCTAAACAACCTTGGGCTAATGCTTGTAGTTATTCCCAATTATATCAACAAGCAAGCGAAACAGAACGCAATCTTAATTTCATCTTTTCTACACCTGTAGCTTTTCGTCAAGGTGCATTTGATAATGTTTTACCAACACGGGAATCTGTATTTAATAGTCTACTAAATCGGTGGCATAAATATAGCGATATTGAATTAACCAATATTTCTTTTGAATCAATTTATGCTAGTGCTTTTAATATCAAAACTGAAGTTATTAGCAACTATGATAATAAATTTATTGGTTGTTTAGGTGAAATTAGTTATCGCATTCTTGGCAATGTAGAAACAACAACAATTAAACAAATTAACGCCTTAACTGATTTTGCTTTATATGCGGGAATCGGACGTAAAACAACAATGGGCATGGGCATGGTGAGGAGGAAATTGTAGGTTGGGTTGACGCAAGGAAACCCAACATGATCATATTCATTATCAACGCTTTTGTTGGCTTTCATCAATCAACGTTTACGGGATTTTCTTTAGCCAACATGATCATATTCATTATCAACGCTTTTGTTGGGTTGCGCTATCGCTTAACCCAACTTACAAATTAATCAATTTTTTATATCCTATGCTACTTGAAAATATCAATTCCGATGATTACGTTAATATCGCTTCTTTAAATCAATATTCCTATTGTCCTCACCGTTGCTGGTTGATTCATTGTGCAGGGGAATTTATTGATAATCAATACACAATTGAAGGTACAAGTTTACATGAACGAGTTCACACGGTTGGGGAAGTAAATCGTGATGAAACTTGGCAGATACGCGCTATTTATTTGAAATCAGATCAATATAAACTTATTGGTAAATCTGATTTAATTGAATTTGAAGATGGCGAATTTTACCCTATTGAATACAAAAGAGGACGCAGGGGAGAATGGGATAATGATGAATTGCAAGTTTGCGCTCAAGCTTTGTGTTTGGAGGAAATGACGGGAAAAAATATCAATACTGGCTATATCTATTATGCTCAAACTCATCAACGGAAGTTAGTAGAAATTACGCCAGAATTACGAGGTAGTACCATTGCGACTATTGAAGCTATCCAAACGTTACTGTTTACAGGTGCTATGCCAAAAGCTGTAAAAACAAAACGCTGTGATGGTTGTAGTCTTTATTCTCGATGTTTGCCACAACTTGCTGATAAAGTGGGGCGTTATCAAGAGGCAAATTGAGAAATTTATACTTGATGCAAAAACCTTTCTCAAACTCTTTTTACTGTTACCTGTCACCTGTCTCCTGTCACCTATTTTGAGGATTTAATTATGGGTACTCTTTACATCGTACAAGATGATGCTTTTATCGGTAAGGTTGATGAACGGATTAATGTGAAATATGAAAAGAAAATTCTTCAAGATGTTCCGTTTATTCATCTTGAGGGTGTAGTTGTTTTAGGACGAGCAACTATTTCACCGGCTGTTGTGGATGAATTGATGCAGCGTCATATCCCTCTATCTTTTATCAATAAAATTGGTCATTATTTGGGACGGTTAGAACCAGAAATGACTGGTAATATTTTCATTCGCAAGGCACAATGGCAAGCAGCAGGAGAAACTCCCCAATCTATTCATCTGGTGCAAGGGTTTGTGAGGGGAAAATTAAAAAATTATCGTCAAACTTTGATGCGTTATCAGCGTGAATTTAATGATGTTGATTTATCTAAAAATATGGCTCGCATTGAACAGGTAATTGCTGCAATCAATTCAACTGAAAATATCAATTCTTTGCGTGGTTTAGAAGGTTCTGGTAGTGCTGCTTATTTTGGTTGTTTTGATAGTCTGATTCGTAATTCTAAATTTTCTTTTACTAAGCGTGTCCGTCGTCCAGCTACAGATCCGGTAAATTCGTTATTAGGTTTTGGGTATTCTTTATTGCGTCATGATGTGCAAAGTGCTGTGAATATTGTCGGTTTTGATCCATATTTAGGATATCTACATTTTGATCGCTATAATCGTCCTTCTTTAGCTTTAGATTTAATGGAAGAGTTTCGTCCTTTGGTGGTAGATGCGGTAGTTTTATCTATTTTGAATAAGCAATTATTAACTCCAGCCGATTTTGTAACTGAACCGTTAAGTGGTGCTGTTTCTCTCACTCCAGAAGGACGTAAGACTTTTTTAACTTTGTACGAAAAGAAAAAAATATCGGAGTTTAAACATCCAGTAATGGGGCGTAAATGTAGTTATCGAGAGGCTTTTGAATTGCAAGCAAGATTACTGGCTAAGTATTTAATGGGAACAATTGATAAATATCCCCCTTTGGTATTGAAATAAAATTTCTTTACAGCAATAAAATATGACTTGGCACAGAATTTATGAATGTTGTTGTTTCTTACGATATTTCTGAGGATAAACGCCGGACTAAAATCCATAGTATCCTCAAATCCTATGGACAATGGGTGCAGTATAGTATTTTTGAATGTGAGTTAACTGATACTCAATATGCTAAATTGCGATCGCGTCTCAATAAACTCATAAAACCTGAAACCGACAGCATTCGCTTTTACTTTCTTTGTGCTTGCTGTTTTGGTAAAATAGAAAGAATCGGTGGTGAACAGCCCCGTGATCAGACGATTTTCTTCGCTTAATGCGCGAGGGGGTGGGTGTAAAAAATTCAATTTCTCAAAAAATGCCTGAAATCATTTCTACACAAGCTTTTCATGCAGTTCATGGAGTTCACCCATCCGCGCACCTTGCACAGCAGGAGTTTCAGCTATTTTACTCCTTGACACTTTTCTTGAAATGGATTATCATGAGAACATCCGCGCAACTGAACCTTGAAAACTACATATATATAGGCTTTCAGCACCCCGCGATTGCAATTTCACTTACTCCCTATTAGGGATTGAAACTACATGAGAATCAGGATGCAACTTAGCGTTATGCTCATAAGATTGCAATTTCACTTACTCCCTATTAGGGATTGAAACAAACTTGGTAGATTACAAAGCACCTAACTATCGTAATGATTGCAATTTCACTTACTCCCTATTAGGGATTGAAACTGCTACTTAAAGCTCACTCTGAAACTTTTTTATTCATTGCAATTTCACTTACTCCCTATTAGGGATTGAAACCAAAGGCTGCATTGATGCAAACATGGGCGGATATGAATTGCAATTTCACTTACTCCCTATTAGGGATTGAAACAAACTCGTGTAATGCTGCTAAAAATTGATCATTCATTGCAATTTCACTTACTCCCTATTAGGGATTGAAACAACTTGAGACTTGGTATGAATAGCAATGTCTTCACTATTGCAATTTCACTTACTCCCTATTAGGGATTGAAACTATTTGGGTGGATTTTTCAGTAGTCATTCGATTTTATTGCAATTTCACTTACTCCCTATTAGGGATTGAAACATCTCGCAGTTGGGTGCGATGCGGACAAAATACATAATGATATTGCAATTTCACTTACTCCCTATTAGGGATTGAAACTGTTGCCAGATGGAACGACTCCTAGTTCAGCAGCAATATTGCAATTTCACTTACTCCCTATTAGGGATTGAAACATTGATACTGCTACCGTAACCATAATTGGATTAGCATTGCAATTTCACTTACTCCCTATTAGGGATTGAAACTTATCTTGCCTATGAGGGTGAAATAGGCGGACGTTTTGCTACTCCAATTGCAATTTCACTTACTCCCTATTAGGGATTGAAACAACAGACGCTTGCGCTTCTCTAGCCAAATACTCTCTAATTGCAATTTCACTTACTCCCTATTAGGGATTGAAACCAGTTTCTACAGATTCAGTTTCTACTGGTTCAACATTGCAATTTCACTTACTCCCTATTAGGGATTGAAACAAGTTTGATTGAATCCAGAATTAGTCAAGTAGAACTTGCATTGCAATTTCACTTACTCCCTATTAGGGATTGAAACAGATCATGCAGCCAAACTGCACATAACTTTTATCAAATTGCAATTTCACTTACTCCCTATTAGGGATTGAAACACATCCTGTCTGCCGGGAGGCAATAAATACAGATTGCAATTTCACTTACTCCCTATTAGAGATTGAAACTAAAGCATTGACCTTCTCTGATTCTGTCTGCAAGAATTGCAATTTCACTTACTCCCTATTAGGGATTGAAACTTTTCTTGTAATTGGGGATAAAAATTAGGATCTCCATCAAATTGCAATTTCACTTACTCCCTATTAGGGATTGAAACTCTCCCAGTAGATCACCATTCCCAATCTTGGGAATAATTGCAATTTCACTTACTCCCTATTAGGGATTGAAACTTCCAAGATTTCATAAACAGCAAACTTTCAGAAAAAAATTGCAATTTCACTTACTCCCTATTAGGGATTGAAACAGAGGCGGAAAAATGGTTATTTCTTGCAAAAAAAGATTGCAATTTCACTTACTCCCTATTAGGGATTGAAACTTATGTCAACGGATAAGTAAAATAAAATTTCCTGTAATTGCAATTTCACTTACTCCCTATTAGGGATTGAAACGAATGGGAGTTACCAGAAGATATGGCAGCGAGAGATTGCAATTTCACTTACTCCCTATTAGGGATTGAAACAGTTTGAGTCACTTGGCTCACTAGTCTATGGGAAGAGATATTGCAATTTCACTTACTCCCTATTAGGGATTGAAACTAAAAAAGTTTTGACAACGGGCGATAGCAAGCCAGCAAATTGCAATTTCACTTACTCCCTATTAGGGATTGAAACTTGCGCAAATACCATATTGCCTATTTTTGGGCGGATTGCAATTTCACTTACTCCCTATTAGGGATTGAAACACGAGTTTGGGAATTAGCTAAGATTTGTTCGTTGCATTGCAATTTCACTTACTCCCTATTAGGGATTGAAACGCCACTAAAAACCTGTTACACCATTATCTAAACATATTGCAATTTCACTTACTCCCTATTAGGGATTGAAACAGAAAACCCGGAAACCCTTATCCCACAGGAATTACATTGCAATTTCACTTACTCCCTATTAGGGATTGAAACTAATACCTCTTGCATCAAATCCAACTAATTGCCGATTGCAATTTCACTTACTCCCTATTAGGGATTGAAACAATGCAAAACGTTGAAACTGAAATTATTCTCACTAATTGCAATTTCACTTACTCCCTATTAGGGATTGAAACCTGGTTTGGTGGTATCTTTAATGGTTTATTTGGATTGCAATTTCACTTACTCCCTATTAGGGATTGAAACATTGGCGATCAAAAAGGGAGTAATATTAATCTTAAAATTGCAATTTCACTTACTCCCTATTAGGGATTGAAACCCCAAGACAGATAACCAAGACATTAAAACTCGAAATTGCAATTTCACTTACTCCCTATTAGGGATTAAAACTACGCATGAGGGTTTACGCCGTAAACCCCCACGAAATTTCAATTTCACTTAGAGAACTCCACAAAAAGATGAACTGCTTGCAGCAGCGCTAGTTCCCTGCGGGACGCTCCGCGAACGCTATCCAATTTTGTGGGATGGGCATCTTGCCCGTCCTTCTATTATTAGCGGGCAAGATGCCCGCACCACAAGAGATTTTGGGATATTTTTTTAATTGGAAGTCTCTTCCTCTTTTCCTCCCTATTAATGCTTTTTTAAGGAGTCTATAAGTCCCGTTTTGCCTCTTGTTACTAATCTTAAAAAAAATCGTAATAAGAATTTAACACCATCTGGCAATAGAAAGACTAAAATCAAGACGGACAGATTAGCCCTGTAATAAAGGAGCATTATAAAACAATGTCCGATTTAAATCGCGGAATCATGAAATTTGAAGGTGCAGATTCACCTAAACTGATTACAATCTCCACTGTGGTACTTTTAGGATCAATTGCTGGTCTGATTATTTGGTCGCTTACTGCCGCTTATGCACTAGGCTAAATTCCTTAAATAACATTATGGGACACTAGTAAGACTATCATTGTTTTCTAGTGTCCTTATATTTAAGAGGAGTCAGGAGTTCGGAGTTCGGAGGAAGAAAGAAGAAAAAAGAATTATTTTGAATTTTAACAAGTGGTTGAGGTTTCATGGTATTAAGAGTGATTATTTTGATATTTTCGACCTTGAAAGTCCTTGCAAATATTGAGTTACAGTAGGTTGTGTAGTTAAGAGATACAGAATCTACAGTAAAGGCCATACGGTAAGAGACTCTTAACTCCTGACTCCTGACTCCTGACTCCTGCTATATATGTGTCATCAAATTTTAATTTTTAGATTAGAAAATCATGATTAATTTTTTCAGTATCGTCATTATTTTAATTGTTTGTCCACTCTTAGGAGCAATACCACTAATTTCCTGGATTACTTATGCCTTGAGTGGTAAGCAATTAGCCAAGGTGGGTACAGGAAATATTAGTGTAGCAGCCGCTTTTTATCATGGTGGTAAGTTGGCGGGAAGTATCTGCGTGGTTTCTGAAGCCCTCAAGGGTGTTGCCGTTGTGACAACTGCCCAATATTATTTTCCTTCCCAACCAGTCTGGGAACTCATTGCTTTAATTGCTTTGGTTATCGGTAGATATCTGGCTACTAAAGGCGCGGGAACAACTAATGTTTCCTGGGGTTTGTTAGCACATGATCCGATGGTAGCTGCTTTTGTGAGTTTACTGGCGGCGATGGGGTTTTTAATTACTCGTTCTAAGGAAACTATTAAGTTGGGGGTATTAGTGATATTTCCCCTGTTTGTGGGGATTATCCATTCCCAAGATATACCAAGGATTATCGCTGCTTCCGCTTTGTCGGGGTTAATTTACTGGATTTATAACCAAATTCCTGATGATATGAATCTCCCTGTGGAGGAGGCGGCGCTAGAATCTCAACCAATGATGGAATATTTAAATAATCAGGAGAGGATTATTACTTTAGATGATGATTTAGATGGGGAAGTGGTAGGAGCTAAAGCGGCGACATTATCGCAAATTAAACGTTGGGGCTATGCAGTTCCTAAAGGCTGGGTACTGGCTGCTGGTGAAGATCCTAATATCTTAATTGATTTTCTGCAACCGTCGCCACTTTCGCCCTTGGTAGTGCGTTCCTCGGCCATTGGGGAAGATTCCCAGCAAGCTTCGGCGGCGGGACAGTATGAAACGATTTTAAATGTGATTAGTAAGGTAGAATTGCGACAAGCGATCGCTCAAGTTCAAGCTTCCTATAATCATCCCAGTGCCGTCGAATATCGCCGTCGCAGTAGTTCGGAAGATCGGGAAATGGGGGTACTCATTCAACAACAAGTCCAAAGCGTATTCTCTGGGGTGGCTTTTAGCCGAGATCCGATTTCTCAACAGGGTGAGGCGGTAGTTATTGAAGCGGTGTCTGGTAGTCCTACACAAATTGTCTCTGGGAAGGTGACACCGGAACAATATCGGGTGGTGATTGCGGATAATGAAAAATTATCTTGTCTGCAATTTGAAGGTAATGGCAAAGTTCCTGAAGCATTAATTAAACAGGTTGCATACTTAGCTCGGCGGTTAGAAAAACGTTATTTGGGCATTCCCCAAGATATTGAATGGAGTTATGATGGTCAAAATTTGTGGGTATTACAGACAAGACCTATCACTACGCTTTTACCGTTATGGACAAGAAAAATCGCCGCTGAGGTGATTCCGGGAGTGATTCATCCCTTAACTTGGTCTATTAATTCACCTTTAACCTGTGGTGTGTGGGGGGAAATTTTTAGTATAGTATTAGGCGAACGCGCTAACCGATTAGATTTTACCACCACAGCCACACTGCACTACTCTAGAGCCTATTTTAATGCTTCTTTATTAGGAAAGATCTTCCTGGAAATGGGATTACCGCCAGAAAGTTTGGAATTTCTGACTAGAGGTGCAAGCATGAGTAAACCTGCTCTAGATTCTACCTTGGCTAATTTACCAGGACTGACAAAGTTACTCAAGCGAGAAATTGATTTAGACAAAGATTTTAAATTGGACTATCGCCAAGTTTTTATTCCCGGATTAACCCAATTATCAAACGTTGTCATTGAGGAATTATCACTAGATCAATTATTAGGTAGAATAGATTTAATTCTCGACTTACTCCACCGGGGTACTTATTACAGCATTTTAGCCCCCTTGAGTGCAGCCATCCGTCAAGCGGTTTTGGGGGCAAAAGTAGAAGAAATTGATAATAGCGTCACCCCAGAGGTAGCATCATTAAAAGCTATGCGTTTGCTTGCGGCGGATGCTAGGCAAATTTTAATCGCCGGTAACTATGAATTTAAACAAGAACAAGTATTTACACAATTAGCACAAACGGCCGCAGGGGCAAGAATTTTAGCCGAACTTAACGAATTGATTGAGGATTATGGCTATTTGAGCGAAGTTGGTACAGATATTTCCGTCCCCACCTGGCGAGAAAATCCCCAAATAGTCAGACAATTATTCATCCAGTTGCTACAAGCACCGGAATCACCAAATTTAGATGATTCCCGTTCAGAACAGCCAAATTTAGTGCAAAAACGAGTTGATCTTAAAGGTAGGGTGACAGAAGTTTATTCCCGATTGTTAGCGGAATTACGCTGGACATTTTTGGCGCTAGAACAGATGTGGCTTCAGTCTGGGGTATTAACTCAACAGGGAGATATTTTCTTTCTCAAGTTAGCGGAAATTCGGCATTTAGCGGTTAATTCAGATGTAGCTTTTAGGAATCATATCTGGGAATTAATCGAAAATAGGCGATCGCAATTTATCCAAGATAGCCAAATTCCCCAAATTCCTCCCGTAGTTTACGGTTATAACCCCCCTCATCCCATTAAACCCGTAATTGATCCCTCTGACAACATTTTATTAGGTATTCCCGCCAGTCAAGGACAAATTCAAGGCCGGGTAAAAATAGTCCGAACCTTACAAGAAGCCCATAATATTGATAAAAACACCATCCTTGTCGTCCCTTATACAGATTCCGGCTGGGCCCCTATCCTTGTCCAAGCTGGAGGCTTAATTGCCGAAGCAGGTGGTAAACTTTCTCACGGAGCAATTATCGCCCGTGAATACGGCATTCCTGCGGTCATGGATGTACGTGGTGCCACATACTTACTTCAAGACGGTCAACAAGTCCAAATTGATGGCTATAAAGGGACGGTGGAAATACTCTAGAAGAAAGAATCATGTAGAAATTAACATTATGCAAATATAATTTAATTTTCTCTAATCCAAAGAGCTAAACCACCTCCGCGTCCCCGAGCAGCAATCATATCTTCAGTAACTAAGAAGAACGCGAAAAAAGCCTGTTTAGCTATAGGTTGCCTATCAAAATCTTTATTTTCACCTTTACTTGTAGAAATATTTTTATTGACAACCATCCAATTAAATAAACTAATCTGCATTTTGATAAAATCAAAGGCCAATAAATTCTTTTTTCCTAAATATTTTATTGGTCCGGTTAATTTAAGTAATATTCCTCCCAGTTGGACTTGATTCGCAATTTCTCCCGTTCCCAAAGCCTGTGTTTCCAATGGATTCAAGCAAATATGAATCCTCATAAATCTTGGCACATACCAACCCTTACCTAAAATAATTCCCCCACGATTTCTGACTTTTTTAGTACCAGTAGCAAAACAAAGTCGCCATTTACCATTAAGAGATGCAAAAGGATAATTTAACTTTTGTAGCTTGGCAGCTTTTTCCGCCTCCAGCAACGCATTCACTATTATTTCCGCCGAGGGTAATTGATTTCCGGCTCGGTACGCAGTCGCAGCACTGGATAAAGAGTTGATAAAATCAGAGGTCGAATTAGATATTAAATTAGCTGTCATAAAAGGATTATTGATCTAAACTATTGCTATTTTTTTCATAAACTACATAGATTGTAACGTTTATTTAATTATTTTCTTAATTAAGGGTATAATGAATACAAGATTTTTAGCTAAAATTGCGATCGCTAGAATCTCAAGTAATTGTCTGTGGTTTGGGAAGTGTAATAACTCACCTGTAGACACAATGAGGTGGAAGTATGGATACTCAAAAACTTCTGAAGTCTTATAAATCAGGAGAAAGGAATTTCCCAGCAATAAATCTGCACCAAGCTATGTTAAGACGTGCCGATTTGAGAGGCATAAATTTAGAAGCGGCAGATTTAAGCGGAGCGGATCTTGCTCAAGCAAATTTGAGTGGGTGTAACCTCAGTAGAGCCAATCTCACTAATGCTGATTTAAGTAGAGCAAATTTAGAAAATGCCAACCTAAGTGAAGTTAACTTAATTGGTGCTGATTTAACTAGAGTCAACCTCAGAAAAACTAACCTGAGGGGTGCTGATTTGCGAACTGCAAATTTAACTTCAGCAAACTTAGTCGGTGCAAATCTCAACCAAGCAGAAATAAGTGGTGCTGACTTTACAGGCGCTAATCTCCATCATGCCAATTTAATTGATAGTAATGTCAATGAAGCTGAATTTATGGGCGTTGATTTAACAACAACAATTATCACAGAATTCGAGAGAACTGGAGAAATTTTGCATATAGGTTTATCCCATAAATGGATAACTTGGGCTGGTCGTTGTTGATCTTTTAACAGTAGGGGCAAACCCCCTGTGGTTGCCCCAAATACCGGGGTAGGCACGGGGGCGCTACCCCTACATTAAATATTTTGTAGGGGGCAAGCCCTCTCTGGTTGCCCCAAATACATTTTGTAGGGGGCAAACCCTCTCTGGTTGCCCCAAATATCGGGGTAGGCACGGGGGCGCTACCCCTACATTAAATATTTTGTAGGGGGCAAACCCTCTCTGGTTGCCCCAAATATCGGGGTAGGCACGGGGGCGCTACCCCTACATTAAATATTTTGTAGGGGGCAAACCCTCTCTGGTTGCCCCAAATATCGGGGTAGGCACGGGGGCGCTACCCCTACATTAAATATTTTGTAGGGGGCAAACCCTCTCTGGTTGCCCCAAATATCGGGGTAGGCACGGGGGCGCTACCCCTACATTAAATATTTTGTAGGGGGCAAACCCTCTCTGGTTGCCCCAAATATCGGGGTAGGCACGGGGGCGCTACCCCTACATTAAATATTTTGTAGGGGGCAAACCCTCTCTGGTTGCCCCAAATATCGGGGTAGGCACGGGGGCGCTACCCCTACATTAAATATTTTGTAGGGGGCAAACCCTCTCTGGTTGCCCCAAATATCGGGGTAGGCACGGGGGCGCTACCCCTACATTAAATATTTTGTAGGGGGCAAACCCTCTCTGGTTGCCCCAAATATCGGGGTAGGCACGGGGGCGCTACCCCTACATTAAATATTTTGTAGGGGGCAAACCCTCTCTGGTTGCCCCAAATATCGGGGTAGGCACGGGGGCGCTACCCCTACATTAAATATTTTGTAGGGGGCAAACCCTCTCTGGTTGCCCCAAATATCGGGGTAGGCACGGGGGCGCTACCCCTACATTAAATATTTTGTAGGGGGCAAACCCTCTCTGGTTGCCCCAAATATCGGGGTAGGCACGGGGGCGCTACCCCTACATTAAATATTTTGTAGGGGGCAAACCCTCTCTGGTTGCCCCAAATATCGGGGTAGGCACGGGGGCGCTACCCCTACATTAAATATTTTGTAGGGGGCAAACCCTCTCTGGTTGCCCCAAATATCGGGGTAGGCACGGGGGCGCTACCCCTACATTAAATATTTTGTAGGGGGCAAACCCTCTCTGGTTGCCCCAAATATCGGGGTAGGCACGGGGGCGCTACCCCTACATTAAATATTTTGTAGGGGGCAAACCCTCTCTGGTTGCCCCAAATATCGGGGTAGGCACGGGGGCGCTACCCCTACATTAAATATTTTGTAGGGGGCAAACCCTCTCTGGTTGCCCCAAATATCGGGGTAGGCACGGGGGCGCTACCCCTACATTAAATATTTTGTAGGGGGCAAACCCTCTCTGGTTGCCCCAAATATCGGGGTAGGCACGGGGGCGCTACCCCTACATTAAATATTTTGTAGGGGGCAAACCCTCTCTGGTTGCCCCAAATATCGGGGTAGGCACGGGGGCGCTACCCCTACATTAAATATTTTGTAGGGGGCAAACCCTCTCTGGTTGCCCCAAATATCGGGGTAGGCACGGGGGCGCTACCCCTACATTAAATATTTTGTAGGGGGCAAACCCTCTCTGGTTGCCCCAAATATCGGGGTAGGCACGGGGGCGCTACCCCTACATTAAATATTTTGTAGGGGGCAAACCCTCTCTGGTTGCCCCAAATATCGGGGTAGGCACGGGGGCGCTACCCCTACATTAAATATTTTGTAGGGGGCAAACCCTCTCTGGTTGCCCCAAATATCGGGGTAGGCACGGGGGCGCTACCCCTACATTAAATATTTTGTAGGGGGCAAACCCTCTCTGGTTGCCCCAAATATCGGGGTAGGCACGGGGGCGCTACCCCTACATTAAATCCAAATCTTTTATATAATTAGTTTTGGCTCTTGCGCTACTTTTATGGTGCTTGAGGATTGATTATAAAAAAACCCTTACAGGACAAGGGTTATAAACAACTATATCCATGTTTTCAATAAAATGCCTACACAATAAGGCTACCAATGATTTTGAACCAGGTTTTCCATAAAAAGAACCGAATAACCCATTTTTCTTTTATCTTCCCTGTTCCCTGAATCCTTACTAAATTTTCAATATACAATTGTCATTTTTTTTAAGAATTTATAATAAGTAAAATGTCCGCAAGGGCGGACATTATCAGGGCTTCTGTCACTTTTATTGGCTACAATCATGTCTGAAACATGATGTTTTTATTGTTGATGATGAGAATAAAAAAATCAAGTCTTTCTCAGATATAAACTAGACATAATTAAGAGAGTTATATCTTAAAGGAGTCCGGGGAAAGGAAGAAAGAAGAAGGATATTATGTTTAATAGAAAAAACATCATTCCTGAGAATTATATCGGCGGGAAGTATAAACCCAAATATTATGATCTTGCTGGATTTGTCGAGTGTGGGAAGAACCAATAATAATCACAGTTCGCATATCTGCTAATGCTGGTTCTAATTCCTTTAGAGTCGTAACCTTGACTTCTTCTCCCTTTCTTCCTAAATTTCGTCCCAACACAACTGGGGTATTGGGTTTACGGTGTTCCATTAAAATCTTTTTCGCAGCGGCTAGTTGCCAAGTGCGTTCTTTTGATACAGGGTTATAGAAAGCAATGACAAAATCACTTTTAGCCGCAGCGGTAATTCGTTGAGCGATAATTTCCCAAGGTTTCAAAATGTCAGAGAGAGAAATCACACAGAAATCATGCCCCAAAGGCGCACCAATAGTGGCTGCTGCGGCTTGCATAGCCGAAATACCAGGGGCGACTTGAATATCAATGGTTTGCCATTCTGGTTTATGATATTGCTCTAGAACCTCAAACACTGCCGCCGCCATTGCGTAAATACCGGGGTCGCCAGAAGATACAACTGCTACATATTTTCCCGATGCAGCTAAATCTAGCGCCTGATATGCCCTCTCTGCTTCCACGCGGTTATCTGATTCATGAATTCGCTTACCATCTGCGAGATGTCCAATTAAATTAATATAAGTTTTATAACCGACTAAATCCGTCGCTGATGCCAAAATTTCCTTTACCTGGGGTGACATCCATTGAGATGCACCAGGACCCGTACCAATAATCGCTAATTTGCCCTGGGGTTGTCCAATGGTGTCAGGGTTGATAATTTGCGTGGAAATGGCAACAGCTATCTGGGAAAATGGGGATGATACAATTCGACTATCTGCACCTGTAGCCGCCAAAACCAATTCCGTTAGTTCATTGGTGTGTAGGAAACGGGTAGGAACTCCCAAAGTTGTCGCTATAGAGTGAAGTTGGGAATTATTCGCCAGTTGTAGCGGTGCAAATATTCCTGCCACTGCGGCAGGTGCTAAATTAGATGCTGCGAGGATTTGGTGAATTTGAGTGATTGTATCTGGTTCTGGGCTGGTGAGAGCGATCGCAATTTTCCCAGGATGATAAACTAAACAATTAGCATCAGAATTACCCAAATTTTCAGTAATTTGAATAATTAACTCACCATTTTCATCAATAGGTAAATTACTCTCACTCAACCAATGTGCTATTCCTTGTAATTTAACTTTTCCCCCAGCCAATAAATCAGCAATAAATTTTTTCCCATGTTCTGGGTTAGCTAAATGATATCCAGCAGGAGGAGATAACAAAGCAGTGTGAAAGCGGATATCTCCCGTTGTGGTAATTGCTGGTTGGATATTCAGTGCTGACCCCACTTGACGCGCTAAATCATTTACACCACTTAAACCACCCAAAAGCGGAACAACAGCACTACCATCTTCAGCTACAGCTAAAACTGGCGGTTCTTGTCCCTTGTCAGTTAACAATGGTGCAATTGTTCTAATTAGAATCCCCGCTGCACAAATACCAATTATCGGTGTACCAGCAGCGAATAGTTCTCGTAAAGTTTCGCCAAAATTGGTAAAGGTAATATCAACATCATGAGTGCGATTAACCAAACCATATAATTTCGCACCAGCTAAGACATTAGTAATTTTGCGCCCCACTGTAACGCTATTTTGACTCAAGACCACAACCGCAGGGCATACCCTAATATTCATAAAAATTTTTAATCTTGTAAATCCTGAAATTTTGGGCGTTGCTGAATATACTCTAAACGGCTTAATCGTTTGATTCTATAGGTAGGGGTTTAGCACTGCTGATATGTGTCAACTTAACGTAAAACAGGCGGTTAGAAACTGCGTCTACACAGGCAAAACCCACCTGCGTGGGTTTCAATCCTTGATTTTTCCTTAGTCCGCGCAGGCGGACTTTGTTTGTGTAGCCGTGAATTCCATTCACCAGGGCTTAAGTTGACACCATTAAGCTTTTGCTTTACCCCTACACATCTAGCTTTTTTGTTATTTTGTAAAAATTCAAATCTCCGCCGTTTTTAGTATAACTTTAGATAACATCCTGGTTCAGTCAACGACAAAAACTTAGGAATGTGAATTAAGGAACTTCCAATTAAAAAAATACCCAAAAATTTCTTGTGGTGCGGGACGAATTGCCCGCTAATCATCAAGGACGGGCAGGATGCTCATCCCACAAAATTGGGTAATTTATTTTTTGGTGTTCCCTAAATTAAATAAATTGCAAAAGTAGGGTGTGTTAGCGACAGCGTAACGCACCATTCCCAGTTTAAATCAGAATTGCAGGTTATTAAATTTGCATTCCTAACTATCCATCAGCTTGATCAAAATTGCTTCTAGTCTTTCTAAAGCAGCATTGGTTGATTTTTGATTCTCTGCAAAATTGCTTTGGAGAGTAGCAAGGTTAGTATCTAATCTTCCTACCGTTTCATTTAGTCCTACTACCACATCCTTAAGGATGGCATTTCTCCCCAAAACACGAACTCCTAACACCGAACTCAGGTATTGTTGGGTTTCCTTGCGTCAACCCAACCTACTAAATTACTAGGTAATTAATATAACTTTCCTCTGGATTTTCTGAATCTAAGCGAATTACACCTATTAGGCTTTGTGTCCAGGGGTCAAGTTCAGATAAGGTTTCTAGGGTAGGTTGAGGAGGAATAGAAGATAGTGTTTCTTGTTGAATTGATGCTAGTAAGGTTTGTACAAGAGTCCAGCGTTCTTTGATTGGTAATTCCAATACCTGTTCTTGCAATTCTTGTAATTTAATCATTACTTTGCTGGTAACTTTATCATTCACCATTGTAACAGATAAGAAGATGTAACGTATTTGCGTTAATCTGTTCCTAGTAAAGAATAAGGAATAATTTGATTTAAAGTTTCTCCTAAATTTCTTTTTGCTGCCATTATTTCATAAGCATTTTGCAATCTTAAGAAATAACCATCTATAGCGACAAAGGCGTAAATCTATATCTGCTGTCATTTTAAGTTTACCTGTAATAATTCCTTGAATAGTAGGATAAGTTAAACCTAA
>NZ_AP018316.1:1916534-1953439 GCF_002368115.1 Dolichospermum compactum NIES-806 | reverse complement strand
TTTTAGTGTGACACTTGCGTAAGTCCTACTAAATTAACAGCTAAAGTATTTTCGCTGATGTCTAATTCTTCTAAAAATTCATAAATATTTGATGATAAACTTGATTTTAGAGAAAAATTTGAGGTAGATTAATCAAAGTTTTAGTTTTTCGCGTTAACAAAAGAGGAAATCCTGTGAAAACATTAACTAAACTTATCATAAAGAGCGCGATCGCCGGGGGAACACTTATCGGTCTAGGTTTGCTTTCCGCACCCGCGCAAGCCATCTCACTCTGGAACTGGTCTTTTACTGGAGACGTTAACCAATCGGCATCAGGTACTTTCCAGACGGCAGACGTGACCCCAACAGCAGGAGTCACCTATTCTATTACCGGAATCACAGGCACGTACAACCGCGACTCTGTGGCTTATACAATCACGGGACTGAGTGGCTTTGCTAATGGGACAAATACATTCCAATGGAATGGCACTTCATCTTCCCCACTTTTGTCAAATACAGGTGGAATTTCCTTCAATACAACATCCGAGCCAGTTAATTTTTACTATAATAGTGGTGGCTATGGGGCCGTAGATGCTAAATTTACAAACTTCAGCGGCCGTGACGACTATATTGTTTCTAGTACCCTTAGCCCAGCAACCCCTGTTCCCTGGGAAACAGATGCTTTGCCTGTTGTGGGTAGTACCATTCTGTTTGGGTTGGGAGTTTGGGCTAAACGTAAATCTGCCAAGCCTATCCAAAAAATAGATTTTTAAGGGTAGTTCTAATGGATAATTGTTAATTTTCTGTTATCAATTGTCCATTTTTTTTAATTTCTGTTGATAGCCCTTGCTCTAATTCTTGTTCCGATAATCCTGTCAGGCTGACTACCTCTGCTAAGGTCATGCCTCGCTGTAAAAGTTGTTGAACGATTTCCAGTTTGCCTTCTAGTTTGACATCTTTATAAAATTGGGTTTCTTTGAACACCTTGATCTGCTAATTCTTGTAATCTTATTTTTACTTCTTCTTTAGTTTTTAATACTCCCACATAAATATATTTACGGTTTGAAGATAAATACGCATCAATAACCACTTTTCTAACTGCTGTGAGACTGTCTTTCTGTACATTATCAGCAATAAGATAATAATACCCATTCTGAGAAGGTTTTATATTTTCTGAAAATTGTGATAAACCAATTTTTGGTTTAAGTTTAGATGTGGTAGATTCTGATGAAATTACATTTACCGGACTTGGTTGAATTTGCGGTTTAGCTTTTGGTGTAGATTCAATAATGGGGATAACTGGTGATGAATTAGAAATACTAGGACTAACAACAGGTATTTTTTCTTCAGTTACAACAATGTTTTTATTATTAAGTTGATTCAATGCAGCAATAGCAAAATATCCTACAAGTAATAATATATTTAAATAAAGTATTAGTATAGTAACCCATACTACGTCTCTTTGGCAACTGGTTATACTATTTACTCCTAATTAAATTTAAGCTAAATATTACTTTATTTAATTAAAAACAAAAGTGCTTATGCACAAAAGATAATTCTTCACCCTGACTTCTAGCCATAACGCAAAGACTTTTTTAACAAACCCTATTTAGTAATTTTACCCATATAATTACCCCAAAGTTGTGCTGCTTGGGCGCTGCTGCCGGAGGTAGGTGAATTATTATCATTTCCTAGCCAAATGCCGGTGACAAGTTGACGACTAGGAATAAAACCAATAAACCAGAGGTCTACATTATCATTTGTTGTTCCGGTTTTACCTGCTTCGCCTAAACCAATAGCCGCGCTACGACCTGTACCACTAGTAATTACTCCCTGCATCATAGTAGTCATTTGATTGGCAACTGCTTTTTTTAGGACTTGTTTAGAACCATTTGGATCTGTATCGAAGGAATAAATCACCCGACAGGTTTCAAAATCTTTGAGATCCTTGCAATCACTACTATCACGAATTTTACTAATAGCATGAGGAGGATTCCAGACTCCACGATTACTAATTGCCCCAAATGCCCCGGTCATTTCTAAGACATTAACCACACTTTGACCTAACACCAAACCGGGTACTGCCTCAAGATTGGATTTAACACCCAAACGCTGCGCCATATCTACGACTTTATTCAAGCCAATTTCCTTGGCTACCCGCAAAGCAATGGGGTTTTCCGAAAGTGCCAAACCAGTGGCTATGTCTAAACTACCACCAGCACCAGCGCGACAGGGTTTATAGGTAAAGCCTTGCCAAGTTAAAGGATTGCAAGAATAACTTTTATAGGTCGAAAACCCTTTTTCTATAGCCGCAGCGTAGGCAAAAATTTTAAAGGTAGAACCCGGTTGTCGTTGGGCTTGAACGGTGCGATTAAACTGGCTTTTTTTGTAATCAGTCCCGCCTACCATAGCGACAATACTCCCGGTTTTTGAGTCGAGAGTCACCATTCCTCCTTGGGAAAATCCAAAACTCGAGCCTGCTTTGGTGACGGAATTTTTTAACTCTGTTTCGGCTTTGGCTTGGATAGCTGGATCAAGTTGGGTTTCGATGATATAGTTTCCTTCTCTGGCTGCTGCTGGACCTAGTCTTGATGTGAGTTCTTGAAAGACGTAATCATAGAAATAGGGGGCAATGGTTTTGGCTTGCCTTTCGCAAACTTTGGGGCTAACTTGAACTGTAGAACGGCGAGCGCGGTTGGCTTCTTCTTGGGTAATTTTGCCCATTTCTAGTAGTCGTTTAATGACTCGATTGCGGTAGTCGGCTGCACCGAGTTTCCGGGGACCACTGCCACAAAAATCGAAGGCATTGGGGGCGGGTAAAATCCCTACTAAGGTGGCTGCTTCCGCTAGGGTTAATTCTTTGGCGGATTTGTTAAAATAATATTTGGCTGCATCTTCAAAGCCGGAGGTGTCTGCACCTAAGAATACCCGATTTAAGTAGGTTAGTAAAATAGCGTCTTTGCTGTAAAAGGTTTCTAGTTTGAGGGAGACGACGGCTTCTTTAACTTTCCGCCCTAAAGAGTCTTGACTGCCTACATATTCCCGGAATAAACTTCGAGCTACTTGTTGGGTAACTGTACTTGCCCCTTGTTGAACGTCACCGCTACGACTGTTAATCAGTACGGCTCGTAATACTCCTAATGGGTCTACGCCAAAGTGCCAATAGTAACGACTATCTTCGGAAGCTACAACCGCAGCAGCTAAATATGGGCCAAAGTCTGATATTTTTTTCAGGTCTACGTGGGCGATATTACGGGGTTCACGGAGTGGGGTTGAGCCATCACGGGCATAGACAACGACAGGGGCGCGAGTGGCTGTAGGTAGGGGTCTAACGGAAAATTTCAGCCATTCTGCACCTATGGCTAGGGCAATTAAGGCTGTGACACCACCGACTCCATAGGCTGTCCAGGTGGCAGCTTTGACGTACCAGGCTGGGGGGTCTATGTATTGAATACTGACGGCATCAGCTAGATCCTGTGGTCCTAAGTTAATGATATCTCCATGCCGCAGTTCTAGGGTATTTATCCGCCTTTTGCCAAGATAAATACCGTTGGTGGAGTTTTCATCTTTGATTGTGAAAACGGGGGTGTTTTGGGTGGAGTCCCGCGATAATGAGAGGTGAACTGTGCTGACAAGGGGGTTACGGACGACGATATCAGAGGATTTTGAACTCCGGCCTATTATATAGCGATCGCCTAATAAATCATATTCTTCTTCTTGGTTCCCGCCGGCATCATGGACCAATAGTTTTGGTACTTTCGCATTGGGTTTGAGCTTCATGGAGAAGTTGACTCTAGCATGAATGGTGCTGACTGCTTGAGTTACTTGACCAAGTATAGTTTTTGGCTTTTGAGGAGGTTGGGGAGAACTCATAAACAATTGCAAGTTAAAAGTTAAAAATTAACGGGGAAGTGGGGGAATTGCCAAAAGAAGAATTAAATTTTTTAATGACTTGGTGTTTTTTGCCATGAGGCAATTAACAAGCAAACTATACCAATACTAATAAAAGAATCAGCCAGATTAAATACGGCAAAATTAATTAACCGAAAATCGAGAAAGTCAACGACATACCCTAAGATAAATCTATCAATACCATTACCCATTGCTCCTCCTAAAATCAACCCATAACCCAGTTGCTCCCAAAAACTTAACAATGGCCCAAATAATGCAATGGTGATCAATACTAAACTAACACCCAAAGATAGCCAGCGTAACCATTCTACTTTGCCACTTAATAAACTAAAGGCTGCACCTGTATTAGTAACATAGGTAAAATGAAATATCCCGCTCAACAGTGGTAGTGTTTGTCCTGGGCTAAAGGTCTTCACTACCCAGTATTTTGTCAGTTGGTCTAATACAAATGCTATAAAAGCAGCAATCCAGAAGAAGCGATTTTTTATACGCATGATAAATTTGTCAGTTGTCGGTTGTTCTTTGTCAGTTGTTTTTTCGGCGTTGCTGAGTAAAAGTATGATTTTATTTCACGCAGAGACGCTCCAGGCGCAGAGAGTAAGAGTTTGAGAGATGGAATTTTCGACTTTCATACCCCAATTCACCAACGCCGTTTTTTCTTGCTACTGACCACTGACCACTGACCATTGACCATTGACCATTGACCATTGACTAATAAAACATTATATGTCGTAGCACATAAGCTACTATGGTGACGGCACAAACAACCACTAGTTGTCCTGGTAGTGCAAAGCAGGAGTATTTCAGAATAGCTTGAATCAGGGATAGATTGTCTGTTCCTCTCCAGGGTAAGAGATAACTCATGATTAAATAAGCAATACCGCAGATGTGAACGGTGAATAAGCCACAAAGACAACTAAACGCTAGAGTTTCTAGCCTAGGTCGAGCTTTAAAGGCTAAATATCCACAAATCCAAGCTCCGGGAATAAATCCTAGCAAATAGCCAAACTGAGATAGTTTAACATAACCGATACCGCCTCCTTCGGCAAATACGGGTAATAAGGTTAATCCCATGACTAAATAGGCAATTTGCGAGAGCGCACCAGCATTTTGACCTCCTAAACAGCCTACCAGTAGGACTGCACCAATTTGATAGCTGACACCTAATGAAAGGGTTTGAATTCCGTGCTGACTCCAGTTCCAAGGTGCGGTAACACCATAAGCTTCCAGGAAAGTACCACCCATTGTAAGGAGCAAGCCTATCATAGACCATAGCAGTTGATTCGAGGCAGCAAACATTGATTAGGTGCAAGGGTTAATTAACAGTAGGTGCAAGGTCAAGAAGTTTGCAATTACACCGTCATTCTCACCAAGGAGAAAGATGGAGATGATCATGCTTTTTGTCCTCTTTTTCAGGGCTGTCATTCTCAAGGAGATACTTTTGAAGAAGCGATCGCTAATATAACAGAAATTGTAAAATTATACATTGAAATTCTCCTAATGGATAATCAACCTATCTTTAAGAAGATGTTTGACAAGTTTTCAGTGAATATAATTACGCTATCACCGATACCTTCTCAACTCAAATAGGATTGCTCTACTTAAAATCAGTTTCATGAAAAATCATCGCCTGATAGTTTCAATATCTGTATTAACAGTAGTAATTAGTCTATCAGCTTGTGGAGAAACTAACTCAAAGAATCCAATTATGAGTGAGTCTCCTGGTAAAACGACAAATACAACTACTTCCAATTCTAGGAAACTAGATTTAGGAGGTAATATGGAATTAATAGGTGCGGGTGCTTCTTTTCCTGCACCACTTTATCAAACTTGGTTTACAGAGTTAAACAAAAAATATCCCAATTTAAAAGTTAATTATCAGTCTGTGGGTAGTGGTGCAGGTGTTGAGCAGTTTACCCAAGGAACAGTAGACTTTGGTGCTAGTGATGTAGCAATGAAGGATGAAGAGATTAACAAAGTTCCGGCGGAAAAAGGTGTGCTACTATTACCTCTAACTGCTGGTAGTATTGTCCTAGCTTATAATTTGCCAGAAGTTCCTCAACTCCAGTTATCACGAGCAGTTTACACTGATATTTTGTTGGGTAAAATTAAATTCTGGGATGATCCGGCGATCGCTAAAGTCAATCCTAATATAAAATTGCCAAAAGAGGAAATCAAAGTTATTTATCGCGCTGATGGTAGTGGAACTACGGGTGTTTTCACCAAACATCTTAGTACCATTAGTCCAGAATGGAAAACTCAAGTAGGTGAAGGTAAAAGTGTAAAATGGCCGATAGGAGTTGGTGCTAAAGGTAATGAAGGTGTTACCGCCCAAATTCAACAAACTCAAGGTTCTATTGGTTATGTAGAATATGGCTATGCTAAGGAAAGTAAGCTCAAATTTGCATCTTTAGAAAATAAATCCAACCAGTTTGTTTTAGCTTCTGAAGAATCAGCATCTAAAACTCTAGCATCAGTAACTTTACCAGAAAATCTGCGTGCTTTTATTGCCGACCCTGAAGGTGCAGAATCCTACCCAATAGTAACTTACACTTGGATTCTCGCCCATAAAAAATATACTGATGCCGGCAAAGCTAAAGCAATGGAAGCAACTATTGAGTATGCTTTAACTGATGGACAAAAGATAGCTAGTGAATTAGGATATGTGCCTTTACCAGCAAATGTAATTGCTAAAGTCGCAGCAGCGGCTGATCAAATTAGTCCTGATTATCAAATTTCCGTTTCTCAAGGTAGGGGCGCAGGGCGCCCTTTCTCAGAAGCCAGAAGTGAGGAATCAGGAGAATGACTATAAACTTTCCAGAAGATCCATTAACCACGAAAAATCGTTCGGAAATAGATAGAAATTTAGATCGAAGCTTTATTTGGATAACTCGAATTTTTGCCCTAGCGATCGCTGCTATCCTATTATGGATTGCCTTGCAAATTACTACTAGTGCTTGGACAGCTATCCAAACATTTGGAATTAATTTCCTTGTTACCAGCAATTGGAATCCTGTTAAGAATGAATATGGGGTACTACCAGCAATTTACGGAACTCTGATAAGTTCTTTAATTGGACTGATTTTAGCCATCCCTATTGGTGTGGGAACAGCAATTTTATTGAGTGAGAATTTTCTCCCCCCCCAAGTAAATTTAGTCCTGGTATTTTTAGTAGAACTCCTAGCGGCTATTCCCAGTGTTGTTTATGGAGTCTGGGGAATTTTTGTGTTAATCCCTATGTTGAAAAATTTAGCAACATGGCTACATACTTATCTAGGTTGGTTGCCAATTTTTAGTTCTGCACCCACAGGTCCAGGAATGTTACCCGCAGGAGTAATATTAGCAATTATGATTTTGCCAATTATCACAGCTATCTCTCGTGATGCCTTGATTTCTGTACCTTCAAGTTTGCGTCAAGCGGCTCTAGGAATAGGTGCAACCCGTTGGGAAACCATTTTTCAAGTTATTATCCCTGCTGCCTTTTCTGGCATCGTCAGCGCGGTAATGTTGGCACTTGGAAGAGCAATGGGTGAAACAATGGCTGTAACAATGTTAATAGGTAATGCTAACAATATTAACATCTCTCTTTTAGCACCATCGAATACCATTTCTTCTTTATTGGCAAATCAATTTGCTGAAGCTAATGGGTTACAAATTGCGGCTTTAATGTATGCAGCTTTAGTTCTATTTATCTTAACAATGATCGTCAATATTCTGGCGGATTTTATTGTGGCAAGAGTGCGGCGAATTTAGGAATTTTAGATTTTAGATTTTAGATTTTAGATTAAAAATTTGGTATAGTTCCCCGTCTTTCAGAACGGAAAAATACTCGCTGCGCTGCGTACGCTTCGCTAACGTAAATCCCAAATTGCGTGACTCATACTATTGGTTAAATTATGAATTCTTTGTTTCCGCGAGGAAGCCTGACTCGTTCTCTTTCGTCTCCTCGAACATTGGTTAATATGGTCATGACTGGATTAGCTTTTGTCTGTGGAGTTTTGACACTGATTCCTTTATTGGCAGTGCTTTATTATGTAGTAATTAGAGGTTTTAGTAGTTTAGATTTCCATGTTTTTACACAGTTGCCACCTCCTCCTTTTGGTAAAAATGGCGGTTTTGGTAATGCCATTTTGGGAACGTTATTAATGGTAGGAATTGCTGCGATAATTAGTGTTCCTGTGGGTGTGTTGGCGGCAATTTATTTAAGTGAATTTAGTTATCCAAAAACTGCCAGATGGATACGTTTTGCTACTAATGTCCTCAGTGGAGTTCCCTCAATTATTGCTGGGGTTTTTGCCTATGGAATTGTGGTTTTAACCTTGGTAAAACTGCATTTAGGCTCTTATTCAGCCCTGGGGGGTGGATTCGCCTTAGCAATTTTGATGTTACCGATTATTGTGCGAACTACGGACGAGGCGTTGCAATTAGTGTCTCAAGATTTACGACAAGCATCTATTGGACTAGGAAGCACTAATTTACAAACTGTGATATTGGTAGTATTACCAACTGCATTACCTGCGATTGTCACTGGTTCTACTTTAGCGATCGCTCGTGCTGCTGGAGAAACTGCACCATTACTATTTACGGCTCTTTTTTCTTATTTTTGGTCTGACAGTATCCTCAAACCAACTGCTTCTTTAGCAGTTTTAGTGTACAATTTTGCCACTTCTCCCTATCAAACTTGGCAATCTTTAGCTTGGGCTGCATCTTTAATTCTCGTATTCATGGTTTTAATTAGTAGTATTATTGCTCGTTGGGTGACTAGAAAAAAGATTTAATTTATCTAATTAATTAAGTTGGCGTTAAAAATTGTCGTTATGGCAAGGGAACGGGTAATTGGTCACTAGTGAAAACTATTCTTCTTTCTTGTTGCTCCTGAACTCCTAACTCCTGACTCCTTCATCAAACCCGATTTTATGAATACTATCATTAGCACAATTAATGGAAATGAATCGGTTTTACGCACAGAAAATTTGAATATCTACTATGGCAATTTTTTGGCTTTACAAAATGTTTGGTTAGATATTCCTAAGAATCGAGTTACGGCTTTTATCGGTCCTTCTGGTTGTGGGAAAACTACCTTATTGCGATGTTATAATCGGCTAAATGATTTAATTGACTCATTTAAAGCCGAAGGTAAAGTTTATTTCTATGATAAAAATATCTATGCACCGAATATTGATCCTGTAGAAGTGCGAAGACGCATTGGTATGGTGTTTCAAAAACCCAACCCCTTCCCCAAATCAATTTATGAAAACATTGCCTTTGGTGCGAGAATTAATGGCTACAGAGGTGATATGAATGAATTGGTGGAATGGAGTTTGCGAAAAGCAGCTTTATGGGATGAAGTCAAGGATAAATTGCGACAAAATGGGTTATCCTTATCTGGTGGACAACAACAGCGTTTATGTATTGCCCGGGCGATCGCTGTGCAACCAGAAGTTATCCTGATGGATGAACCATGTTCTGCCCTTGATCCTATCTCTACTGCGCGAGTAGAAGAACTAATTCACGAACTCAAAGAACAATATACAATCGTCATTGTCACCCACAATATGCACCAAGCATCACGAGTATCTGATAAAACCGCGTTTTTTAACGTTAAAGCCTCAGACACAGGTGGACGAACTGGCTACTTAGTAGAGTACAACTCAACCGAGGCGATTTTCAGTCATCCTCAACAGGAAGACACCAAAGCTTACATTAGCGGTAAATTTGGTTAATTCTTTTATCGAAAATTAACTTAATTTGAGCATCTATGTTAACCTTGTGGCTGTAATCCTTGATTTAAGGTGATTTAGAAGTTATTAGATACTAACTTGTTGCCAAACATGATTTTAAGAGCAGATTAATTGTGATGAATATAGCTAATTTCCCGTGGCTGACGACGATTATTTTATTTCCCATAGCCGCATCACTACTCCTTCCCATTATCCCAGATAAAGATGGAAAAACCGTGCGCTGGTATTCTCTCATCGTGGGGTTGATAGATTTTGTCCTAATTGTCTGCGCTTTTTATACTGGATACGATTTCTCTAATCCCGATTTGCAACTGGTGGAAAGTTATCCCTGGGTTCCCCAATTGGGTTTAAATTGGTCTTTAGGGGTTGATGGCTTATCCATGCCTCTGGTTCTCTTAACAGGATTTATCACCACCCTGGCAATCTTAGCAGCTTGGCCTGTAACACTAAAGCCGAAATTGTTTTATTTCCTAATTTTGGCAATGTATGGTGGTCAAATTGCCGTTTTTGCCGTCCAGGATATGCTGTTATTTTTCCTGGTGTGGGAACTGGAACTTGTCCCCATATACTTCCTTTTGTCAATTTGGGGAGGGAAAAAGCGTCAATATGCAGCGACTAAATTTATTTTGTACACCGCTGGTGGTTCGCTGTTTATTTTGCTATCTTCCTTGACAATGGGATTTTATGGCGATACTGTAACCTTCGATATGCGATCGCTGGCCTTAAAAGATTTTGGACTCAATTTACAACTTTTACTATACGCCGGCTTCCTGATTGCCTACGCTGTCAAGCTGCCTATCATTCCCCTCCATACCTGGCTACCAGATGCCCACGGTGAGGCTACAGCCCCCGTCCATATGTTACTAGCAGGTATTTTGTTAAAAATGGGTGGTTATGCCTTAATTCGCATGAATGCCCAAATGCTACCCGATGCCCACGCTTACGTTGCACCAGTGTTAGTAGTTTTGGGGGTAGTAAATATCATCTACGCTGCCTTAACGTCCTTTGCCCAAAGGAACTTAAAACGGAAAATTGCCTACTCTTCAATTTCCCACATGGGCTTTGTTCTCATTGGGATTGCCTCTTTCACCGACTTGGGTTTAAGTGGGGCAGTTTTACAAATGGTTTCTCACGGCTTAATTGGGGCAAGCTTGTTCTTTTTAGTCGGTGCAACTTACGATCGCACCCACACCCTCATGTTAGATGAAATGGGTGGTGTCGGTAAGAAAATGCAAAAGATTTTCGCCATGTTTACAACTTGTTCAATGGCTTCTTTAGCATTACCAGGAATGAGCGGTTTTGTCGCCGAATTAATGGTATTTGTCGGTTTTGCCACCAGTGATGCTTATAACTCGACATTCAAAGTTATTGTCATTTTCTTGATGGCTGTTGGTGTGATTTTAACGCCAATTTATCTACTTTCAATGTTGCGCGAGATTTTCTACGGACAAGAAAATGAAGAGTTAGTTTCTCATCAAAATTTGATAGACGCTGAACCCCGCGAAGTCTTTATCATTGCCTGTTTGTTGATACCTATTATTGGTATTGGCTTTTATCCCAAATTGCTAACCCAAATGTACGACGCTACAACTGTACAATTAACAGCAAGATTGCGTGATTCTGTACCAACCTTAGCAGCAGCCAAAGCAGTGCAAAATCTCTCCTTGAGTGCGCCAATAATTGGTAATTAATTTGTAAGTACAACTGGGGTGGGTTTGATACCTAAACCCCCTGTGGTTGCCCCAAATACCGGGGTAGGCACGGGGGCGCTACCCCTACTACAATTGTTCCAATAAAATTTTAATTTTTGCCAGAAGTTGACCAGATTATTAATTCACCTTGTTCACCACCAGCGGCTAATAATTGTCCTTGAGGATGCCAAGATAGAGTAGAAACCCCGGCTTCAGTGTCAGTAAAAATCTGTGAAACTTCCTTGTTTTCATTCCACAAACATAGCCAACCGTCAGCACCAGCAGAAGCGAGAATAAAACTTTGGGGTGCGAAAGCGATCGCATTAATAATATCCAGATGATTAGTTAATACTTGCGCCTCCCAGCCTACAGATTCATCTACCGACTTTTCCCATACTACTATGCCATCAACACTAGAAACAGCCAAAATGGGAGCATCTGTAGGAGTTTTTATCTCTGACCAAGCTAGATGACGAATTTTCCCTGGAAAACCCCGCATCACCCAAGGATCAGGATGTTCCCATTGTAAAACAGTCAGAGTCCGATCCATATTTCCAGATGCCAAATATTTACCATCATCAGACCAAGCCATTGCTGTACTAACGGTAGACAGAGGAAGGATAAATGGTTCATCATCCCAATCTTGAGTAGACCAAATTTTTATCCCTTTATATCCGTTAATAGCCAAATATTTGCCATCTTTACGCCAATCAATTCCCAAAATAGAGGAATCATTAAAGTTGAGAGTAGCCACAACTTCTGATGTGTCTGCATCCCAAATTTGCACATAACGACCCAAACTAAAAGCTAATTGTTTATCGGTATGACTCCATGCTAATTGGTCAACCCAAATCGGGGCATTTTCTAAAGTGCTAATTAATTTATTTTCGCACCAAATTTTCACTTTTCCATCTTGTCCACCAATAGCTAAATATTTACCATCGTGGGAAAAAGCTAAACAATTTACTGCTTTATCTGTCGCCGTTTGTAAACTAGTTAATTCGCCATTTTCCCATAAAACAACTTCTCCAGCAGCCGAACTAGCTGCAAGTATTTCACCGTCAGCAGACCAAGCCAAAGCAGTCACATAATCTGCAAGTTTTGTAGAATAATGTTTTGTAAATTCTGGATATTTATTAGTTGTTAAGTTCATAGTTGTGATATTTTATTTTTACAGCAATTCGCCAAGGCGGGGTTTCCCCGCCCTCCATTGTATCTAACTCATACAAGCAAAAAAGTCTGCTTTTAATTGGGCTTCATCTAAATTTCTACCAATAAATACAAGTTCATTTTTGCGAGTTTCATTTACTTTCCAAGGTCTATCCGCTTTACCATCAAATATCATGTGTACACCTTGGAAAACAAAGCGATTATCTTCATTTTCAATATTTAAAATTCCTTTCATTCTGAAAATATCTAGACCTTGATTTCTGAGTAATTCTGTCATCCAAGCATTTAATTTTTCACCATTGATCGTCCCTTCTGATACTATCGCTACAGAATAGACACTTTCATCATGGACGTGAGCATCTTCTCCTAAGAAATTAGGATCAATTTCCAAAGCATGATCTAAATCAAATGCTTTTACTCCTAATAAAGCTGACATTGCTAATTCAGAATTATGGGTGCGGTAGATTTTTGCCATTGCATTCATTGAACGAATGCGAGTTTCTAATTCATCTAAGACTTCCGGTGTTACTAAATCGGTTTTATTCAACAAAATTACATCTGCAAAAGCAATTTGTTCTTGAGCCTCGTCCGCTTCCCAATGTTGCCAAATATGTTTAGAATCAACAACTGTGACTACTGCATCTAATGACAACTGACTTTGTAAATCTTCATCAACAAAAAACGTTTGAATTACAGGTGCAGGATCTGCTAAACCGGTGGTTTCAATGACTAAATGATCAAATTTATCTCGGCGTTTCATTAAATTGCCAATAATGCGAATTAAATCACCGCGAACTGTACAACAAATACAGCCATTATTCATTTCAAAGATTTCTTCATCTGCATCAATTACCAATTGATTATCAATACCTACCTCGCCAAATTCGTTAACAATAACGGCAACTTTTTTACCGTGTTCGTAGGTAAGAATATGATTTAATAATGTGGTTTTACCCGCACCTAAATAGCCAGTCAAAACGGTTACTGGTACTGAATTGAATGTTTCTGAAATCATCATAGTCTATCCGTTTACTTATTTTAGGAACAGAGTATTAACGCAAGACGGAATGCAAAAAGTTTACAGGGTAAGTTTTACAGTTATCCGCCGTCTTGTAGTGTCCAAATAATAGCTTAGAAGTCACCAAGATTGAATGTCAAGAGAAAAATGTTTGGCTCTTAGGTACTTGTTATAAGTAATGAGACAGAATTAATTACACAATGTTATTGCGTAAGCGTTGCGTGGCGTTAGCCATATGGAACGAAGTGAAATGAAGCAATCGCCAGGGTTGTGATTGCTTCCCTTCCCTCGCAATGACTGTAAATATTTTTGTCCAATTACTTACTCAACACGGTTGGGACATGGACTTTTAAGAATTACGAAAAACCTAGATTTGTAGGGGTAAAGCATGAGCTTATTGGTGTCAACTTAACGTAAAACCCATAGCCCGCCTGGGAATAAATTCCCAGTCTCATAGCAGAAGTCATCTGAAGATGACTAAAAATCCCCATAAATCTTTGACTATTAGCCCTGATAGCGTAGCGTAAGCCATAATTCATTTCTGGGCGGGTGTGGAAGCAATGTCAACTTAACGTAAAACCCATAGCCCGCCTGGGAATGAATTCCCAGTCTCATAGCAGAAGTCATCTGAAGATGACTAAAAATCCCGATAAATCTTTGACTATTAGCCCTTTTTCTAAAATCGCTAAATCATCTAATAAAATAATTTGATAATCTTGTCCAATCTTATTAGAAATTTCTGTTTGTTTAGGGGAATTAATAGCTAGTAAACCTCTCTTGATTTCAAAATAAGTATACAACTTCAGATAAGTTATTAAATTGTTCTTTGGTTAAGTTTTGCTGAACGATATGATATAAATGTTCAACCATTTCTCTTGGATTAAGTTCTTCTTTAAACAAAGGACGTTCTTCCATTAAAATAGCCACAATTTTCTCAATTCTGTTGATCATGAATTCTTGTTGAAGTTCTGTTGATAACATAATATTTCCTCCAGGGAAATGTAAATGATATTTATGGAGGTTATCTATTGTAGCATTTTTTAGTTTTGTGATGTCTGTTTATTAGTCCAGTGTTAATTTATGAGTAATAGATTGTGTCAGATTTTGAAGTTAATTGTTTAACTATTAAGTTTTGTATATGATGCCGTTTTAGTTTAGTATAATATTGAAGTGGGTAATTTTTACCTTGTAATTACAAATAAAACAATGCCAGCAAAGGATACTTACCATGATGCCTATTCAACTGATTTTACAAAAATATCAAGTTTCACTATTAGTTATTGATATTAATCAAGAAGAGGTTATCAAATGGACAAGCTAACTCATTATCAAAACTTAATCAAACAAATTTTAACTGAATATGAAAAAATTTCATCACAAGTAATTGATCCTGATATAGATGAGGTGTTAATGTTTGATGATCAAAGAAGTCAATATCTTTGGTTTAATATTGGTTGGAAAAATGATAAACGAGTAAAAACAATTTCTGTTTATATTCGCATTAAAAATGAGAAAATTTACATTGAGGAAGATTGGACTGAAGAGGGAATAGCTACAGATTTACTAAGAGAATGTGTACCGAAAGAAGATATTGTTTTAGCTTTTTATGATCCAGAAACTCGTAAATTGACTGAGTTTGCTTTGGCTTAATTCTCTATTTAAAATGATGCGATACCTAATTATCTCATTAATGCTTGAAACCCAACTTGAATAAAATGCTTGTCAAAATTATTCACTTACATCCCTCCCTAAACTAACACTAACTTGAATCGAGAAATCTTCAGGATCATCAATTTTAATTTTGCGTAATTTAGACATTAGACTAAGTTTTTTAACAGCATTTTCTGCACCGCTTAACTGTTCAATAATTCCATAAACTTGATTAAGTTGTTCTTCTGTTAAATTTTTGAGTTTCTCTTGAATCATTTGTTTTGTAATCATAGTAACTTACCTAAAATAACTATTCTTAAGTACAATTATAGCAAATGACTCTCTAAATTTTCTGTTGCCGTACATTTTAGCATTTTTTAGTTGTGTGATGTTTGTTCATTACTCCAGTGTTAATTTCTAAGTAATAGATTGTGTCAGATAACGAGATAAATTTTCTCGTTTTTAGGATTAGGTTGCTAATTTTGCTATGATTGATGTATTGTAGACTATATGTCACAGCAAACATTCATGTCAATTATCGAATGCAAGGAACACAAATTTCTTTTTTTCCTAACGAGGATGAGCATAATCCTAGCCAAAAGCAAAAGAAGCCGAAATTAGGACGTTATGAGCGTATTCAGCGCGAACTAGATGAAGATAAATCTGATCCATATAAGATATTTACTGATGTTAGTTCCCCACCCAGTCCATTATCTAAATATACTTTTGTGGATCTGTTTTGTGGTGCTGGGGGAATCACACAAGGTTTATTTCAAGCTGGATTCACACCATTGGCTAGTGTAGAAATTAGTCCAATTGCTTCTGCTACGCACAAAAAAAATTTCCCACAATGTCATCATTTCTGTGGAGATATTGAACAATTTTCTCCCCAATATTGGCTGCAACAAATCGGCTCACCTGATGTAAATGTTGTTGTTGGTGGTCCACCATGTCAAGGATTTTCAGTAGCCGGAAAACGTGATCCAAAAGATCCTCGAAATAGATTATTTTATGAATTTGTGCGTGTTGTTTCAGAAATACGCCCTTGGTATGTAGTGATGGAAAATGTACCAGGTATTTTGACAATTCAAAGAGGGGATATAAAGACGGCAATTATTGAAGCTTTTGAGTCTATTGGTTATCCTCATATTTCTGTGGCAATTCTGGAATCTGCGGCTTATGGAGTCCCACAAATTCGACCAAGAGCTATTTTTATCGCTAATAGATTTGGAATGCCAAATCCTTATCCTCAAGCGCAATTAAACCAAGAAGAATACAAACCTATTGAATCAGCAATTTCTGATTTACCAGAATACACTCGAATATCGGAAATTAATCACGAATGGACCAAACATTCACAGGAGTATATGGAACGTCTTGCTCAAGTTCCTCCTGGTGGTTCTTTATATACAAAATATGTTGATGCTTTCAAACGACAATATCCTGGTAAACCAAGTATGACTGTGAAAGAAAATCATGGTGGTACACATATTCATCCATATTTAAATCGCGTGATTTCCGCTAGGGAAATGGCCAGATTACAAACATTTCCCGATTCGTTTATTTTTGAAGGTAGTATGAAAAAAGCGATGTGGCAAATTGGCAATGCTGTACCACCACGTTTAGCAGAGTGTATTGGTTATGCACTGATTCCTTACTTAAATGATATTGCAATTAACATAAGACAATCTGCTAATTTACCTCATTTTGATCAACCTGAGATAGTTTTTGGTTAAGTGCATTACGCCAAGTTTCAAAATCATACCAACCACAACCAATACAACCTTCCTCAGCTTCATCACCTCGCTGATGTTGGGAAGGCCAATTTTCACCTGATTTATACCAGAATTTAATACCAAAAGGTGTACCGCGTTTACCAGTTTTTATACAACGTTCACAACTTCTCGATTTTAAAAGATTATGATTTCCAGACGCATCTTTCTTGAGTAATTGAAACTTTTTCCTAATTTCGGTTTCACTCATAGAAGTTAAATGTGGAGCTTCACTTTTTCCCCAACGTTCCATTGGAAACCTATGGTCAATAACTAGCTCATGCTTCTCTCTTTGTCTCTGTTCTATTACATCTGTATATGAATAAGCCTGGAGAATTCTTTGAACTAAAGAAGCTGGTATATTAGAAGCTGAATTAGCCGATTTTATCTCTCCTGTCCAGCAATCTCCTAAACGTATTTGTTGACAAGTTGGACAAAAATTCTTTTGTGTTTCAATGACAAGACCAGGACGACTTCTTGTCCCGCGTTGTAATCCCTGAATACCTCCACCACCGGCATACTGAGTTGATCCTACGTTTTTGCCTTCGCACTCTCTACAATGCCATTTTTGATCTGATAAAAGGTTAAAGACTTGTAATTGAGTTGCTCCTTGTCTAAATTGGGCTTTAATTGTCTCGACTAAATTTTGTTGGTTTGTCACTGTATTCTATCGGCTTCAATTTCCAGATTTTTGAGCAGAACGGAAACACTAATACCTAAGCCATCTGCAAGACTTACAAGAGCAGTCAGGGAAGGATTTCTAACTCCACGTTCCACACCAGAAATGTATGTGCGGTCTAAGTTAGCGCGTAGTCCTAACTCCTCTTGTGAAATTCCTAACTCCGTTCTGCGTTGTCTGACTAGATAACCTAAAGCATCAAGAATCTTTTGTTTTGATTCATTCATGTACTGATTTTGAGCTTTTATGGACTATCAGTCTACGGACGATGTGTCACATTATTTGAAATTTATTATTTGTTATTGACATCTAATGCTATGTCTAAAAATTCATGCAATTCTTAACTAAATAATCGGACAGGGTTTGAAATTTCTTGGAGTTTATGTTTGTGAATGACAATTCTTTCCCGTTTCCTCGTTCCTAGCCTCTGACTAGGAATGCAGTTGATGAGGCTCTGCCTCAACTATCAGCACAAAATCGGGTAAAGTAGCCTGTATTCTGGGATTGGAGGCAGAGCCTCCTGGTAGGTATTCCCAGTCAGAGACTGGGAACAAGTCAAACATCCTCTTAGATAAGCAACAAAAAAATTCCCTGCCGCAAGATGGTGGATTTTTTATGGAATTGGGTTAGGTTCATTGTCAAAATTTCTTAACTCTCTGCATTCATAGACATTTGAGTCAATTTCTCTAGTAACTTGTAAATTTCTGTGCCAATTTTATTTTTTGGATAATCTGGATCATTTGGGTTACATTCACCAAGTATTTTTGCTCTGGAAATTGCTTGTTGGATATCTTCAATTATTTTTCCATTAGATGGTTGTTTACGACTTTCGTAAATGATATTCCAGAGCTTTTTACAAATTCCTGGTCTTTTTTGAATGTATTGATTTTTAATATAATCTTTTAAGCTAGTAGTGTATAGATGTTTTGGAATAGCCTCTTGCAAACTCGTTTTTAATAGATGTTCTGGAATACAATCTTGCAAACTCGTTTCTAAATCAAAAAAGTGCAGAATTAACCAAATTTCAAAGCAAGGATTACTAATGCATAATTTATATATTGGATTATCATCACACTTTTCTAATATCTGAGAAATAGTTTTTTTTCGACTATCATAATCATCTGTATCTATAATCATCCACAATTCATCATATTCTTTAAGATCGTATCTTTTCTCTAATTCTTCAGAGAATTTCAGTAAAGTTTTATGTACATATTGGGGATCTGAATTGCCAGCTTGTTCTTTTTCTCTATCTATAAACTCTACATGAATATAACTTAAACGAAAATCTTGTTCATATTGAGTGATTAAGGCATTGAAATAATTCGGTTCAGTTTTATCACCTTCCGTAGCTATTATGTATAGTTTCCATTTCCCATTTTTACCACACTTACTAGCAATATGGCTGGATCTAGCTTCATAGTCTGTATTTCTTTTTCTACCCATTTTATTTTTCCTCTCTCCATCCCAATGATTTTAAATTTTTAATAAAAGGTATTGCTCCAAATCTTCCATTAAGATATCCAGCAGCTAAATCTAGATTTTCAACGTCTGTATTAGCTAAAGAATAAAGTACAGATTGTCCATGTTTATCTTTTTCTACAAACCAAATTTCATCTTTTCTAAAAATATCCTTTATGTCTAGTAAAAAAACTTCATGGGTAGTAGCAATTAACTGACTATTTAAATTCGTGTTTTCAGTATTATTTAGAAAATAATCAAAGAGTTTTTTCATTAGTAAAGAATGTAGACTTCTTTCGATTTCATCTATGACATAAACAGCATTACCCCGCGCTAAATGTATCAGCATAGGGAATAAATCTATTAGTCTTTGGGTTCCGTCTGACTCTTCTGATATTTCAAACTTCACTTCATTATTTTCTTTGTCTAATCTTACTGGTGATAAATTGAGAACCATCAATTTATCGGTTTCATCTTTTGCTCTAGAAATAATACATTTTAATGCTGGTATAAATATTGCATTTTCCTCACCTTCCTTATAGGGAAAATCTTTCTTGATCTTATCTTTAATTTCTGAAGGTATTTTCTTATAGTCATCTAAATCAATTGTATTAGTAGTAACTTTTTTAATTCCCAAATCTAATGATTCTAAAAACTTACCCAAAGAATTTTGAACTGATTGACTAAAAAAATGTAGAAGAGGCTTGGAATCGGGAAAAATAATTGTTAAAACATCATTAAACCATTCATATATAGATTCTAGTTGTTTAACTTTCCGTTCTTGTGAGTTAGTTAAAAAAAGTAAATTTTCTCTTGTACTCGCTGCTTCATAACGGATTCTATTTTTTTCATCTTTAGAACTATTTAAAAAAACCTCATGATTAAAATTATGAAAATTAATATCTTCTCCTATTCTTTCATAAATAGGTATTTCCGTATTTACACCAATTTCAAACAACCATTCTTCATGAATTTTATGTTTATCAACTAGAAAACCATAAGCATACTGTTTATCCTGATTTCTAAACTCAAATTCAAACCTGGATGGTTTTGTATAACAGGTTTTATCTAATTTAAAATTATTAATATTTATATTTGTATTTTTTTCCACACCATCAACAATGAAATCTCTGGCAAATTTCATGGCTTTAATTAAATTAGATTTGCCAGAAGCATTAGCACCATAAATTATAGATGTTCTCAGTAATCTTATTGAATCATCAGAATCACCTTTAACTACATGATGACTATGGTTAGTATCATCGGCAGCAATCATATTAAAGTCTATTCTTTGGTTAAAGGATAAAAAATTTTCTACTGTGAATCTAATTAACATAATTATTGAAGTATCTAGTCAATTGCTTCTATCATACTTATAAAAGACTTCTAAAGTAAGATAATCTTATGAATTTTAATCCTTTATATATATCATGGATATTGCTCATCCTACAAGAGTTGGTAGTGATCCGAATCACTACCTAAAATAAATAGACTACCTATGCGAAAAACCATACTACCATTATCGCTTCTATCTATATAAATTCGTATTCGTGTATTAAAATAATTTATGCAATAACCGCAATATTTATATCCGATTTTTGCATAGTTACCAAAATTTAGTAACCTACTATACGAACTGTTATGAAAAATCACACTAACGTAACAATATCGAAACTGTTACACCACCAACCAGGAAACTACTATCAGTTATTTCCCCAAAGTGGCAAGTACAAAACCGATAAGAACACGGATACACAGTTAATTCAGTCCTGTTCCCCAAAAAAAGCCGATGATAGAAACAGCAACTACCACCGAAAAACTCAATAAATTTGAGAAATTCAAAGCCGAAAAAGACGGACTCGCAGTTAAAAACGAAATAGAAAATTTTGCCCAAATCGGTTGGGAAGCAATGGACGAAAACGACCTCAACCATCGCCTAAAATGGTTAGGTGTATTTTTCCGTCCAGTCACTCCCGGTAAATTCATGATGCGAATGCGTCTACCTAACGGCATTCTCAACAGCAATCAAATGTCTGCTTTCGCAGAAGTGGTACAGCGTTACGGTGAAAATGGCAGCGCCGATATTACCACCAGACAGAATATACAACTACGCGGGATCAATTTGGCAGATATTCCCGATATCTTTAATAAATTTCACAAAGTCGGATTAACTACTATCCAATCCGGGATGGATAACGTCCGTAATATTACAGGTGATCCTGTCGCGGGTTTGGATGCAGATGAATTTTATGATACCAGAGAATTAGTGCAGCAAATCCAAGATATGCTGACTAATAATGGTGAAGGTAATCCAGAATTTAGCAATCTTCCCCGGAAATTTAATATTGCAATTACTGGAGGAAGAGATAATTCAGTTCACGCAGAAATTAATGATTTAGCCTTTATTCCCGCTTTTTGGGGAAATGAAGATCAAGTTCCAATCTTTGGTTTTAACGTCATTGTCGGTGGTTTATTTTCCGCCAAACGTTGTGAAGCAGCAATTCCTCTGAATGTTTGGGTATTGCCCGCCCAAGTTGTATTATTATCCAAAGTCATTGTCGAGATATTTCGAGATCATGGCTTACGCGCAAATAGACTAAAAGCCCGGCTAATGTGGCTACTTGATGAATGGGGGATAGAAAAATTCCGCGCCGAAGTAGAAAAACGTTTTGGTCAATCATTATTACCCGCAGTAGATAAAGATCAAATTGACTGGGAAAAACGGGATCATGTGGGCATATATAAACAAAAACAATCTGGATTTAACTACGCAGGTTTAAATATTCCCGTGGGAAGATTGTCTGCTGATGATATGTTTGAAATTGCCCGATTGTCTGAAGTTTATGGAAGTGGAGAAATCCGGTTTACTGTTGAACAAAATATCATTATCCCGAATATTCCTGATTCCAGTTTAACAGCATTTTTCACAGAATCAGTATTAGAGAAATTTTCAGTTAATCCTGGCTTATTAATGCGATCGCTAGTATCATGTACAGGCGCACAATTTTGTAACTTTGCCTTAATAGAAACCAAAAATCGCGCCCTATCAATGATTAAATCATTGGAATCTGAATTAACTTTATCACGTCCTGTCCGAATTCATTGGACAGGATGCCCTAACTCCTGTGGACAGCCCCAAGTAGCCGATATTGGCTTAATGGGAACTAAAGTGCGTAAAAATGGCAAAATGTTGGAAGGTGTAGACATTTACATGGGTGGAACTGTTGGGAAAGATGCACATTTAGGAACTTGTGTGCAAAAAAGTATTCCCTGTGAAGAGTTACAACCAATATTACGAGATTTACTTATTCAAAACTTTGGCGCAAAACTTAAGGAAGAAGCCTTAATTTCTCATTAAATTAATCGCCAAAATCCAGAAATAAATGCAAACCAAAATTAAACCTGATTAAGAGTTTCCCATGAGCAATATTTCTCGCAGAAAATTTATTATTACCTCCAGTGTAGCAGCAGCAACTTCTATTTTAGTCCACGGTTGTTCATCTAGTAACTCTAAGTCAGCAACAACAGATACTGCTGCTTCTTCTAATACCAAACTTGCTAACAATTCCACAGTTAGTAATGCCCCCAAAGTAGAAACAACCACAGCAAAATTAGGATTTATTGCTTTAACAGATTCCGCACCTTTAATTATTGCTAAAGAAAAAGGTTTCTTTGCTAAATACGGCATGACAGATGTTGATGTCAGCAAACAAAAATCCTGGCCAGTCACTCGTGATAACTTGAAAATTGGCTCATCTGGTGGTGGTATTGATGGCGCACATATTCTTACCCCCATGCCCTATCTTTTGACCATGAATGATAAAGTGCCAATGTATCTTTTGGCGCGGTTAAATATCAATGGTCAAGCTATTTCCGTTGCTGAAAAATTCAAAGATTTGAAAGTTCGTTCACAAAGTAAATCACTGAAAGAATCAGTCAATAAAGCCAAAGCTGATAAAAAATCCATCAAAGTTGCCATGACTTTCCCGGGTGGTACTCACGATTTATGGATGCGTTATTGGTTAGCTGCTGGTGGTATTAATCCTGATCAAGATGTAATTTTGGAAGCAGTACCACCACCACAAATGGTGGCGAATATGAAGGTCGGAACTATTGATGCTTTTTGTGTAGGTGAACCTTGGAACGCTCAATTAGTCAGCCAAAAATTAGGTTATACAGCTTTATCTACAGGTGAATTATGGAATAACCATCCAGAAAAAGCTTTTGCTATGCGGAAAGATTGGGTTGATAAAAATCCCAATTCTACACAAGCATTATTAATGGCAATTATGGAAGCACAACAATGGTGTGATCAGCCAGAAAATAAAGAAGAAATGTGTAAAATCTGCGCTGATAGAAAATACTTTAATGTTGCTGTCGCTGATATTTTAGAACGGGCTAAAGGTAATATTGATTATGGTGATGGACGCAAGGAACAAAACTTTGCATATCGCATGAAGTATTGGGAAAATAATGCTTCCTATCCCTATAAGAGTCATGATACTTGGTTTTTAACTGAAGAAATTCGTTGGGGTTATTTACCTAAAGATACGAAAGTGAAGGAAGTTGTTGATCAAGTTAATAGAGAGGATTTATGGAAACAAGCTGCTAAGGCTTTGGGTGTCTCTGCTGCGGAAATTCCTACTAGTTCTTCTCGTGGTGTGGAAACATTTTTTGATGGGGTGAAGTTTGATCCTGAAAAACCAGAGGAATATTTAAAGAGTTTGCAAATTAAAAAGGTGTAATTATCGGTTGGGTTAAACGAAAGTGCAACCCAACAAAATCTATTAGATTAATTAGATTTTTAAGTCTCACGCAAAGGCGCAAAGAAGAGAAGGAAAAGAGATTTTTAATATTTTACTTAGGAGAAATCAATGGCTGCTATTGTTGGAAGTCGTAGAGTTGTTAGTAAGCAACAGAAGGCTATTAATAAGTTTTTGATCAATAAGGTTTTGCCGCCGCTGTTTGGATTATTTGTTTTTCTGGCGTTGTGGGAATTACTTTGTTTAATTCCTAGTTTTCAATTACCTGGTCCGATAGAAACAATTCGGGAAACTTGGGACCCTTTTATTCTTCATCCTTTCTTTGATAATGGTGGCAGTGATAAGGGTTTAGGTTGGCAGATATTTACCAGCTTGGGACGGGTGGCTTTAGGTTTTTCTTTAGCAGCAGTTGTCGGGGTTGTTTTAGGAATCTTAATTGGTTCTAATACTTTTCTGTATAATGCTGTAGATCCGATTTTTCAGGTATTAAGAACTATTCCACCTTTGGCTTGGTTGCCCATTTCTTTAGCTGGGTTTCAACAAGCTAATCCTTCGGCAATTTTCGTAATTTTCATTACTTCGATTTGGCCGATTTTAATTAATACCACAGTGGGTGTACAAAATATTCCCCAAGATTATGTAAATGTGGCTCGGGTTTTGCGGTTGCGTAAGGGCAAATATTTCTTGAAAATTGTTTTTCCGGCAACTGTTCCTTATATTTTTACGGGTTTAAGAATTGGCATCGGTTTATCTTGGTTGGCAATTGTTGCGGCGGAAATGTTGGTTGGTGGTGTGGGTATTGGTTCGTTTATTTGGGATGCCTATAATACGACTACTGAAACTAATATGAGTGAGATTATTATCGCCTTGGTATATGTCGGTTTGGTGGGATTAGTTTTAGATAGAATGGTGGCTTTTGTTGCCCAAAAGGTTGTAACGACAGAACAAAAATAATTCTTTGTTCGTAATTTTTTACATTACCAATTACCCATTACCATTCATAATGAATACTTTTTTAGAAATTGATCATGTAGACCGAATATTTAACCTCCCCGATGGTGGTAAATATATTGCTTTAAAAAATATTGAATTAAAAATTTCTGAAGGTGAATTTGTTTCTTTAATTGGACATTCTGGTTGTGGTAAATCCACCTTACTTAATATTATTGCTGGCTTAGATCAAGCTAGTATTGGTGGTGTAACTTTGGCAGGTCGGGAAGTCAGAGAACCAGGTCCTGATAGAATGGTGGTTTTTCAAAATTACTCCTTACTTCCTTGGTTAACTGTAAGGGAAAACATCGCCTTGGCTGTAGATGAAGTCCATCAAAATCTACCTAAAGCAGAACGTCGGGGAATAATAGAAGAACATATTGATATGGTGGGTTTACGACGGGCAACTAATAAGCGTCCTAGTGAATTATCCGGGGGCATGAAACAGCGAGTTGCGATCGCTCGTGCTTTAGCTACCCGTCCCAAGTTATTATTATTAGATGAGCCTTTTGGTGCTTTGGATGCGTTGACAAGGGGGAATTTACAAGCACAATTAATGCAAATTTGTAATGAACACAGAATTACCTGTGTGATGGTGACACATGATGTAGATGAAGCTTTATTATTGAGCGATCGCATTGTCATGTTAACCAATGGACCCGAAGCACACATTGGGCAAATTCTCGAAGTACCTATTTCCCGTCCCCGTCAACGTTTGGAAGTAGTTAATAATCCCTGTTATTACAATTTGCGGAACGAAATAATTTACTTTCTCAACCAACAAAAACAAGCAAAAAAACGCCAGAAACAACCTACTGCACCTGCTATTATTTCTAACAACAAGTTAGAAAAAGTTCATTTGGAAATTGGCTATATTCCCCTGACTCAAGCTGCACCCTTAATAATTGCCAAAGAAAAAGGTTTCTTTGCCGAATATGGTTTAGAAGTCAACCTCAACCCTGAAACTAGCTGGAAAAACATCGCTAAAGGAGTGGCCACAGGCAAACTTGATGCCGCCCAAATGGTAGCAGGAATGCCCCTAGCCCTGACATTAGGTGCAGGAGGTAAAAATCCGGTGTCAATGGTAACAGCCATGACCCTTTCCCGCAACGGTAGCGCCATTACTTTCAGCCAAGAATTATTCAACAGTGGAGTAAAAAACTTAACAGACTTTCAAGCCATTATTAAGGCTGACTTAGACAAAACCCATACTTTGGGAATTGTCCATCCCGCATCCATGCAAAACCTATTATTGCGCTATTGGTTAGCAGCAAGTGGAATTAAACCTGATGTAGATGTTAGTTTGATGGTAATTCCACCACAAGAGATGGTAACTGCCCTCCAAGAAGCAAAAATTGATGGTTACTGTGTCGGTGAACCTTGGAACTCTCACGCAGTTGATCAAAATTTGGGTTTTATTATTACTATCACCTCAGAACTTTGGCATGGACATCCAGACAAAGTATTAGGAGTAAGAGAAAATTGGGCGCTGGAAAATCCCCAAACACATCTAGCATTAGTCAAAGCCCTATTAGGGGCTTGTGAATATTGCGACGATATTCGCAACCGGGAAGAAGTTATCAAATTAATTTCTCAACCTGACTATCTTGGTAGTAATTCTCTGCATCTTCGTCCAGGTTTAATAGACAATTACAAGCATAGTAATCACAACCAACTCCAAACTTCCCATCAGTTTTATTTCAACAAAGCCAACTATCCAGATCGTCATGAAATGCTATGGATTTTAACTCAATTAGCCCGTTGGGGTTTAGTAGCTTTCCCCAAAAACTGGGTAGAAGTAATTGACAGAGTTTGCCGTCCAGATATATTTGGTGCAGCCGCACGAGAAAGAGGCATTTTAGATATTGGCAGGGAAGAAATAATTCAATTATTTGATGGCAAAGTCTTTAATCCTTCCGAACCAATAGAATATGTAAAAAGTTTGGAAATTAAACGCCAGCTTCGAGTAGAAGAAGTATTTATCTAGTCATACCAATTCTGTATAAAGATGCGCCAAATTTAAAAAGGAACGAACCGCAGAGGCGCAGAGGACACAGAGAAGAAAAAGATAAGGTTACAAAATTAAGCGTAGCCTCATCAAGAAATGGTATCAGTTTTCAATTCTCATTTGTTATTACCAATTATCCATTCCCTATTACCAAAAATATCATGACAACAGTAAACTATAATAACAAAACCCAACAATTACAAACCCAGAAAAAAGAAGACTTCTTAGTAATTGATGGTGTCAACAAAATTTACCCCACTGCTGAAGGACTATACACCGTCCTAGAGGACATTAACCTCAAAGTTAGTGAAGGTGAATTTATTTGTTTAATTGGCCATTCCGGCTGTGGAAAATCAACACTGCTCAACATGGTTTCTGGATTTAATAAACCTACCAACGGGGTCGTGTGGTTACAAGGTCAACCCATAACCGAACCCAGTCCAGACCGAATGATGGTATTTCAAAACTATTGTTTACTACCTTGGTTAAATGTTTTTGATAATGTTTATTTAGGTGTTGATTCCGTATTTCCTCACAAAAGCAAATCGGAAAAACGGGCAATAGTCAGAGAACATTTAGCAATGGTAGGACTAACAGAAGCAGCCCAAAAGAAACCCAGTCAAATATCTGGAGGAATGAAACAAAGAGTAGCTATAGCCCGTGCCTTAGCCATTCGTCCCCAACTCCTCATTTTAGATGAACCATTTGGTGCTTTAGATGCCATCACCAAAGAAGAATTACAAGAAGAACTCCTGCAAATTTGGTCAGAACATCAAATCACAGTTTTGATGATTACCCATGATATTGATGAAGCACTTTTCCTCGCAGATAAATTAGTGATGATGACAAATGGACCAGCAGCAAATATTGGCGAAATATTAGAAATACCCTTTTCTCGTCCTCGCAACCGTCGCCGGATTATGGAAAATCCAGAATATTACAACCTACGAAACTATGCCTTAGACTTCCTCTATCGTCGCTGCGCTCATGTTGAAGAGTAATTGGCATAATACGTAATTGGGAAAAGTCCCCAAAGAACCATTTGTATCTGATAAAGAAAATGAAGCCGAAATAATTAATCCTCAACCGATTTTAATAGCAGAAAAATAAATATCTCACGCAAAGGCGCAGAGACGCAAAGGCAAGAATACAAAAAACCAGAAATTAAAAATATTTCTCCTCTTATGAAATTATCTCTGAGTCCTCTGCGGTTCGTTTCTCATAAAAAATTTTGCACAATAGTGTGAAATCCCATAAATATCATGAATGAATTTACCAAAACACTTTGTCCTTATTGCGGTGTTGGTTGCGGTTTAGAAGTTTCTGCACCAGCCCAATATGGAAAAGCCACAAATCGAGATAGTGAAGGAATTCCTATTTGGCGAGTTAGGGGTGATAAATCTCATCCTTCTAGTCAAGGAATGGTATGTGTTAAAGGTGCAACTATTGCTGAATCTTTGGATAAAAGTAGATTGCATCATCCAATGGTACGCGATTCGTTAGATGCAGAATTTCGGCGTGTGAGTTGGAATGAAGCCTTTGATATTATTACCCAACGGATTCAAACATTGCGCTTGAATCAAGCCACAGATTCTATCTGTATGTATGGTTCTGGACAATTTCAAACTGAAGATTATTATATTGCTCAAAAGTTACTCAAAGGTTGTTTAGGAACTAATAATTTCGATGCTAATTCCCGGTTGTGTATGTCTAGTGCGGTATCTGGGTACATTCAAAGTTTTGGTGCTGATGGGCCTCCTTGCTGTTACGATGATTTAGAATTAACTGATTGTGCTTTTTTAATTGGTACAAATACGGCGGAATGTCATCCCATTATTTTTAATCGGTTAGCAAAATATCATAAAAAAAATCGCCATGTTAAAATGGTTGTGGTTGACCCTCGGCGTACCCCAACAGCCGAAGCAGCCGATTTACATTTAGCTATTCGTCCAGGTACAGATATTGATTTGTTAAATGGTATTGCCTATTTATTAATGAAATGGAATTATGTTGATCTAGCTTTTATTGATGATTGTACTAGCAATTTTCCGGCTTATGCGGAGGTAATTCGCCATTATTCGCCGGAGGTAGTGGCTAGTCGTTGTGGTATTACTATTGAAGATTTAGAAACCGCCGCTAAATATTGGGGAAAATCAAAATCTGTACTTTCTTTATGGTCAATGGGTGTTAATCAATCTTCTGAAGGTACGGCTAAGGTTAGAACTATTATTAATTTACATTTAATGACGGGACAAATCGGTAAACCTGGGGCTGGTCCATTTTCTTTGACTGGTCAACCTAATGCTATGGGTGGCAGAGAAGCGGGAGGTTTAGCTCATTTGTTACCGGGTTATCGCTTGGTAAAAAATGCCGAACATCGGGCAGAAGTTGAAGATTTTTGGGGTTTAGAAACAGGACAAATTTCCTCTGTTCCTGGTTTAACTGCTTGGGAAATGATCACTAGTTTGGAAACGAAAAATGTGGGTTTATTATGGATTGCTGCCACTAATCCGGCTGTGAGTATGCCAGATTTAGAAAGAACAAAAAAGGCGTTATTAAAATCTCCTTTTACTATCTATCAAGATGCTTATTACCCAACAGAAACATCAGCTTATGCTCATGTTTTATTACCTGCGGCGCAGTGGGGTGAAAAAACTGGGATTATGACTAATTCGGAAAGAAGGGTAACTCTATGTTCGGCTTTTCGTGAACCACCCAGGGAAGCAAAACCTGATTGGGAAATTTTCGCGGAAGTGGGAAGAAGATTAGGTTTTACTGATAAGTTTACTTTTAATAATTCTGCGGAAGTTTATGCTGAATTTGTCAAATTAACTCGTCAGCGTCCTTGTGATATGTCGGGTTTAAGTCATGGCTTTTTAGCCGCACAAGGTCCAACTCATTGGCCTTATTCACAGGGTGGTAATTCAGGAAATAAACGTCTATATACTAATCTACGCTTTCACACAACTGACGGACGCGCTAAGTTTGGTGCATATTATTCTAAAGGACTTGCTGAACCACCGGATGATAATTATCCTTTTATATTAACTACTGGTAGATTGTACGGTCATTGGCATACACAAACGCGAACTGGCAGAATTGAAAAAATTCGCAAACTGCACCCGCAACCGTTTATTGAGATTCATCCCCGTGATGCCGCCGCTTTGGGTATTATTGATGATCAGTGGTTAGAAGTGCGATCGCGTCGTGGTAAAACTAAGTTTCCGGCTAAAGTCACAAAAGCTATTTCCCCCGGTACTGTCTTTGTCCCCATGCACTGGGGTAAGCTATGGGCGGATGACGCAGAAGCTAACACTCTTACTCATTCAGAGGCTTGTCCTGATTCCTTGCAACCAGAATTAAAAGCCTGTGCTGTGCAATTAATCCCAATTTCTGTGAAATCTGCTGTTAAAAATTATCAATTTCAGTCTTCCCAATGGTAAGCTTTTAACAATATTCCCAAATCGGGAATTTATTACGTCATCTATTGTTAATTATCAATGGTTATGATTGTTTCTTTAGATACCTAAATTCTCCAAGAGGGATCATGATTAATTTTACAATTTAAGTAACGAACTATTACTTTTGAAAGCACTTTCTAAAACTGCAAAGTTTTTGAAATTAGAAAATATATTTATGCTTTTTGATCCTTGAGATTTATCTACAGGATTTTCGTTTTATATTCGTAATTTCCAATTTAATTTTAATCAAGGAGTATCAAATGAGAAGGTTCATTAAAAATTTTCTAGAACTTACCAGTGACAAAAGCTTCATGCACGTAATGGAAGTTATTGAGGTAATAGTTGCAAAATTATTATCTCTACTTATGGTAATAGTAATTTTTGCCACACTTGGTGATTTAGCAATATTTATTTTTCAAAAAATACTTTCTCCACAGGACGCTAGTTTTAACAAAACATTGTTTCAAACTTTCGGGTTATTTCTTAATGTATTAATTGCTTTAGAAATACTAGAAAATATTACTGGCTACCTCAAAAAGCACGTTTTACAAGTTGAATTAGTTATTGTCACTTCTTTAATTGCTATTGCCAGAAAAATTATTATTCTTGATTTAAAAGTTACTGAAGGGATAGAAATTATCGGTTTAGGTATTGCTATTCTTTCTTTATCAATTAGTTATTTGATAATTAGGAGTAGCCACCCCAAATAAAATTACTTGGCAATAATAGGTAATTTATGAAGTAAGAATTAATCAAATTTTTGCATAATAAAGGTGCGTTAATAAACGCACCCTGAAAAATATTAATTGTCAGGTTGCATTTTCCAACCTGGTTTGACCACCTGACGACTTCTAGCAATTACCAAAGAATCATCAGGGACATCTTCTGTAACTGTTGAACCTGCGGCTATGTAGACATCATTACCCACAGTAAGAGGTGCAACTAACACACTATTAGAACCGGTTTTGCTGCGATCGCCTATAATTGTCTTATGCTTCTTCACACCGTCATAATTAGCAGTGATTGTCCCCGCACCTACATTGACCTGAGTTCCGGTTGTGGTATCGCCTAAATATGATAAGTGTGCTACATTAGTGCGATCTCCTAATTGGGTATTTTTCAACTCCACAAAATTACCAATTCTACAACCTACACCCACCTCAGCATGACCACGTAAATGCGCGTAAGGTCCAATTCGAGTTTGAGATTGAATCACACTATCTGTAATTACAGAATAGAGAACCGTGACATTTTCACCCAACTCACTATTCTCAATTAAACTTCCCGGACCAATGCGACTACCAGCTTGAATCACCGTCCTTCCCCGCAAATGGGTTTGCGGTTCAATAATCACATCCGGCTGTAATTCCACCGTTTCATCAATAGTAATACTTGCCGGATCAATTAACGTCACACCTGCTAACAACCATTTTTCCTTAATCCGTTTTTGTAAAATATCATTAGCAGTTGCCAATTGTAATCTATCATTAATTCCCAAAATTTCTTGATTATCTTTCACATCTACAGCCATTACCTTACCAACTTGAGTAACAGCATCAGTTAGGTAATATTCTTTTTGAGTATTATTAGCTTGTAAATCTGGTAGAATCTTAGCCAAATCAGGCCAATGAAAACAGTAAATACCAGCATTTACCCGATCATTTTCTCTTTGGTTAGGAGTACAATCTTTATCCTCAACTATTTTTTGGACAATACCCTCACTATTCCGAAAAACCCTACCATAACCTTGAGGATTTGCTAATTGTGCAGTCAGAATAGTACAGGAATTTTGATTTTCTTGGTGAGTTTGTAAGAGGTTTTTTAAAGTTTCTGTCCGCAACAAAGGCACATCACCATTTAAAATCAATAAATCCCCCGTGTAACCCTCTAAATGGGGAAGTAATTGTTGGATAGCATGACCTGTGCCTAATTGTACAGCCTGTTCTACAAATTCCACACCATAAATAGAATCCATAGCTGTTTTTACTTCTGTGGATTGATAACCAACAATCACTAATCTCCGGGAAGGTGAAAGAGGTTCAGCACTTTCAATAACGCGTTCAACTAAAGATTTTCCACCCAAAGAATGTAAAACCTTGGGTAGATTAGATTTCATTCTTGTTCCTTTTCCAGCGGCGAGAATTGCTACAACAACCATAATTAAATATCAGTGAATTGGCGATAAATGCTTTTTTAATTTGCTTCCTTCTAGCCCAGATCATATCAGTTAATCATCACTAACTGTTGACTGTTCAGGCAAAATCTCCTGCGGTGTTGACGATCTTAACCACCTTTTGCGCCATTGTGAACTTGATTCCAATGTAGAGACTCCAATTTCCTCTTGTCGTCGCTTAAGTATCATTGCAGCGGTATCGCTTAAATTAGGATCTCGATAAGGAATAGCAGCACGAGTTAATAAATGTTCTGCTTCAGTTTGGGAAAGAGGCGACAAATAGGATATAGTTGATTCCTCACCATGTTTGGGATGTCCCGCAATCGTCCCCGGAGTCCGTCTTCCTATCGGTGGAGTCGAACTGACAACCAAACCCGCAGCTAACAACGCAGTCCGTACCGCCGCAGCACAGGAATAAGTAGCTATTAACCCATTTTGATGCAAGCATTCTGATACTTTTTGGATAAATTCCACCGTCCATAATTGTGGACATTGCGGAGGTGAAAAGGGATCAAGAAAAATTGCATCTGCTTGGAAGCCTGATTCATGTACTTGGAGAATTAAGCTTCTAGCATCACCAATTAGTAAAGTAGCTTGCAAATAATCTATGTGGATTTGATGTTCAAACGCTATTTGAGTTAAAATTTTTATATATTTGTCGTCCCAGCTATTGAATAACTGATGGCTAATTGCTGCTTGGGGGACAATGGAATTTATTTCTAAGCCAATCACCTCCACACGACAACGAGGATTTACTTGCCAAATTGTCTGTAAAGCTGCCGCTGTGTTGTATCCTAGACCATAACAAATATCTAACAGCCGCACAAATCCCGTTTCGGCTAATATTGGTAGTCGAGTCGGAATCGCAAACTTCAGCAAACTTTCCTGTTTTGCTCCATAGTGGCTGTGGAAAGCTTGATTAAATTCTGTGGAAAAAAAGGTAAAAGAACCGTCTTGTGTTTGTTGGGGTGTAAACATTTTAGGAGTCAGGAGTCAGAAGAAAGAAGAAAGAAGAAAGAAGAAAGAAGAAAGAAGAAAGAAGAAAGAAGAAAGAAGAAAGAAGAATAGTTTTCACCAATTACCCATTACCCATTACCAATTCCCAATTACCCATGAATAATCAATTTATTGTTTCTCCAGAATGGCTGGTTGAAAACCTCAGTAATTCTCAAGTTGTGATTGTTGATTGTCGGTTTTCTTTAGCTGATAGCCAATTAGGAAAACAACAGTATCAAACTAATCATATCCCAGGCTCTTATTATTTAGATTTAAATCAAGATTTATCTAGTCCTGTGCAAGAACATGGGGGCAGACATCCTTTACCAAATACCACAGAATTAGCCGAAAAATTATCAGCAATTGGGGTAAATTCCCAAAAAACTTTAGTAGTGGCTTATGATGATTCTCGCTTGGCTTTTGCATCTCGTTTATGGTGGTTATTGCGGTATTTAGGACATGAACGAGTAGCTGTTTTAGATGGTGGTTTTGACCGTTGGCAAAAAGTGGGTTATGCCGTTACAGATGTCATTCCTACTGCGGAAAGAGGAACATTTATTCCCCAATTACAAGCCGATAAAGTTGTAGATTTTACTTATGTTAAAAATCACAAAGATAGTCAAAATGTGGTTTTAATAGACTCCAGAGAAGGAGAACGTTATCGCGGAGAAAAAGAACCAATTGATAAAATTGCTGGACATATTCCCGGTGCTGTTAATTATCCTTGGCAAGAAGTAACGGACGCTTCTGGGTGCCTAATTCCCCAGTTAGAACAATCTCAACGGTGGCAAAATATAGATACAAATAAAGAAATTTTAGTTTATTGTGGTTCTGGTGTCACAGCTTGTGTAAATTTACTTTCTTTAACCATAGCTGGAGTTCCCACCGCTAAACTTTACGCCGGTAGTTGGAGTGACTGGATTAGTTATTAGTTAATTGTTGGTTGTCCGTTGTCAGCTACGTTAGATTAAATCTAGGCAATCTGACTATATGTAGTTCAATAGCCTATTTTTAGTTAAAAAAGTAGAAATTTATGACTTTTGATTACGACCTATTTGTGATTGGTGCTGGTTCTGGGGGTTTGGCTGCTTCTAAACGGGCGGCTAGTTATGGTGCAAAAGTGGCGATCGCCGAATATGATTTAGTTGGTGGTACTTGCGTAATTCGTGGCTGTGTCCCCAAAAAACTCATGGTTTACGGTTCTCATTTTCCTGCCCAATTCCAAGAAGCCGCAGGTTATGGTTGGACTGTAGGAGATGTAAAATTTGACTGGGAACATTTCATCACATCCATAGATAAAGAAGTTAACAGACTATCAGCACTTCACATCAGCTTTTTAGAAAAAGCCGGCGTAGAATTAATTTCCGGTCGTGCTACCTTCATAGACTCCCACACCGTCGAAGTAAATGGCAAAAAATATACAGCCGATAAGATCTTAATTGCTGTCGGTGGTCGTCCCATTAAACCAGACATACCAGGTATAGAACACGCCATTACTTCTAATGAAATCTTTCACCTGAAAACTCAACCCAAACATATCGCTATTATTGGTTCTGGTTATATCGGTAGTGAATTTGCCTGTATCATGCGCGGTTTGGGTTCAGAAGTCACGCAAATTATCCGCAAAGAGCAAATTTTGAATGGTTTTGATCAGGATATTTGCACCAGTATCCAAGAGGGAATGACTAATCATGGCATTCGCATTGTTGCAAATACTGAGGTGACAGCCATAGAAAAAGTGGACGCAGGACTGAAATTAACTTTATCTGGAGACAATCAAGAACCAATCATTGCTGATGTATTGTTAGTAGCAACTGGTCGCAGTCCCAATATTGAAGAGTTAGGCTTAGAAAATGCCCAACTTGATTGTGTTCCCAGTTCTGAAGAAGAACCAGGATACAGCACCTCAAATGCAATTCCCGTCAATGAATATAGTCAAACTTGCCAACCCCATATTTATGCTGTTGGTGATGTCACAGACCGCCTAAATTTAACCCCCGTCGCCATTGGTGAAGGACGCGCTTTTGCTGATACTGAATTTGGCAAAAATCCCCGCGAATTTAGTCACGCAACCGTTGCCACAGCCGTATTTACCACTCCAGAAGGGGCAACAGTCGGCTTAACAGAAGCCCAAGCTAGGGACAAATTCGGTGATGACAACATCAAAATTTATCGTACCAGCTTCCGCCCCATGTACTACACTTTGGCAGGTAAGCAAGAAAAAACCATGATGAAGCTAATAGTAGATACTAGCACTGATAAAATTCTAGGCGCTCACATGGTGGGAGATAGCGCCGCAGAAATTATTCAAGGTGTCGCTATTGCAGTAAAAATGGGTGCAACCAAAGCTGATTTTGATGCCACTGTAGGTATTCATCCTTCCGCAGCAGAGGAATTTGTCACTATGAGATAATTGTATTTGGTAGGGGTTTAGCTCATGCTTTACCCTTACAGAGTCCAATATTTCCATAGTTTGGAGATATTTTACAGTAGTCGAAAATTTTGAATAGAGTTGAGGAAGATTATAGGACTTACGCACGCTCACTAACTTACCATCATATGAATGAACGAAATTGCGTCGTTTTCGGCTTTGGGAATAACTTATTGAGTAGGGTGCGTCAGATAGAGGAAATCTGTTTTTTACCAAATTATTGGGTCTGACGCACCCTACAAGAGATAAAATCCACATTACATATTTAGAAAACTTTGTCAATGCGTAAGCCCTAGATTATTTACTTGGGAAGGATCGTTAATTCTGTTAACCCAACCATTGAAGAGTTATTGAACCGTGATAATTGTGACAGCCACCTGATGTTTTGCCGTGTTAGTGATCAGCTGGGGATGATTATAGAGAATTAGTGAAACACAATCTGTATCGAGAATATATAAATCAACCATCACTAACTTCTATAGATAATAGGAAGGATCAATTTCTGAGTCATCATCTATAGTGCGTTCTGCGCGAATTGACTCTATAACGGCTGCAAAATCTGTATCATCTTTAAAGACACCAGCAAATTTCACCCAAGCTGGTTCTGAAGTGTTAATTGGTACTTTCCATGATACCGCTTCTATATTTTTTAATCTTTCTAAAAATGTAGCTTGAATTTGGGCGATCGCTGTTTCTCTTGTATCTGCTTGTACTCGACAGTCGGGAAATTCTCTAATAGATGCCACAATTTTTCCAGATGTGAGCGATTCTAGCAGAAGTGACACATTGAGGTTGGTAAATACATCAGATTCGGCTAACTCTAAGTTGATCATCTTAAATTTTTTGATAGATGAACTATAGGTTTCCAATTGACTATATCATTAATTATGCGATTCCTACGGAGCGCTTCGCTATCGCTTAATTTAAGATCAAGAGCAATTACTGTGGTAGTTGCATAATTTATATGCTTGCTATACTATAAATTGCGTAAATTATACTTAATCACAACT
>NZ_AP018316.1:1864185-1915877 GCF_002368115.1 Dolichospermum compactum NIES-806 | reverse complement strand
GCGTAAGTCCTACAAGGATAAAACCGAAATCAAAAAATGATCAAATTTATAGACTTATTTAGTGGTACAGGTGGATTTAGATTAGCAATTGAAAAGATTTGTGATAATTATAAAATTAATTCTCAATGTGTTTTTTCCAGTGATATTGATATAAATGCCCAAAAAATCTATTCAGAAAACTTTGGAGAAACACCCATAGGAGATATTACCAAAATTGACGAAAATGATATTCCTGACCATGACATATTATTAGGTGGTTTTCCTTGTCAACCCTTTAGCATTTGTGGAGAACTAAAAGGATTTGAAGATACCAGAGGAACATTATTTTTTGATATTGCCAGAATTATTAAAAATAAACAACCGTCAGCCTTTATATTAGAAAATGTCAAACAATTACAAGGACATCAACAGGGGCAAACATTAAAAATAATTATTAATACATTAAAAGAATTAGGCTATTATACAGATTATAAAATTCTCAATGCTCTTAATTTCGGTTTACCACAAAAACGAGAAAGAATTTTAATCGTCGGCTTAAAAAATCAAAATCATTACCATAACTTTAATTGGCCATTAATCAAAATGCCCATGCAGCCTTTATCAGAAATATTAGAAAAATCTGTTTCTGAATTTTATTATGCTTCCGAAAAAATTCGCCAAAATCGGTTACAAAAAGTCAAACCTGAGCAAAAATATGAGCAACCAACAATATGGCATGAAAATAAATCTGGTAATATTAGTATACATCCTTATTCCTGTGCTTTGAGGGCAGGAGCATCTTATAATTATTTATTAGTCAACGGCGAAAGAAGATTAACCGCAAGAGAAATGTTGAGATTGCAAGGTTTTCCAGAATCTTATAAAATAGTAGGCAGCTATCAAACCATGCGAAAATTAACTGGTAATGCGATCGCAATTCCTTGTGTTGCTACTGTGATTGATTCTGTAATTAAGACAATATATTGAAAATTATCACTTATGAATTATCTTTATCTTCACGGTTTCGCTTCCAGTCCAAATTCAGCAAAAGCCCAAAACATTCAACAAAGATTATCACAACACCACATCCCAATATCTATCCCTGACCTAAACAGTGGCGGATTTACTCACTTAACCATCACTCGACAAATTCAACAAATTGCGGCTCATCTTCCTGCAAATTCCCAACCTGTAACCCTCATTGGTTCTAGCTTAGGTGGTTTGATATCTGCCCATTTAGCACAACAACATTTACAAGTACAACGCCTAATATTATTAGCGCCAGCTTTCGGTTTTTTATCCCACTGGTTGCCAAAATTAGGCATAAGATTAAAATTATGGCAATTAATGAAATATATGATGATTTATCATTATGGCTATCAAAAATCACTGCCTCTACATTATAATTTTGTTACCGATGCTAAACAATATTCAGAAGATTTATTACAACGTCCCCTTCCCACCTTGATTTTACATGGTAAACATGATGAAGTAATCCCCATCCAAGCTAGTCGCACTTTTGCTATTTCCCGTCCCTGGGTAAAATTAATAGAATTTAATAGTGATCATAGCTTAGGCAATGTCAGCGATGAAATTTGGCAAGCAATTTATTCATTTTGTCAATTATCATAAATAACAAAATGTAACAAAGACAAGTTTTACCAATTACCAATTACCAATGACAAATCTTAAATTTATTCGTTCCGATTTATCCCAACTTAACGCTTATAAAGCTCATCCTGGTAGCGATAGTGCTGAACCAGTCGCCGTCCAATTTGACAGATTAGATACTAATGAAAGTCCCTTGGATTTACCACCGGAAATCAAAGAAAAATTAGCCTGGACTTATCAGCAAGTTATTGAAACTAATCGTTATCCTGATGGTGGACACGAGACTCTAAAAAATGCCATTTCCCAATATGTAAATGAATCAGCAAATCTAGAAAATTCAACTTTCACCGCTGCGAATATTTCCGTCGGTAATGGTTCAGATGAATTAATTAGATCCCTATTAATTGCCACCTGTTTAGGGGGAGAAGGTTCTATATTAGTCGCCAATCCTACCTTTTCCATGTATGGAATTTTAGCCCAGACTTTAGGCATTCCTGTAGTTACAGTAGGCAGAAATCACAGCAACTTTGAAACTGATTTAGCAGCCGCAAAATCTGCCATTTCCCAAACACAAAATCCGCCCATTCGCGTCGTTTTTGTCGTTCACCCCAATTCCCCCACCGCTAATTCCTTAACAGCAGCGGAACTGGAATGGTTAAAAAGTTTACCAGAAGAAATTTTAGTAGTTATTGATGAAGCTTACTTTGAATTTAGTCAAACCACCTTAGGCGGAGAATTATTACAACATCCTAACTGGATAATATTACGCACCTTTTCTAAAGCCTTTCGTCTGGCTGCCATGCGTGTAGGTTATTGTATCGCTCATCCAGATGCGATCGCCATTTTAGAAAAAGTTCGTCTTCCTTACAATCTTCCCAGCTTTTCTATCGCCGCCGCCCTCGTAGCCTTAGAAAATCGGCAACTTTTGCTAGAGTCAATCCCCCAAATCCTCAGCGAAAGAACCAAAATGATCACAGCCTTATCCGCACATCCAACCCTGGAAATTACACCCAGCAGCACCAACTTTATTTACTTGCGGATTAAAACCGATGACTCTAAATTATCAACCACCGTTTTAACAAATCTCAACCAAAAGCTGAGAAATCAAGGGACTCTGATTAGACTTTTACCCAATGGCTTAAGAATCACTATCGGTACACCCGCAGAAAACACCCGCACCCTGGAGCGAATACAAGCATTTTTGTAAAAGTAGCAACTAATTACCACTCATTCATTTTCTGTATCAATGCCTACGTGACGAACAATCGTTACAGTTTGTGTTAACACACCTACTAACATCGCAAAAGCCTCATCTGGGATACAAGCCACTATTTCAGATGGGAAAAATACCTCAAACTGATCAAGAATCTTTTTTACTCGCTCTTTAGCAATTTGACCCTCCGTAATTTGTTTAATCAAGCGAATCCATTGTCGCCTAAGCAAATAAGCTTTTTGACGATCTTCATGGGATTCAGGAATCAACAAAGACAGATTGCCTATAGGTAAAATCCCTTGGCAATCACTATCATGATCTCCACCAATCGCTGCTCCAGGTCCAGCAAACTCGGCATGGTATTCTTTAAAAAGTATTAACCCATTCCTTGTCCGACTATTAACCATGAGAACCTTGCCACCATGAATTAGTGTGACGAGCTTAGAGCCATTAAATTGCCCATTTCCATCTGGCATGATAATTTGGTTAATAACACTAATTTGAATGTGATAATTTGATACGGTATTCCCTGGTGTTACTTGGACAGTATCATTTATTTTAGAAATAAACACGCACTTTAGTCATTTTAATTATCCTATTCTATGGGATTAATGCTGGATTTCAATCAATCCAGAGTCACCTTGTTTGACAGCTTGTCATTTGACTAATCCCACGAAATTAAATGAGAATTATAAAGGATATTTGCACGGATTCAGCCATTGTTGTAGAGAGAACACCACATGAAAAAAATAATCCCAGTATTATTATTAGGCATAGCTATCTTCACCTTTGCCTTCAGTAGTCCCGCTTTAGCCGCTGACGCTGGTAGTGGCGCGGCAATATTTAAGGCTAATTGTGCTTCTTGTCACGCGGGTGGTAAAAATTTAGTTAATGCTGCCAAAACCCTGAAAAAAGCAGATTTGGAAAAGTACGGTATGTATTCAGCAGAAGCCATTATTGCTCAAGTTACTAAGGGTAAAGGCGCAATGCCAGCTTTTAGTAGGAGGTTAAAACCAGCACAAATAGAAGATGTAGCTGCTTATGTCCTACAACAAGCTGATAATGGCTGGGAAAAGTAAAGTTACATCTAACTTGATGACCTAACAATGTGCAGGGCTTTTCGCTGATTATTCCTATAGTTATAGCAGTATTCACTCTTTTAGAACTTACGCAACTAGCACTAGCACATTTTAAGGTGCATCAGACATAAAATATCTGTATATTGTCAGTATTTATACAGTCTGACGCACCCTACAATAGATTTTTTGTGTGACACTGGCGTAAGTCCTATCTTTGTGAGATGCAGTCAGCAAATCGCAAAGCCCGTAGGGGCGGGGAAAACCCGCCCTCGATTGTATTGCTATCATATTATTCATAACTAAATCATAAAATATGAGTTTATCAAGCATCACTATAGAACAGCGGGAAAAAGAAACTGAAGCCTTAAAGACTTTCCTGGTCTTTAGTTTTATTGGCTCACTAGCATTACATATTGGACTACTAGCTTTAGCTATTAATAAGTTTTTCTTCAAAGTACCTGAAGTTACAAATAAACCCATTGAAGTAACAATTTTAGAAACTCTCCCTCAGAAAATAATCCAACCACCAGTAGAGATGAAATCCCTACCAAAAATAAATTCTGGTGGTGGAAATGAAGGCGGCAAAATTTCCATACCAACAAAAACAACGATCATTAGTAAAATCAAGTCTTCTGTTGCACCTGTAAGCAAACAGCCTCAAGCAAAAAATACTGATAACTTTATTAGTAAACAATCCCCAATGCTCACGTCTCCTAAAACTGCAATCACACCAAATTCTATAAAAAATAACTTCATAGCAAACACAATTCCTGAACCAGTAATAGCAACAACTCCGACAGAAATCAAACCAATCCAAAAATTAGATGAAAATTCAAATACCCTAGCATCTATTCAACCCCAGGCAGAAACGAAACCTACAGAAATCCCATTCAAGTCAGAAACTCAACCCAATATTAGTTCTCATAATATCCCTAGCAATTCCACGACTTCCACAGATGTTTCGCAGAATAGAACTATTTTAAATAATTTAGGTGATCATCGCTGGAGAAATATTTTAGGTAAAGATTCTGGTAATGGTATTGGAAACAGTTCTGGTAATGGTATTGGAAACAGTTTTGGTAACGGTGTGGAAAACACAGCAAGGCCAGAAAATACACCAGTAGCTACCGCACCCAAACCTCCCATCGAAAACAGTTCTAAATTGAATCGTGCGGATTGTCTACAGTGTCAAATTAAGTATCCAGAGAGAGCCAGACGACGGGGCGCAGAAGGAAATCCAGAAGTTGCTATTGATACTGATAATAATGGTAATGTTACGAGGGTGCGGTTAATCCGTTCCAGTGGTGATAGTGAACTAGATGAAGCTGCTCAAAAAGCTGCTCAAGAGTGGAAATTAACACCCACAGAAGCAGGAAGAGAAGGAGTAAGAGCCTCAGTTAACTTTGCTATTAAAGGATCAAATCGTCACCGTAAACTTCAAGAACGCCAAATAGAAAAACGGCGAGAAGCCATTAAGAAAATAATTGAACAAGAAGCTTCTAGTTCCACTCCCATAGAATCACCTCCACGCAATCGAAGAAAAACAAATCCTATTATTACTGATGTCCCCTCCGAAAATACAACTAGACGGCAACAAGAATCTGCACCCTCCAAAAGTAAACCAGTTTCACTACCTCGTCAGCGTGTTGAACCTGAACAACCCAAGCAAACAGAAGAATCTCCAGCCCGTCGCGGTTCAGTTCAGCCCGTAAAATCTGACATAGGTAATCAATCTAACGAAGGTAGAACCGAAAGAGTACAAAAAAGTCAGAGACGCTTAGCAGAAGTCCTCCGTCGTCGTCAAAAGTCTGCTGACTCACCACCAGCAGAATCTCCCGCACAACTAGAACCTGTGACTACATCACCAACTGAGTCTACTAGTGAATAGTGCTATAGCGGTATCCACTTGCATGAGATACATCATAGCCCACTCCTTGCTTGCGGCAAGGGGGTTGAGGGTGGGTTTATTGTATCTCACTCAATCGAGAACCGCTATAGTACACTGCGGCGTAAGTGAATGAACCATTTTAATGAGATACTAAACAAGATAATTAAACTGGTTTGGAGTTATAAAAAGGAATCAGGGTATGTCCAGATTAGCCGCAAAAACAATAAAGTTTAAGGTGAGTGTTAATTTTTGTGACTGATTTTCCTAATATGCTTAAAAAAAGCTAAAAATACATAATTATAATTCACAAGGAACAGGAGTGCTTTTGGATTTAAGTAGTAAAATTGGAGATTAATATAAAACCTCATAAAATAAATTTCAAATGCAGGAAAATATTACTTTACCAGGTGATCCACTACCATTCAATTCCATATTTTATATTGAACGCCCTCCCATTGAAAGTGATGCTTATACAGAATTAGTCAAACCAGGGAGTTTGATTCGGATTAAAGCACCTCGACAAATGGGCAAAAGTTCTTTAATGTTACAGCTAATTCACCAAGCTCAAATACATGAATATTCCGTAGTTACTATAGACTTTAAACTAGTAGATACCCAAACTTTTTTGAGCCTGAATAATTTTTTACGCTGGTTTTGTGTAAATGTAGCTCGGCAGTTGTCACTTGCATCACATTTAGATGATTATTGGGATGAGGAAATTGGCAGAAGTGTTGAATGTTAGGAAAAGATTAAAAAAAAGTACCATAATTTGATACAATCTAAAAAAATATAGATAAAGAATTATCAAATTATGCGCTTAAAGAATTTCCCAGAAGTGGTCAAAACAATATTGAAACCATTGCCCAAAAAAGATTATCCAGTTCTGGACACATTTTCATTTGTATCAGTGTGGTTACAGTATGTCATGGATAAAAGTATAGTGAGTATGAGAGATTTATTTCAAAGACTAAATAATCAAGGGATAGATTTAAAAATATCAAATTTTTCCAAGGCAAGTAAAAAGAGAGATACTCAAGTATTTTTGGAGATAATAACTGAATTAAACAATCAACTGAGAAAGAAAAAAGGAAAGGAAGAAACCCAAGCATTATTTCCTATAGATTCAACAATTATTACATTAACAAGTAAATTATTATGGAGTCAAGGATATCATCAAGTAAAACTATTTTGTGGGTTAGATAGTTTGACATCAGAAGTTGGTGGAATGGTGATTCATTTTGGGCAAGGACATGACCATAAATATGGACAAGAAACAGTAGAAGCAATTCCGTCAAAAGGAGTAGGGATAATGGATAGAGGATTTGCATCCTCCGAAAGAATATCTGAATTAAAACAACAAAAAAATAAAGCTTTTGTCTTAAGAATTAAAAATAATGTCACTTTAGAAATGCTAGAAAATGGTAATTGTAAAGTTGGCAAAGATGAAAGAGAAGTGGAAATTAGAGTAGTAGCATTTTGTGATATAGAAACTAAGAGTGAATTTCGTTTAGCAACAAACTTATTAAATGAAGGAGAAGAGCAAGTTAGTAATCAAGAGATTATGGAAATTTACATACAAAGATGGCAAATTGAATTGTTATGGAAATTCTTAAAAATGCACCTCAAGTTAGACAGACTTATGACAAAGAATGAGAATGGAATTAGAATTCAGATAATGTGCTGTTTAATCGCTTATTTGATATTGCAACTAATAGAAATACCGCAAGAATTTGGCAAAACTTTATTAGATAAACTCCGTTATCTTCAGTCCTATATGTGTCAGGAAATAAGTTATGTTCATTGGTTTAGAAAACTTATTTGGATAAGATGAAAAATAGCACTTATAGGCTAAGTTTATTTCAATATGTAAAGTTTTATTACGCTATTCAACATTTCTGGGAAATTGGTAGTAAAGTTAGTGCTTCAATTTATTTCGATAGTTATTTATTAGAGCAAATTAAAAGTCCATTAGTTTTAATTTTAAATGAAGTAGATTATGTTTTTCAACATCAACAAATAGCCCAGGATTTTTCACTTTTACTACGGAGTTGGCATGAACAAGGTAAACAAACTCTAGCTTGGCAAAAGGTTCGGTTAGTATTATTGCACTCCACTGAAGTTTATATCCCTTTAAATATCAATCAATCTCCGTTTAATGTTGGGTTGTCATTGAAATTACCAGAATTTACCATTGAGCAAGTCACAGAATTAGCTAGACGTTACAAACTAGATTGCTGTGATATTCAATCTGTGGAAAACTTAATGTATTGGGTAGGAGGACAGCCATATCTAATTCATCAGGCGTTATATTATATCCACCAGCAAAAAATTTCCTTAGAAGAACTATTAGATAATTGTACAAATGGTAAATGTATTTACAGCGGATATTTAAGAAATATACTCAATATATTGCTACAAGATGCAGAATTGTCTCAAGCATATAATCAAGTTGTCAATTCCCCAAATAGCAACATAAACTTGTCAGCGAATTTGGTTTATAAATTAGATAGTTTAGGGTTAATTAAATTAAGTGGCTATAATTATGAACCTTTTTGCGAACTGTATCGTTTATTTTTTCAAAAAAATTTACTAATAGAAAGTAATGCTATTCCGTGGGATAAATTAAAAAAAGAAAATGAAAAATTGCAATTGTTAGTTAATATTGATAAACTAACTCAACTTGCTAATCGTAAATGTTTTGATGAAACTTTGGAAATAGAATGGGAAAGAATGACATACATCCAAGAACCTCTATCTTTAATATTAGCAGATTTGGATGAATTTAAATTTCATAATGATACCTATGGACATCAAAGTGGTGATAATTGTTTACGTCAAATTGCTCAAGCAATTAATTCAGTAATTAAAAATCCAGATCATTTAGTTGCTCGTTATGGTGGTGAAGAATTTGTATTAATTTTGCCACAAGTTGACGCAGAAGCAGCTATATTCATTGCTGAAGAAATCAGAGAAACAGTAAAATCATTGAGAATTAAAATTCCTGAGTTAACAAAAAAAAATCAATTAACAAACATGATTAGCTTAACCATAAGCTTAGGAATTGCCTGTATCATTCCTTCAGGAGATTTTTCTTTAAGAGAATTTTTTGAAGCGGCTGATCAAGCACTTTATCAAGCTAAGAAATTAGGGCGCGATCGCACTATCTTAAGTTCTAAATTTAAATTTGGCTATGATGAATAATAAATATCACTAATATGAATACTTATACATATCAAGTCGGTGGTAGCCTCATAAATAATGCTCCTAGTTATGTAGAAAGACAGGCAGATATAGAAATATATAACGCTTTAAAAAAGGGTGAGTTTTGTTATGTTCTTAACTGTCGTCAAATGGGTAAATCATCCCTACTAGTAAGAACTAAACATCATTTAGAAAAAGATGGATTGAAATGTACAACTGTTGATATGACGAATATTGGCGGTGAGAATATTACTCCAAGTCAATGGTATAAGGGAATAATCGCTGATTTATGCCGAGGATTTAAACTTTTAGGAAAATTCAATTTAAAATCATGGTGGCAAACAGGAGATGATATTTCCTTGGTCCAAAACTTAAGTCGGTTTATTTCTGAATTACTAACTCAACTTCCAGACGAAAAGCTAATTATTTTTATAGATGAAATTGATAGTATCCTCAGCTTGAATTTTCCGGTAGATGATTTTTTTGCATTAATTAGATACTGCTATAATCAAAGAGCCATAGATCCCGAATATCAAAGATTGACATTTGCCATTTTTGGAGTAGCTACTCCATCAGATTTAATTCAAGATGTAAAAAGAACACCTTTTAATATTGGTCAAGCTATTGAGTTAAAAGGATTTCAAATAGAAGAAGTGGATTCTTTAATTAGAGGATTAGAAGTAGTAATACCTAATTCGTACCCAGTAATGAAAAAAATTTTAGGTTGGACAGGGGGACAGCCTTTTTTAACCCAAAAGTTATGTAATCTCATCAGTAATTTTAACACAAGTAATTATCATATAAATTTTGCTAAAGGTTATGAAGAATTTTGGTTAGATAATATTGTAAATGAATATATTATTCAAAATTGGGAATCTCAAGACGAACCAGAACATTTAAGAACTATCCGAGATCGACTACTTTATAATCAACAGCTTGTCAGCAGATTATTGGGAATTTACCAGCAAATTTTGCAAGGTATAGAAGTTAAATCTGATGATAGTAGAGAACAAATAGAATTATTGCTATCAGGTTTAGTTATTAAACAAGCAGGATTATTAACGTTTAAAAATCGCATCTATGCCCAAGTATTTAATTTGGATTGGGTAGAAAGACAATTAGCTAATTTACGTCCTTACTCGCAAACATTTGATGCGTGGTTAACTTCTCAACAAACTGATGAATCTCGTTTATTAAGAGGACAAGCACTAGCAGATGCTCAAGCTTGGGCTTGGGATAAAAGTTTAACAAATTTAGACAATCAATTTTTAGCTAGAAGTTCAGAATTAGAACGCCAAGAACAACAGCTTGTTTTAGTAGCAGAAAGAGCTAAAAATATGGAAATTCAACTACTTGAACAACACAAAAATGCTAAATTACAAAAATTTTTGTTGGCCGTAATTAGCACAGCTTTTCTAACTTCTGTCAGTTTAGGAGGAATGGCTTTCTGGTTATATCGTCAATCTCTCCAGAATGAAAAATTAGCAAAAATTAGTGAAATTAAAGCCTTAGTATCTTCTGCCAATGGTCGCTTTAAGTCTCATCAAGAATTAGAAGCATTGATGGATGCTATTAAAGCAAAAAGAGAATTAAAAAAATTAAATATTAATTATCCTGAACTGGATCAACTAACTGATAATGTTCTTCGTAAAGCCAGTTATGGAGCGCAAGAACGTAATCGCTTATCAGGTCAGAATGTTAGTTTGGTTTGGGATTTAGCCTGGAGTCCTGATGGACAAAAGATGGCAATTACTAATCGAGATGAAGTTTCATTATGGAATAAAAATGGCCAATTAATTCGGACTTTTAAAGGTCATCATGCCACAGTTTCCACAGTTGCTTTTAGTCCTGATGGCAAAATGATTGCTTCAGGTAGTCTTGATAAAACTGTCAAGTTTTGGTCATTGCAGGGGCAAGAGTTGAAAACTATCTCTGTTAATGCAGAAGTTAAAAGTATAGCTTTAAGTCTTGATGGTCAACTTTTAGCAATTGGCATGAATGATGGTAATTTAGGATTGTGGAATTTAGCAACAAGAAAACTCACTATCATTAAGGCTCATCCATTAACTATTTATAAAGTTCTCTTTACTCCCGATAGTAAAAAATTAGTAACAGGTAGTTTTGATGGTAAAGCAATTCTGTGGAGTCGAGACGGGAAAAAATTAGTTAGTTTTAATCATGGTCAAGATGCTGTGCGTGGTTTAGCAATTTCTCCTAATGGTAAGCTGTTGGCTATAGGTGGTAATAATAAAAAAATAGAAATTTGGAATCTTAATGGTAAAAAAATCAGTAATTTTCAGGGGCAACATTCAGTAATAGCGATCGCTTTCAGTGCTGATAGTCAAACTATTGCGGCTGCCAGTTGGGATAAAGTAGTGAAAATATGGACTATAGACGGTAAGGATTTACTAACTTTAGAAGGACATCAACAGGCAATTTGGGCGATCGCTTGGAGTCCTGATGGTAAAATTCTGGCTACAGGTAGTTTAGATAATAGTGTCAAATTTTGGCAATTACAAAATCCTTTACTCACAGTTTTAAGAGGCCATCAACTCAACTTAACACAAGCTGCTATCAGTCATAACGGTAAAATTATTGCTACTACAGGTTGGGATTATGTCATCAATATTTGGCAGCGTCATGGCAAATTACTCAAAAGTTTAAAAGGACATCAAAATGGCATTACCTCACTTGTCTTTAGTCCTGATAGCCAATATTTAGCAACTGGTAGTTATGATAGAACCATCAAAATCTGGAACATAGACGGCACTCTCATAGATATTCTTTCAGGACATACAGCGGGGATTGATAATATTGCTTTGAGTCCTGATGGTCAACTTCTCGCTTCCGTTAGTTTTGATCAAACCCTCCGACTTTGGCAACGAGATTACAAAAAACCCTTTAGTTTTCGCTGGCAAAAAACTATCCAAGCACATAAAGAGCCTATTGTTAGTGTAGAATTTAGTCCTGATGGTCAAGTAATAGCAACTGCCAGTTATGATAAAACAGTTCGTCTATGGAATAGAGAGGGTAAACTCCTCAACACCTTAAAAGGACATAACGGCCAAGTGTTTGATGTCACCTTTAGTCCTGATGGTAAATTAATTGCATCGTTAAGTGATGATCGAACTATCAAATTATGGCAAATCAATGGCAACTTATTAAAAACATTAGTAACTTCCAAAGTTGGATTGAACAAAATCAAATTTAGTCCAGATGGAAAAATGATAGCTGCTGCTAGTGACGAAAACACAATCAATCTTTGGGATCTTGATGGTAAGCCAATTATTACCCTATTTGGTCATCGGGCGGTAGTATCTTCTTTAACTTTCAGTGCTGATAGAAAAAGTTTAGTATCCGTGAGTGGCGATCGCACTGCTATTATCTGGAATTTACCCCAAATCTTTGCCACGAATGAATTAGATTATGCTTGTAACTGGGTAAAAGATTACTTACAGAATAATCAGGAATTAGAAAATTTAGGAAAAAATAATTCCCCCCAAGAGAAGCATTCTGATCGCCATTTGTGCGATCGTTAGAAGAAGCCGAAGTAATTTTAGATGAAAAGCCTACAGCGGTATGCACTTGAATGAGATACAGAATCTACAGTAAAAGCCTTATGGTAAGAGATTCTTACCTGCTGACTCCTGAATCCTGACTCCTGACTCTTGCTATATTCTGTTTCAATGGCAAAAAGCGTTACTCTAGATGATAAAGTTCAAAAATAATTATGACACCGGAAGACATAGCGGGTACGTTAATAGAGTTATTTAGTGCTGAAGTTGTTAAACCTATCGCCCCAGGTTCTTGGCAAGTAGAAACTACTGAGTTTAGGTTGTTGGCGCTGCTTTCAGAAGATAATACTTGGTTGCGGATATTATTGCCAATTATGCCCTTGCAAGAAGCCGCAGCTTTTATAACGCAGTTTCTAGAGGCTAATTTTGATGATACTCAGGAAACACGATATGCTGTTTATGATGATGTAGTTTGGGGAGTATTTCAGCATAATAGTGGCACTTTGACTAATGGAGATTTTGCTAATGCGATCGCTCGTCTGATTTCATTATATAGAGCTGGTGTTAATGATGTTTTCAATAATTTAGTAGAAACTCGTATCCGCGAAATTATTAAAGCCGCAAAACAACAGGGACAATCTTTAGAAGCCACTATGCAAAATCTGGATCGTTTTTATGCCGAAGGATTATTAGGAGATATTGACCAAAATGCCCAGGGAAGAGAACAAGTTTTAGCAGCTTGGCAAAGACAATTAGAACGTCTTTGGATGGAGATGTAATCGAATTAACAGGGAAAGTTTTTGGATTACTTCTCCATAAGTTCAGATTAAATTTGACTAGATATCGGTGAGATTTATCCCTAAGATTGGACAGTTTACGGATTTATTTCCAGACCAATCTGTGAAGGTATGATCATTTTTGTAATGTCTGGGTGTTTGCACCATTAATTCCCAGGCTTTTCCAGCATTTAATAAGTTGAATCGTTCGGGGTAATGTGTTTGTAATAGTTCTTGCACCATTGGCGCATAATCTGAATTCATGCCTGGAAAAATGTGATGTTCTGTATGGTAAGAAAAGTTTAAATGTAAGACATCAAATAGTTTCGGAACTCGAATAGAGAGACTATTTATCAGAGGATCATTTACATTTGTCATGCGGCACAACATATGATTGGTATAGATATAAAATATGACACCTGCATAGCCTATCCAGATAGGCAAGAAGTAGCTAAGAAGTAGTTTAATGGGATGGAACTCCAGGTAAGTCAAGATGGTGGCATGGATGGCGATAATCATGAGTAATTCTATAGCGATCGCTCTTCGTTCTTTCCCACTAACTGTAAAAGCCACCACAGGATACTCAGCCTTATCATTATTGAATAATACAACTGAGGTCAAATTCCGAAATGTATGAACTCCCCAAGCATGACCCATTCCTATAAACAATAAAATAGGATTTACCTCAGCCGACGGTACAAAAGCATTTTGAATCCATTTACCCCAACTTTTAGGTTGACTATCTAAATAATTGCGATCTGGATCTTGTAAAGAATTTGTTTTATTATGATGTTCTCGATTGTGTACTGCCTTCCATAAGGTTGGTGGCATCCATCCTATTGTGAATCCCAATAAGCTAATTATTTGTCTCAACCAAGGATTTTTCACTGTACGGCTGTGTAGCAAATCATGGGTACTAAAAAGCAAAACAATCACACTATTAGCCATCACCAATGTTAATGGTAAATACAGCCAGATAAAATACCAATTCCAGTCATCAAGATGATTGGCAATCCCCCAACCTAAAATCATAATTGCTAGATTAATTAAGAGAATCCAGAGTTTATTGATATCAGGTGAAAATGCTTCTGGCGGCAGTAAAGGACGCAGCTTTTTAGCATACTCTGCTTGCGTCATCCAAGTTTTTTGTTCAAGTGTATTCATGAATATTTTTAGTTTTGTTTGCAGGTTGATTACGCCAAGTGTGAGTGTGAGTAATTGTTAAGTTGATTTTTTACCGTGATCTCATCTAGTTTTTTTCTAAATAAAGATTAATTTTGAGAAGTTAGAAATTCTCTCAAATTTTTTCTTAAGTTTTCACTAATATCACCCGCAACAAAGCAAATATTAGGACAAGATATATCTCCACTTAACAAATTTTCTAACAGAAGATGACACAAATCCATATCATTGGAGTTATGACGGTTAAATTCTGCGTCAGCATCTGGACATAATTTAACTGCTGTGACAATAACTCCCGCAAAAATATTCTCACGCCGTAAATTCTCCACAAAAGCATTCAGCGTATCTCTGTCAAAATCATTTTTTTCTATCTTGATATTAAAACCAGCATTAGTTTCAACCCATTTAAATTCTTCTTTAATTGTATCTACGGGTATTTCAAAACCATCAGACATACGCTTTAATTTTTGTTTGATAATACGTTCCTGGATCAAAATTGGAATCCTGCCATCTAACCCACCATCCCCCGGTCCTCTGCGTCGAGGAAGTCTGGTAACTTGAGGCGCAGGATCACCGCCTAAAACTTGAACAATGCGATTAGCAATCTCTCGTTTGTCTTTAGGTGATAAAGAAATTAAATGCTCAACTAACCTTTTTTGTAGATTGCCCATTATTGCCTATTGATTGTTCTAATAAATCCAGACAAAGGTGAAATACATGATTAATAGCATCCTCAGTTGTAATAGGAGATTTCCCATTCACCAAATGAATTTCTGAACCAAGAATTAACACCATCCATCGAGGAACAGTGACTCGCTGTAATTTCTCAGTATTAGTCTTAGGTTTTTGAGATATTGCTTCTATTAATTGTTTAGCTGATTTATACTGTATTTGATCTATTATGCTTTCTCGAATGTCTAATTTTTTTGTAGAAGTAATAGCAAAGGATAATTCAATTAGTTTTTTGGCTGACTTTGTAGAAAGATAAATACCTAGTTGATCAATTAACTCTTGATCCAGTAAATTCGAGTCAAACGTTATAGATATATTTTTCAAATTTCCTGATATTTGACTTTTAAGTGTCTCAGTCAGCTTAGACATAAATTTTCTCACATATCAAGTTCAGCAAGAACAGAGCGTAGACTTTGCGAAAATATTTCATCCGATGTAAAGTCTAAAGGGGACAAATTTACAAACGGCAACCAATGAGGAGATAAAAATTCATCAATTCCATAATTTTGCAGCAATTTGGAGACTTTCTCATAAGGTTGATCATAATCATCACTAGGAAATCTATTATTGACAATAATTCTTACTTTAGGAACAATGTCAATTAAAAGGCCAAAATTCAGGAGGGATGCTGTTTCTTTAACTATATCCTCTAATCCAATAGGATCGTACTCAGGGACGACAGGAACAATCAGCCGCCATCCCCGCTTTGTCACTACAGCAGCAGGTACTTTATAATAATCGTCTGTGTCAGCAACCAGAAAATCATAATTATTTGCACCAGGAAAGGAATCAGGTAAGGGTTCTGTTTCTCTAATATCTATCTTATTTCTGTCATTTGCAAAGTAATCTATAGATTTTAAGAAATTACCCATTCGGCTTCTTCCAGCAAGGTCTAAAGCCCAAAGACGTTTGTTTTGCTGGGCTAGTAGTAAGGCAATATTTGTAGCCACTGTTGTTTTTCCTACTCCACCCTTGGTTGCATTGACTACGATTTTCAGCACTCTTATTACTCCATTGTATGAGGAAGATTGTTCTAAGTTGAGGTTTGTATTGAAAAGACTGTTTTCTTCACCTATTCAGGTAACTCAGCAGCATTACGAATGTTTTGCAAAATTAAACTAGGTGCAGTTCGTTTAACTAAACCAGTTAATACGTTACCAGGACCAATTTCTACAACTTTCTCAATGCCATCTTCTACTAATTGCAAACAAATTTCTCGCCAGCGGACAGAACCAGTCATTTGTTGAGAAAGACGCTGTTTTAAAGTTTCCGCTGCCACTGCTGGAATTGGATCTACATTAGATAAAACTGGGACAGTTGCTGACTGAAAAATCACTGAATCCAGAACTTCTTGAAATTCCATTGCGGCTGCTTTCATTAAATGGGAATGAAATGCACCCGAAACCTTTAAGGGGATAGCCCGTTTTGCTTTGACTTGTGACATGACAGCCTGTACAGCGTCTGGAGTTCCAGAAATAACAACTTGGAGAGGACTGTTATCATTTGCTAAAACTACATCAGGTGTGGCACTAATAACTTTTTCTAATTCTTCTCGGTCAAAGTTCATTAATGCTGCCATCATTCCCCCAGCAGCACTATCCATTAATTCTGCCCGCCGTTTTACCAAATGTAACCCAGCCGACCATTCAAAAACACCTGCCACATAAAGAGCGATATATTCGCCTAAACTATGACCTGTAACTACGTCCGGCTGCTGTCCTTTTTCTCGCAAAATATCAGCAATAATACTTTCGATTACATATAAACTAGGCTGGGTATAAAGTGTCCGTGATAAGGTGTCAATATCACTTTGACAGATATCTATTACAGACCAACCCAAAATTTCTTCAGCTTGAATAAATTTTTCTTTGGCAGATGGTAGATTTAACAAGTCTATTCCCATTCCCAATGCTTGAGAACCTTGTCCGGGAAACACCCATGCAGTTTTAGTCATTTGTTATTAGTCGGTGGTCAGTTGTTAGTTGTCAGTTGTCAGTTGTCAGTTGTCATTGATTATTAGTATTAATTTTCTACTTTTGACTTTTGACTTTTGACTTTTGAATTATCTATCTTCCCCATTGAAAAATTGCTGCACCCCAGGAAAGACCGGCACCAAAACCAGATGTGGCAATGATATCATTAGGTTTAATTTTCCCGGCTCGCACTGCTTCATCTAAAGCCAGGGGTATAGATGCGGCGGAGGTATTACCATAGTCGGCAACATTGCTGATAATTTTATGTTCGGGAATCTCTAAGCGTTCAGCAACGGCATTGATAATTCTTTGATTTGCTTGATGCAATACTAGCCAATCTATATTTTCAACTTTGAGATTAGCTGCAAATAGGGCTTTGTCTATCACTTCTGGAACTCTTTGCACAGCGAAGCGGTAGACTTCTTTGCCGTTCATCGTAATAGGATGATATTTGCCTGTAGATACATGAATTTCTGGTGTCAGTTCTGTGCTAGAGGCGTTATAGGCTAGGTTGAGACAATTGTTTTGAGAACCGTCGCTTTTGAGGCAAAATCCTAATAGGCGATCGCTTTTATTAGCCTGTAATACCACTGCCCCTGCCCCATCACCAAATAACACACAACTGCGTCTATCTTGCCAATCTACCCATCGAGAGAGGATATCAGCCCCAATTAAAAGTACATTTTGATAGACACCTGTTCTGATGTATTGTGCGGCTGTAACTAAACCAAAGACAAAACCAGAACAAGCGGCGGTTAAATCAAAGGCGACTGCTTTGGTAGCACCTAATTCACCTTGAACACGGCAAGCAGTGCCAAATAGGTCATCAGGGGTGGAGGTGGCCAATAAAATTAAATCTATGTCTGCTGCTGTGATCCCAGCGGCAGCAATGGCCTGTTGACTAGCCGCAGTGGCCAATGATGCCAGTGAGTCAGGGGGCAACGCTAACCGTCTTTGACGAATTCCTGTTCTTGAGGCAATCCACTCATCTGATGTTTCTACCAGTTGAGTTAACTCTTGGTTGTGTAAACAAGTTGCTGGGACTGCTGAACCACTACCTGTAATTGCTATACCACCGTTAAAAAAATTTTGCACTTCTTTTTTTCCTCAATTGTCAATTGTCATTTGTAAATTGTCAGTTGTCTTGTTTGTAAGCATTAATAACGAGTACCAATGACAATCCCAATTTTAGATTAGAGATCAAGAATTTTAGATTTACAAAAGTATTTATGAATCTAAAATCCGCAATCTAAAATCGGATGACAAATGACAAATAGCTGTTAACTTAGTATTTCCACGTTGAAGAAATAATAGCTAACTACTTTCATTTTGGAGAATTTGATATTGGGACTGGAGTCTTTCTAGCACCTGATTATCTACCGCTTCTTTAGCCATACGAATGGCACTAAAAATAGATGGTGCTTGGGAACTGCCATGACCAATAAAACAAATACCGCTGACACCTAAAAGCAAAGCTCCTCCGTGTTCAGCATGATCCATGCGTTGTTTAACGCGCTTTAGATTAGGCTTTAAAATTGCTGTACCGATTTGACCGTGTATCCCTTGGGGTAATTCTTCTCGCAGGATTTGTAGAATTACGCCTCCAACCGCTTCGGCAAATTTTAATAAAATATTACCCACAAAGCCGTCGCAGACAATCACATCAAATTCACCGGATAATACATCACGCCCTTCCGCATTACCAGTAAAATTAATTTGAGTATTTTCCCGTAACAATTGGTGGGCGCGAAGAACTACTTCGTTACCTTTAGTATCTTCTTCGCCAATATTCAATAAACCTATTCTGGGTTTTTCTGTCCCCAAAACATACTGACTGTAAATTGAACCCATGACTGCAAACTGCTCTAAAAATTTAGGGCGACAGTCTACATTAGCGCCGACATCCAGGATCATTACTGGCTTGCCGGCTTTGATGGTGGGGAATACTGTGCCAATTGCTGGGCGGTCAATTCCCGGTAATCTGCCTAACCGCAGCAAAGCTGATGCCATAGCTGCACCAGAGTGTCCAGCAGAAAATACAGCATCTGCTTGTTGATTTTTGACTAAATCCATCGCTATATTGATGGAAGATTTCCGCTTGCGTCTAACTGCGTTGAGAGGATCTTCATCCATAGCGATCGCTTCCTCGGCAGGAACAATCTCCAAATCCGCCATAGTTGTCCTTGGCGGGATAATAGCCTCAATTTGTTGGGGATCTCCAACCAATAATATTTTTACACCCAATTCCTCTCGCGCCCGCAGTGCGCCGGCGACGATTTCAGCGGGTGCATGATCTCCCCCCATTGCGTCAATTGCGATCCTTACACCAGTCGATCCCATTGCTCAGAGCTTATAGAAACCTTACAAATTTTATCAGATTGCAATACTTAAAAATTTAAAATTATCAAAAAAGCATAAGAAAATCTACTTTTTTTGAAACCAAGAGAATTAGTATATTTAATTTCACTTAATTACGCTTGTTAATTTTTATTTAGAGTTAAATAAATAGTATTGATAATTACAGCAGTTTTAGCTGTCATGAGGTACGGTTTTTCATCACCAAACTTGTAGGGGCGGGGAAACCCCGCCCTCCATTGTGTTGCTAATGTCACAAAGCAAATCAAAAATTAGATTCCCGACTTTTTCAAAAAATCGAGAATCTGGAAAAAATCCTATAAACTTCTGGGAAGGTGTGTATCTAACCAAGTAACTAAATCAGATATTCCTGCAAAGTCTAAAAACTCTTCTCCTAATATTTCTAATTGTTCAGTAGGTAATAACCGAATCCGTTCAACTATAAATGAATCCATTTCCCCAAACCGCCGATTTAAAAGACGATTCAAAAAACGAACAGCTTCTTTTTGTTCTCCTATTTTTTCTCCTTTCTGTTCTCCCTTTTGCAAAATATCCTGATAAATTACAGATTCTTGCATAATATCCTCACTCAATAATTGACGAATTAGATTTTTCTCGAATCGTAAACCTGCTAAAATCTCTGTGTAAGCAGCAGTATTCTGTCTGGCTGGTACATCTGTAATTTTAGCAATTTCTGTAGCTACTGGGGATAATAACTCTGGTGCGGAATTTGTTTTTGTTAATGGTGCTAGTGGAAGTAATGCTGGGTTATTGAGAAATAAAGCTGAATCTTGTTCCCACATCCTGATGACTCGATAGCAATGAGATGTCATTTCATCAATATAAGCTTCGGTAAAAGCGATTTCATTACTTGTTTCTTGTAAGAAAATCACCACTTGGGTAACAGGTAGATTATACTGTCTAACTAATCTGACAAAATAATCTAACATTCTTAACGGAATGGGAGTTTCTGATTTAGTATTGGTTTGAAATTCTAGATGTAGGATTCTGTTTTTTGTTTGCAGCAATATAACGGAATCTGCGCGAATTGGTTCAATGCTTAATTCGGTTTTTAAGACTTTAATTTTTTCAACTTCTTCAGGTAATAACCAATTGGCAAAATCAAAGGGATATTTTTCTGCTAGGATTTTGCAAACATTATCAAAACTCACAATTCACACCCTGATTCACAGTTTTCTAGATTTATGGTAATGGCGGGGTTTCCCCGCCCTGTTGAGGTGAAATTAAATTAACTCAGAACCCAGCTAACCAGTGTTCTCACACCAAAACCAGTTGCCCCAGCACCATTGTAGCCATGTTCCTTATCAGCCCAAACTGGCCCGGCAATATCTAAATGCGCCCAAGGGGTATCCTTAACAAACTGCTTCAGGAATAAAGCCGCAGTAATAGAGCCGCCATAACGGGGTCCGGTATTTTTCATATCGGCAATACCTGATTTTAGCCCTTCAAAATATTTATCTTCCATCGGCATCCGCCAAATTTTCTCACCAGCATTGTCAGCGGCTGTTTGTAGTTGGCAAGCTACCGCGTCATCTGGTGTAAATAAACCGGCAATATCTTCACCCAAAGCGACCACACAAGCACCTGTAAGGGTTGCTAAATCAACGATCGCATCTACACCCAATTTATCCGCATAAACCAAGGCATCAGCCAAGGTTAACCGCCCTTCAGCATCAGTATTGTTAACTTCGATTGTTTTGCCATTTGATGCAGTTAAGATATCTCCTGGGTGCATAGCCTTGCCGCTAATCATGTTTTCGGTAACGGCGGAGATGAAGTGAACTTCCACATCTGGTTTTAACTGCCCAATGGCTTTAGCTGCGCCTAAAGTTGCCGCTGCACCACCCATATCCATTTTCATGGTTTCAATCCCACTACCAGCGCCTTTAATGTTCAATCCACCGGAATCAAAAGTTACACCTTTTCCGATAATTGCCAGTTTCCGCTTAGGTGTACCCGCTGGTTTATAGGTGAGGTGAATGAATTTTGGTGGTAAATCAGAAGCTTGGGCGACTCCCAAAAATGCCCCCATACCTAGTTTTTCGCATTCTTCCTGTTCGAGAATTTCCAGTTGTAACCCGTATTCGTGAGCGATCGTTTGGGCAGTTTCTGCCATAGTAATAGATGTAACCGCATTCGCTGGCGCTGCTACCAACTGTCTCGCCAAAATCACACCGGAAACAATTTGATTTGCCCGAGTAATAGCCGCTTCTTGTCCAGCTAAACCAAGTAAATCAATGGTTTCGATATTGGGATTTTTATCTTCTGGCTCAGATTTAAAGCGAATATCTTGGTAAAGTGCCAATTCTATGCCTTCAGTTAGTGCTTGGGCTGTGGTGGCTGGGTCATTGTTCCACAGTGGTAAACTGATACCCAAAGTCTTGGTTTTTTGCTTTTTGGCGGTTTTGGCTATAGTCGCAGCTACACGGCGTAAACTGTCTAGTTTTAGTGCGTCTGGTTTTCCTAAACCAACCACAATCACCTTCTTAACTGGGTAAGTCCCACCTAAACGAATAACAACGGTGCTATTAGCCTTACCTGTAAACTCTTCCTCGGTAATAACTTCTTTTAAAATCCCCGCAAATTTATCATTTAACTTGACCAGATCCCCAGTTAACTCCACCGCATCTTCAAATAGACCAAAGGCTAAAGTATCACCAGTCCAATCTAATAATCCTGTATTTGTAAGTTGAATCGTCATTTTTGTAATTTCTGTCTATCTTTCTTCATGTACCAGTATTGCTCAAATTTTGGGAATCATGGGCGTTGTACGCAACGTCCTGACAATCTGATAAGATGAGAAATAGTTGACAAATATCCAATTTACAAAGTTTTATCGGTTTTTTAGCCATCTGTCCCTTGTAAAAATTATTATTATGCCTAAAGAAATCAATCAGCCTCAATTACCACCAACCAGCGCCATTGATAGTGTCACTAATGTGGCCTTTGAAAATTGGTTTGAATATTCAGTCCGGGCCCAACCTCACCATACTGATTATGCGGGTATAGTTTGGCATGGTACTTATTTAACATGGATGGAAGAAGCACGGGTAGAATGCTTACGTTCCATCGGCATTGAATTTGCTGATTTAGTAGCTTTAGGTTGTGATTTGCCTGTTGTAGAGTTGTCAATTCGTTATCATCAGTCGGTGAAATTAGGAATGCCAGTCTTAGTAAGAACACGGATGGCTGAGGTGACAGGAGTGCGAATGAACTGGGACTACACCCTTATTTCTCCTGATGGTCAAGACTTATATATTACTGCTTTGGTAACGTTAGTCGCTTTAGATCGGGAAAAAGGTAAAATTATGCGTCAGTTACCACCCGCGTTTCAAGATGCTTTGGCGAAAATTTCTGGTTCTCGGAAGATTGGGTAATGGGGACGGGGAATTATAATAAAAAAACTTTTCCAGCCACCCATACTTTTAATATGTCTAAATCAGTAAAAATATCTAATCATTTAACACAAAAGGTTCAAGAAAAAGAGAAAGAGAAAGAGAAAGAGGAACAACTAATTAATGAACTTAGACTTTTATTAAAAACCTTGATTTATCAAGAAGAAGTTATAATTAAAGCCATTATAGCTTGTCTTTATGATATTGGTTCAACAAATTTGATAAATCATAAGTCTAATTTTGGAACTCTCAATAAAACTCTAAAATTTATGACTAAAAAGTCGAAGCCAGTAGCTAAAATGCTGGCTTGGCAATGGTTTAATAAAAATTGTCCCGAGTTAATTACTCAATGGCTGCAAAGTAAGGTGACATTTGTAAAAGTGGAAGAAACGAAGATAGAGGTGATGGTAGATAATGAAAATCTCAGGTTAGCTTCTATGTCTCAACTTCCAGAAGAAAATCAAGTTAATCACGTAAAACATCTGCATTTTCAGGTGAAATTGTTAACAGGTATTTTAGTTGTAGTTTTAACTATCTTTTCTGGTAGTTTTATTTGGTTGAATTATTCATTAAAGCGATCGCATTTGCAAACTGTAGAAAAACTCCAAAATCAAGTTAAAATCCTAGAATCTGGTGTCAATAGACATTAGTAATTAAAAATGAATAAACATACAGCACTTTGAGTGTTATGAAGTACAAGAACCCCAACCCCCTCCCCGCAAGCAAGGATGGGACTATGATGTATTTCATTCAAGTGCAAACTGTACATACAACAGCTTCGTAGAAATCTAAAATCTAAAATTGATATGTTGCGGGTTTTAATTCTCGGTGGAATTGGTGATGCAGTGGAATTGGCTGCTAAGGTAGCAAATATTCCTGGTATTGAGGCGATCGCTTCTTTAGCCGGTCGAACTCGTAAACCTGCTAATCTTGTTGGTAATGTGCGGATTGGCGGTTTTGGTGGTGTCCCAGGATTGGTTAATTATTTGCGAGAAATGCAAATTGATCTATTAATTGATGCTACTCATCCTTTCGCTAATCAGATTTCTGAAAATGCGGCCGCAGCGACCCAGGAAGTAGGTATTCCACGATTAATGGTAATTCGTCCAGCTTGGGAAAAATTAGCGGATGATTGCTGGTTAGAAGTAGAAAATAATCTTGCTGCTGCTGCTGTTTTAGCAAATCAAGCTAAACGAGTATTTTTAACAATTGGTAGACAAGAAATTGCGACTTTTGCACATTTACAGGAAATTTGGTTTTTAATGCGGATGATTGATCCACCAAATACTGATGTTATTGTCCCACCTGGATTAATTTTATGCGATCGCGGTCCTTTTACTTTAGAAAACGAACAGGAAATCCTTCTCAAATACAATATAGATACCATTGTTAGCAAAAATAGCGGTGGTAGTGCCACATATCCCAAAATTATCGCCGCTAGGAAACTCGGAATTAAGGTTGTGATGGTAAATCGTCCACCTGTACCCCCAGGAGAACAAGTTCCAGACGTAGATAGTGCGTGTAAATGGTTGTTTAACAAGTTGGATATTTTATAAAATTAAGGTAATTAATGGAGGGACGCAACATGGTGATTAAGAAACCAGATATTAACAATACTCCTCAAAATCTGATTTTACCTTGTTATTCTAAATCTGAGGAAATGCTCAGATATTCTATTCAATTATTAATTCACTATCTCAAATTTGCAGATGTGCCAACTCCTTATTCAAATAATACGAATTATTGTCTTGTTTAGCGATCGCACCTTTCCCTCTATCATACCCTAATTCAGCAATGCCCAATCCTGTACATCCTAAAATCCTGGACATCCTGATTCAGACAATTAAAATTTCAGCATCCCACCAATAACCTACAAATCACAATCCTGTACATCCTAAAATCCTGGACATCCTGATTCAGACAATTACAATTTCAGCATCTCACCAATAACTTACAAATTACCAACGAACCATACAAACTGTAGGTTGGTTAGAACGCAATGAAACCAGAAATGTTGAATAGCGTAATAAAACTTTACATATTGAAATAAACTTAGCCTATAAGTGCTATTTTTCATCTTATCCAAATAAGTTTTCTAAACCAATGAACATAACTTATTTCCTGACACATATAGGACTGAAGATAACGGAGTTTATCTAATAAAGTTTTGCCAAATTCTTGCGGTATTTCTATTAGTTGCAATATCAAATAAGCGATTAAACAGCACATTATCTGAATTCTAATTCCATTCTCATTCTTTGTCATAAGTCTGTCTAACTTGAGGTGCATTTTTAAGAATTTCCATAACAATTCAATTTGCCATCTTTGTATGTAAATTTCCATAATCTCTTGATTACTAACTTGCTCTTCTCCTTCATTTAATAAGTTTGTTGCTAAACGAAATTCACTCTTAGTTTCTATATCACAAAATGCTACTACTCTAATTTCCACTTCTCTTTCATCTTTGCCAACTTTACAATTACCATTTTCTAGCATTTCTAAAGTGACATTATTTTTAATTCTTAAGACAAAAGCTTTATTTTTTTGTTGTTTTAATTCAGATATTCTTTCGGAGGATGCAAATCCTCTATCCATTATCCCTACTCCTTTTGACGGAATTGCTTCTACTGTTTCTTGTCCATATTTATGGTCATGTCCTTGCCCAAAATGAATCACCATTCCACCAACTTCTGATGTCAAACTATCTAACCCACAAAATAGTTTTACTTGATGATATCCTTGACTCCATAATAATTTACTTGTTAATGTAATAATTGTTGAATCTATAGGAAATAATGCTTGGGTTTCTTCCTTTCCTTTTTTCTTTCTCAGTTGATTGTTTAATTCAGTTATTATCTCCAAAAATACTTGAGTATCTCTCTTTTTACTTGCCTTGGAAAAATTTGATATTTTTAAATCTATCCCTTGATTATTTAGTCTTTGAAATAAATCTCTCATACTCACTATACTTTTATCCATGACATACTGTAACCACACTGATACAAATGAAAATGTGTCCAGAACTGGATAATCTTTTTTGGGCAATGGTTTCAATATTGTTTTGACCACTTCTGGGAAATTCTTTAAGCGCATAATTTGATAATTCTTTATCTATATTTTTTTAGATTGTATCAAATTATGGTACTTTTTTTTAATCTTTTCCTAACATTCAACACTTCTGCAATGAAACCCAACAATTTAATCATCATCTATATTATTGTGAAAATGTTGTGTTTTCTAAGTTAAAGGTAAAAAATGAGCGATCGCACTAATCCCCAAACCAAGAACTACCAATACCAATACCCAAACCAAAAATCGCAGCTAAAATACCAACACCGACTACAACTCCTGCTGCATTCTTCAGATGTTCACCAAGTTTTTCAGCATCATTTCTCTCTTGAATAGCCTTCAATAGATAAAACTGATCTTCATCACTGAGAGCAGCGATATAATTCTCAGAAATTTTTTCAATAGCAATAGACTTGAAAAAACTAACACGTTGTTGTTGATGTTTGTCCAGATTATCCAGTTCATGTTGCCGTCTTGCATACTCTCTATGACTGATAACTAAATATATGTAAGTATAACTTAACATATAAAAAGTGGTATTATGGCTATATATCAAGTTAATAGAGTACATTGGCACAAGCTTAACGCACCATTTCAATAAAAAAATCAAAATGGTGCGTTACATTTCAATTAACGCACCTTACAAATTAACTATAAGCCTCCATCGGTAAACATAAACATTGACAACACAATGCAATTGCATTACATTGAAAATAGAGTATAAATCTCAAAATTGTTATGTTTGTCAAACCCATACCATCCTCAGAGTCTACCCTAACAGATAGATATCAAACCACAATACCCGAACCCGTGCGTAAAGCTCTAGGCTTGGGTAAACGTGATAAAATCCGCTATGTGATTCAACCTGACGGTAAAGTAATTATTTCTCGCGCTGATCAAAAAGAAGAAGATCCGATATTGGGGGAATTTTTAAACTTTATCGCCCAGGATATGCAAAAAAATCCTCAGCATATACAACCAATTAAACCAGATTTAGTAACCCGTATTCAATCCTCAGTTGTTGATGTGGATGTTGATCTGGATGCACCACTATCAGACGAGGATGAGTAAAGGTGTCTGAAAATCAATCTTTAATAATTAATGGATGGACTATATTTGCTCACTCCTTATTTCTGGAACAGTTAGAAGAACTGATCATACAGGTAGAAAACTTACGTCAAAAATATCCTCAAGAATACAAACAGAAAAACGCCACAAAACGGTTAGCTGCTATTTTCAAACTTGCATTTAATGTCATTCCTCAAGATCCAACATTAAACGATTATCGTCAAGGTACAACCTTGGGACATGAATACAAACACTGGTTTAGAGCTAAATTTTTTCAACAATACCGATTATTTTTTAGATATCATCAACAGAGTAAAATTATTGTTTATGTTTGGGTAAACAACGAAAACACCAAGCGAGCATATCAAAGTAAAACCGACGCTTATCGAGTTTTTCAGAAAATGCTAGAAAGCGGCCATCCTCCAGATGATTGGCATGATTTATTCAAAGGAGCAGAAAATCAAAATCATCGTTTAGAACAGATTTTCAAAACAGAAATTTAGTTAGTAGGGTGCGTCAGCGTAACGCACCATATCCGACAATGAAAACTGTACATCCTAAAATCCTGGTTATCCTGATATGGCTAACGCCACACTACGCTATCAGACAATTAAAATTTCAGCATCCCACCAATAAATAACCTACAAATTACCAACGAACCATAGAAACTGTAGGTTGGGTAGAACACAGTAAAACCCAACAAATTAATCATCATCTATAATTATTGTGAAAGTGTTGGGTTTTCTCAACTTTGTCGCGGGTCTTCATCTGGTGGATGCCAACCACCTTTTATCCAAAAACGACGTGCTTTGATAATAGAACCTTCATTATGCCTTTCATCATTGAGGTCTAAGCGATTACAAGTAGCCCTTCCTGTAGCAGTAATACCAATAATTTTTAAACCATCTGCTGACCAAAGAAAATGGTCTAACCATTTCTGTTTTCGAGGATTAAATATGGGAATGATATCTCCAGTTTGTCTGATAGCCAAGCTATATCAGGATATCCAGGATTAAAGGAGTTTAAAAATCTCTTCAATATCAACAGGTAAATATGGAAAAACAGAGTCTTCAGAACCATCATGTAAATGATGAGGATAGGTTGCAATTTCAGGATGATGGGGTGCGTTATCCCAACGTTTGATTAGTTCTCTATTTTCAGTTTGCCAATGAAAACTATATTTAATTATTTCTACTTGTCCAGGTTCTATTTTAAAAAACTCAAACATTTCTAAAAAACTACCATCTTTTAATATCACACGATAACGCCATAAACCTTTATCAGTTTGTGCTTCTTCTCTAAGAATTTTAAAATTTACAATTTTTGGACAAAGTGTGATTATAGATTTGATCCAAGCTAAATAATCATCGGCGTTTTTAATATTTTTCATAAGGCTTGTTCTAACTTATGGATTTTTGTTAAAATATCTTTGCGGAGTTCGCATAAACCAAACCATTCAAAAAAATCCATTTCATCCCCTAAATTTCCTGAGTTAAATTGTTCTACAAATTGTTCAGAAGTGAGTTCATATTTTTTTTCAAAATTATCTATATCTAAGTTATATGTAGCTAGTTTTTGACGATGACGAGTTAAAATTACATTTAGGAGTTGCCCAATAATTCTTTCTAATTCTGTATTGTCGCTACAGTTTTCACTCAGCAATTCTAATTTTTCTAATGTATTCATAATTACATATGCTTTTGGTGAGGTTTATCTTTATAATACACTATCAATCTGATTTTTTTTGTCTGAATCAGGATAACCAGGATTAGAGGATTTATAGGATGTTGTTTTTTATTTGATGTGGGGATTTTGAGAATATTTTTGTCTGAATCAGGATAACCAGGATTAAGGGATTTACAGGATGTTGTTTTTTATTTGATGTGGCGATTTTGAGGGTATTTTTGTCTGCATCAAGATAACCAGGATTTGAGGATTTACAGGATGTGGTTTTTTATTTGATGTGGGGATTTTGAGGGTATTTTTGTCTGCATCAGGATAACCAGGATTAGAGGATGTACAGGATGTAATTTTTTTATTGTTTAGGAAAAATGGCAATTTTTGGATGATAGATAATATACTGTGATTGTAATTATCATTTTTCAATATTCACAGATAATTCATAAATAACAATCCTGTACATCCTAAAATCCTGGACATCCTGATTCAGACAATTACAATTTCAGCATCCCACCAACAACCTACAAATAACAATCCTGTAAATCCATGAACACACCTAATACCCAAAATAGAAAATTAGATGAAATCACATATATCATTAATGGCTGTGCAATGAAAATACACCGAACTTTGGGAAATGGTTTTCAGGAGGTTATTTATCAAAGATGTATGGAAATTGAGTTGCAAAAATCAGGTTTAGGTTTTGGAAGAGAGGTAGAACAAGTAATTTATTATGAGGGAATTGAAGTAGGAACAAGAAGGGCGGATTTTATAGTTGAAAATCAGGTTGTGGTGGAGTTGAAAGCGATAATTAATTTAGAATATGTTCATTTAGCGCAAGCGAAAAATTATTTGGTAGCTTATAATTTTCCTGTGGGTTTATTGATTAATTTTGGTGCGTTAAAGTTGGAATATAAGAAGGTTTTTAATTCTAGATATCAGGGTTAATTTGTCAGAATCAGGATTTCCAGAATTAGAGGATATTCAGGATGTTGTTGTTTATTTGAAGTGGGGATTTTGAGGATTTTTTTGTCTGAATCAGGATATCCAGGATTTAAGGATTTACAGAATGTGGTTGTTTATTTGAAGTGGGGATTTTGAGGGTATTTTTTGTCTGAATCAGGATATCCAGGATTTAAGGATTTACAGGATGTTGTTGTTTATTTGAAGTGGGGATTTTGAGGGTATTTTTGTCTGAATCAGGATATCCAGGATTTAAGGATTTACAGGATGTTGTTGTTTATTTGAAGTGGGGATTTTGAGGGTATTTTTGTCTGAATCAGGATAACCAGGATTTAAGGATTTATGGCTAACGCCACGCTTCGCTATCAGGATGTTGTTGTTTGATTGTCTATGAGAAGTACAGATTTTAGGATGTTAGATAATAAGTGATCCGTTAAATTATTTGTTTTTATTTGTTGACTGTTGGTGTAACTGTATTTTATAATATCTCAATATTCACAGACAATTCATCAATAACAATCTGTCTGAATCAGGATAACCAGGATTAGAGGATTTTCAGGATGTAGTTGTTTGATTGTCTATAAAATATAGAGATTTTGGGATGATAGATAAGTTATCAGTTAAATTATCCGCTGTTAATTCTTGACTATTACTGTAACTGGATTTTATCATCTTTCAATATTCACAGATAATTCATCAATAACAATCCTGTACATCCTAAAATTCTGGACATCCTGATTCAGACAATTACAATTTCAGCATCCCACCAATAACCTACAAATCACAATCCTGTACATCCTAAAATCCTGGACATCCTGATTCAGACAATTACAATTTCAGCATCCCACCAACAACTTACAAATAACAATCCTGTAAATCCTAAAATCCTGGATATCCTGATTCAGACAAAAAATATGAATCAGATATTTTAATTATGTTGGGTTGCTTTCCTTAATCTAAGCTAGAAGATGAGCGATTTCTAGGTCGTGCTTTGCCATCGCACTAAGTTAGAATAATTTACCTAGTATTTTATGGTTCGTATTTACAAATTAACTCAAGTACCATCTGTCGATGATTACGTAACTGGTTTAACTGCAATTCAGTCTCGTATCAGTGAAAAACAACGTCGTTTACTTCAAGTGCAGTATCATACCCCCAATAGGAAAGTAACAGCAACTCAGCTTGCAGAATTAGCTAATATTGAAGGTGGTCGTCCAGTTGTTAACTCTCTATATGGAAGAATGGGACATTTATTTTGCGATGCAACTGGATTTGACGCTTACAAACATATAAATGATAAATATTTTTGGTGGTCTGTTTGGTCTATTGGTTATGCAACTCGTAATAATTTTATATGGGAAATGCACCATGAAGTTGCTAAAGCTTTAGAGTTATTAGGTTGGGTTAATAACAATGATCAATTTGTAGATAAAGATAAATCTTCTAATTTACTATATGAGAAAATTTTTAATGAATTAGTATATGAAAGAGATGATCGTAATCCTCCTGATAATAGGCGACTTGCACAATTTAAGATGGGATGGTTAAATGCAAAATCATCAAAAAAAACATATACAAATAAAACATTAAATAAGCGTCTGACATGGAACAATTTAGGATATCGTTTTGGCACGCAATTAGGTAATTTAGATGATTCTTATATAGAAGAAACTTATAATTTTCTTGCGAGTAAATATATAGCAAACCATGAAGTTAGCCTTAAAGATATAACCAAAGATACAGTATTTTTTGCTGAAGAAGTTAACCCATCTGAAATTTTTCGGGAAGGTGTAATACATCAAATCTCTGTCAATGCCTATGAACGTGATCCGAAAGCACGTCAAAAATGTATTTCACACTATGGTACAAGTTGTTTTATTTGTGGATTCAATTTTGGTCAAACCTTTGGTGAATTAGGTGAAGGTTTTATTCATGTTCATCATCTTAAACCACTGTCGCAAATACGCACAGAATATGAGGTTGATCCTGTAAAAGATTTGCGTCCTATTTGTCCAAATTGTCATGCAATGATTCATCGAAAGTCACCTCCTTTTAGTATTGATGAAATAAAATCCCTGATTTCATAAGCTATTAGCTCGTAGGGTGCGTTAGTGCCAGCGTAACGCACCTTATCCCACAATGAAAACGGTGCGTTAATGAAATGTAACGCACCCTACAATTAACTAACTATAAGCCTCCATCGGTAAACAAGAACAAACAAAATTCCTATCCCCAAAAGCAGCATCAATTCTCCCCACACTTGGCCAGAACTTATATTCCTTATTCCAAAGTGCAGGATAAGCAGCTTGTTCACGGGAATAGGGATGATTCCACTCACCAATAATCAAACTTTCCGCAGTGTGAGGAGCATTTTTCAAAAGATTATCGTGAATGTCCATTTTACCAGATTCAATTGCCGCAACTTCCTCACGAATCGCAATCAAAGCATCACAAAATCTATCTAATTCCTGTTTAGATTCACTTTCCGTTGGTTCTACCATAATTGTCCCAGCTACAGGCCAAGAAACAGTAGGTGCATGAAAACCATAATCCATTAACCGCTTCGCAACATCATCAATTTCAATCTGCGCTGATTTCTTCAAACTTCGCAAATCTAAAATACATTCATGTGCCACTAAACCATTTTTTCCCTGATACAAAACCGGATAATATGATTCCAATTTCTTAGCCATGTAATTAGCATTCAAAATGGCAATTTTGGTGGCTTCCGTCAACCCATCTGCACCCATCATGATAATATACATCCAAGAAATCACTAAGATACTCGCACTACCCCAAGGTGCAGCAGAAACAGCACCCAAATCACCACCCATTCTTACTACAGAATGTCCTGGTAAAAACGGGACAAGGTGGGAAGCAACACCAATGGGACCCATACCGGGACCACCACCACCATGGGGAATGCAGAAGGTTTTGTGTAAGTTCAAATGACAGACATCTGCACCAAAATCACCAGGACGACAAATACCGACTTGGGCATTCATATTAGCGCCGTCCATGTAAACTTGTCCACCGTGAGAATGAATTACTGCACAAATTTCTTGAATTGCTTCTTCAAATACCCCATGAGTTGATGGATATGTCACCATTAAAGCTGATAATTCATGACTATGTTTTTCAGCTTTGGCTTTTAGATCTTCAACATCAATATTACCATGATCATCACAAGCAACTCCCACAACTTTCATCCCACACATTACCGCACTTGCGGGATTTGTACCATGTGCAGATTGGGGAATTAAACAAATGTTTCTGTGTCCTTCTCCGCGACTTTGATGATATTCATGAATTACCAAAAGTCCCGCATATTCACCTTGAGAACCTGCATTTGGTTGTAAGGAAATTCCCGCAAAACCTGTAATTTCTCTTAACCATGCTTCTAGTTGTTGGAACAGGATTTGATAACCTCTAGTTTGCGAAATTGGCGCAAAAGGATGAATTTTCCCAAATTCTGCCCAAGTAACGGGAATCATTTCTGAAGTTGCGTTTAACTTCATGGTACAAGAACCCAAGGGAATCATTGAAGTTGTTAATGATAAATCCTTGCTTTCTAGTTGATGTAAATAACGTAATAATTCAGTTTCAGAATGATAACGATTGAAAACTGGATGGGTGAGGTATTTACTTTCACGGGATAATTGAGAATTAGAAATTGGTAATTCTTCAACTGTAAAAGGTAATTGATCTTTCAATGCGAAAATTTGCCAAATGTCAATTAAATCTACTTCTGTGGTAGTTTCATCTAAGGAAATACCCACAGTTGAATTATCAAAAATTCTCAAGTTGATATTTCTCTCATGTGCAGCGTCGAGAATTGCTTCTAATTTGGTATTTCCTAATTCTACCCGCAAGGTATCAAAGAAGTTTTCAGAAGTGATTTTATAACCTAACTTTTTCAGTCCTGCGGCTAAAGTTGCGGTTAGTTGATGGATGTTTTGGGCGATCGCTCTCAATCCATCTGGTCCATGATAAACTGCATACATACTCGCCATCACTGCCAATAAAACCTGCGCTGTGCAAATATTACTGGTGGCTTTATCTCTGCGGATGTGCTGTTCACGGGTTTGCAAAGCTAAACGTAACGCAGGTTTACCATGAATATCCTTTGATACCCCCACAATTCGCCCTGGAACAAGTCGTTTATACTCTTCCTTCGTGGCAAAATAAGCAGCGTGTGGTCCCCCAAAGCCCAAGGGAATACCAAAGCGTTGGGTGCTACCTACGGCAATATCAGCCCCTAATTCACCGGGGGGTGTGAGCAATAATAAGCTCAGAGGATCTGCGGCTACAGTCACCAATGCACCCTGAGCATGAGACTTTGTGATAAAATTGCGATAGTCGTAAATTGTCCCGTCAGTTGCGGGATATTGCAGAACTGCACCAAAGATAGTTTCGGTAAAATCAAAGGTTTGATGATCACCGATAATGATGTTTATCCCTAAAGGTTTGGCGCGTGTTTGCAAAACATCAATGGTTTGAGGATGACATTCATAGGACACAAAATAGTTATGTGATTTATTTTTGCAGACACCATAACTCATAGTCATTGCTTCTGCGGCTGCTGTTCCTTCATCAAGTAAAGAAGCGTTAGCAATTTCTAAACCCGTCAAGTCAATAATCATGGTTTGGAAATTTAACAACGCTTCCAAACGTCCTTGGGCAATTTCTGGCTGATAAGGGGTGTAAGCTGTATACCAACCGGGATTTTCTAAGATGTTGCGTTGAATGACGGTAGGGGTAATACAGTCATAATATCCCATGCCGATAAATGAGCGATAAACTTGATTTTTATCCGCTATTTGCTTTAATTTTGCCAGCGCTGCATATTCGCTCTGTGCTGCTGGTAGATTTAGGGTTTGATGAAAACGAATTGCCTGTGGTACTGTTTTATCAATGAGGTCACCAAGGCTGGAAAGACCTAAGATATCAAGCATTTGCTGAACGTCATCGGGGTTTGGTCCAATGTGTCTTTGTGCAAAGTTGCCTAATTTCTGACTGGTGTGAGGTTGAGTGCGCGGGGGATTAGCTACCACAAATCGTTCTCCAAAGGTTTCTGTATTAATATATTGTAATGATCACTTTTGGATATTAGGGTTTTTTCTATATCTTGATTTTTTTCTCGCAGAGGCGCAGAGGCGCAGAGAGGAAAGGAAGAAATTAAGGATTGGTTGAATTTATTGATTGGTAATGTTTCCATTTTTGCTGTAATCGCTTTCTTTTTTCGGGTGTTAAGGTAGGGAAACAGTGGGGACAGGAAATACTTTTTTCATATTCTGGGGAGGTTTTATCTTTTTCGGAAATGGGATATCCACAAGCAAAGCATAATTCTTGATTTCCTATTTCTAAGTTATGACTAACTGTGATTCTTTCATCAAAAATAAAACATTCTCCTTCCCATAAACTTTCTGTTTGGGGAACTTCTTCTAGATATTTGAGAATCCCTCCTTTGAGGTGATAAATTTCTTCAAAACCTTGAGAAAGTAGATAAGATGAGGCTTTTTCGCAACGAATTCCTCCAGTACAAAACATTGCTACTTTTTTATGCTTTTTGGGGTCAAGATGTTTTTGTACATATTCGGGAAAATCTCGAAATATCTGAGTTTGCGGATTTTCTGCTCCTTTGAAAGTCCCAATGGTGACTTCATAATCATTGCGGGTATCAATGACTGTGACTTCTGGGTTAGAAATTAAATCATTCCAGTCTTCGGGTTTGACATAAGTTCCTACTTTTTCCGCCGGGTTTACTTCTGGTAAGCCTAAAGTGACAATTTCTGGCTTTAAGCGGATTTTTAACCGCTCAAATGGGGGAATTTCTGTGTAGGATTCTTTATGTTCTAAATCTGCAAACCGTGAATCATTGCGAAGAAAGGCTAAAACTGTGTCAATTTGCTGACGAGAACCAGCAATTGTACCGTTAATTCCTTCTTGTGCTAGTAAGATAGTTCCTTTAATTCCTTGTGATTGACAAAAGGATAATAAGGCTGCTTGCAGTTCGCTACAATCAGGTAAACTCACAAATTTATATAGTGCAGCAACAACTATCAGATTTTCTTGGTTCATGGTATTGGCAAATTAATAATAATAGTTTATGATAATGTGGTTATGTAAAATTGACCTTTTTTACATAAAAAACAGACTTGGGGGTTTAGCTCAGTTGGTAGAGCGCCTGCTTTGCAAGCAGGATGTCAGCGGTTCGAGTCCGCTAACCTCCATTAATTTTCATGAAAATATCTCACTCAAAGTCGCAAAGAATAAAAGCCATATTTCAATTCAGCAAGCCTTAATTATGTTTAAATACTAGGGAAAAGTTATTTGCTGGCATGGGGTGAGTTTGGTGCAATGTTAGATTTTGTGCCTCAGCGGCTTTAACTACATCTTCTAAGCTACGCACTCCCCAATCTGGATTTTGTGCTTGTAAGGACTCATCAAAAGCAGCGTTACTGGGTGCGGTATGTTCTCCATTTTGTTTGTAGGGACCATATAAGTAAAGTATACCATCGGGGGGCAGAATCCGCCCAGCCCCTGCCATTAGTCCTAAACAGGTTGACCAAGGGGAAATATGAATCATGTTAATATTGACAATAGCAGAAATAGGTGGCTCTGGAAATGGTTCTGTTTCTACAGGCCATATTGGTGAACTAGCATCTAAATCTATGGGTGGTTGCATGGCTTCACAGGGGAAAAATTCAGCCCATGCGGCGATACTAGCACGCAGTTCGGGGTTAGGGTCGGAAGGCAGCCATTGTCGAGGTGCGAGGTGATAGGAGAAAAATGTAGCGTGTTCACCTGTGCCACTGGCGACTTCTAAAATAGTCCCATGTTGAGGCAATATTTGTAAAAGCAATTCTAGAATGGGTTCGCGGTTGCGTTGGGTTGCGGGGGCAAATTTTCGCTGGTCGGGTGGTGTGTTCATATCTGGTGAGCATTCACTATGATAATTAAATTAGCAACGATTTCTCAACTTTAGCTTTTTTGCCACACTACAGGAGAACAACTTGCCTAAATCTATTCATTCTACCCAACCTCCGCTTAAATTTATTCCTCAACGTCATAATCCCTTCGTTGTTAAAGTTGTGTCTTGGTTTTTACCTTTGATTTTGCGGGTGAGAACTAGACCTTGGCTACCTGCGGGTATTGTCAATATTGAAGCCAAAAATGCGGAAGGATTAGCCAAATTATACCACGAATTTCAGGCAGGTAAGGTCAGATTTTTAATCGCTTTCCGTCACCCAGAGGTGGAAGATCCTCTGTCTATGTTATATCTGCTATCACGGATTGTCCCCCAGTTAGCAAGGGAAAAAGGTATTAATCTTAAATACCCTGTTCACAGTCATTTTATGTATGAAAGAGGAATGACTTTATGGGCAGGAAATTGGTTAGGATGGTTATTTTCTCGACTTGGTGGTGTACCGATTCGTAGGGGAAGACGCGTAGATAGAAATGCTATCCAAACGGCCAGAGAATTATTTGCTAATGCAGAAATGCCGATAGCGATCGCTCCTGAAGGTGGTACAAATGGACACAGTAGTATAGTCAGTCCTTTAGAACCGGGTGTAGCCCAGTTGGGTTTTTGGTGTGTGGAAGATTTAAAAAAGGCTAACCGCGAAGAACAGGTTTTTATTATTCCTATTGGCATTAAATATAGTTATGTTAATCCCCCTTGGCAAAAAATAGATTGGCTGTTGTCTAAATTAGAGGCTGATAGCGGTTTACCTATGACGGAAATTAGTGCAAATGGTAAGGAACAGGAAGGAATTTTATATCAGCGGGTGCTGCGTTTAGCTGAATATCTGATTTCGGAAATGGAGGAATTTTATCGGCGTTTCTATCATCAGGAATTTCCAGAAATTATCAGTTCAGAAGTTCCTATAAATGAAGTTTTAATTACTAGATTACACCGTTTGATGGATACGGCTTTGAAAATTACGGAAAAGTATTTTAATGTGCAGTCTCAAGGTAATTTTATTGATAGATGTCGCCGTTTAGAAGATGCTGGTTGGAATTATATTTATCGAGATGATATTGCCGATATTCCAAGTTTACCACCTTTTAAACGTGGTCTAGCCGATTGGGTGGCAGAAGAAGCAGATTTGAAAATGCAGCACATGAGAATTGCTGAAAGTTTTGTGGCGGTTACTGCTGATTATATTCTGGAAAAACCCACACCAGAAAGATTTGCCGAAACCCTTTTATTAATGTTTGATATGTTGTCTCGCATTCAGAATTCTACTTTACCAGGAAGACCACGTTTAGGTTTAAAACAATCAATGATTTCTGTTGGTGAACCGATTAATGTGAATACAAGATGGGAAAATTGTCAAGGGAATAAACAAGCTTTGCGTCAGGGTGTTAGTGATTTGACGCAGGATTTACAGGTGATGTTGGAGGGGTTGATTAAGGATTAAGTTCACGCAGAGGCGCAAAGAGGGTTTATTTGTGTCTCTGGGTGAGGTTTTATAAGAAATATTTTACAGTCCCATCTTCAATGGTTAAATCGCTCACGACCTTAATCAAAAGTTAGTGATGAATATTACTTCTATAGCTTAGGAATAAATTAGTATCATAATAGTGATATACTGACTGAGAGCGATCGCTACACTTGACATTAGGCATCGCACATTCCCTCAACTGTAAGCTGATACTGGAGGGATTGATTAAGGATTAGTTGGGCGCAGATGTATAAACTTAATCATGTAAATCATAGTTCTGATATTTTTCTTCTAAAGCTTCAATTTGTTCACGACGGGCTTCTAATTCTAAACTACGACGGGCTAAATCTTGATTTTGTAAGGTTAAACTTTGCTGCCAATTCTCCATTTTTACTGCTTGTTCTTTGAGAAATTCAGGAGTAATTCCCGTAGAAAGATAGACTTCTACTAAATTAATTATCCAGTCAGTAGCATCTTCAATTGTTTCAATTTCACCTGTAGAAGATAGTTTAACTAAGACTAATAAGTTATTACTTGTAGTATTTCCCTTTCCTAACAGAATTAAAGTTTCTTCTGAAATTGTTAACCAAAAGTTTTCTGATTCTTGTCGTGCTAATAAACGTAATTGATATTGATCTAAAAAATCATTTTTATGTACTTGGGCAAGATATAACATAATTTTTAAGGAATAGGTAATGGGTAATATAGCGGTATGCACTTGAGTGAGATACAATCAGCAAATCGTAAAACCTGTAGGGGCGGGGTTTCCCCGCCCTCAATTGTATTGCGTCCGAAAGATAACCGCTATAGCGAATTTTCCCAATTACCAATCACCCATTAAAGCAATATCTACGATAATGTCTCCAAACGTATGCGTAAAATTTCTGCTTGTTTTTGTGCTTCTGCTAAAGCCTCTCTTGCAGTCTGCACTACGTCTGCGGGTGCTTTATCCACAAACTTAGAATTGCTTAATCTGGCACTTAAAGATTGGGCTTCCGCTTCGGCTTTTTGTAAGCTTTTCTCCAGTTTTGCACGGACAACTTCAATATCTACAACTCCTTTTAAGGGAATAACTACCTGTACAGTCCCGACAACACCCGAAATGGAATTTTCTTTTTCTTCAGTTGGGGTTGGTGGTAATTCTGATTCAGTTGGTGTTTCACTGGGTGGAAAGTATTTTGCAAATAACTCTTCTCTTGCTTCCCCATTGAGTAAATAACGGAAAGCAAACCAACCAACATAACCTAAACCAACTATTTCAAAGCTAGTACCAAAGAAGGGAATATCTAATGCCGTATTTCCCACAAATACAGCTACTTTTAAACCGATAAGGGCGACAATTGTTAAACCAATTATCTTTAATCCACCCCAATATTTATTATCTTCAACTTGTGCAATCTCTTGGGGAACAATAACAGGATTAGGATCAAAAATTGTCAAAGTTTCCACTTTGGCTAAATCTTGAATATAAGTCTGTCCCGCAGTGAGAATAAATTTTTCACTTTCGCTTTCAGTTTGCAAATTTGCGGTAATTTTTACACTTGGTTTAATATCTGCTTCCGCCCGTAAATTGCGAATTGTCCGAATTGTGCCAATTAATAAATCAAACTGTGTTTCCAAAACTGAATCAATGAAATTTTCATCGGCTTCAGGATAGGATTGTAAAGGTAAAAGTTGGGGATTTTCGGCAGGTTGTTGGGTGAGAGTTTGCCAAATTTCCTCTGTAATGTGGGGCATAAAGGGATGAAGTAATTTTAAAATCCCTTCTAAAATGTAGGCGATGATTTGTTGGGCAACTTTACGAGATGTTGGTTCTGCTTCTTTCTGTAATCTGGATTTGACTAATTCAATATACCAATCACAGAAATCACCCCAAATAAATTCATAAAGCCCTTTTGCTGCTTCTCCTAAACCATAATTGTCAATATCATGATTTGTTTGTTTAACAACTTGGTTAAAACGGGAAAGAATCCACTTATCACTTAATTCTGTGGGAACTGGTTGACCTAATTGGGATGGGGTTTGTCCATCCAAATTCATCATTACAAATCGGGCTGCATTCCACAACTTATTGGCAAAATTGCGAGAAGCTTCGACAGAAATAGATTCATCTTTTTTGCGGTCATATTCTAAACGAATATCTTGACCAGCCCCAGCAACTTCCTTAATTAAGGTATAGCGTAAGGCATCAGTCCCATATTTGGCAATCAACAATAAAGGATCAATCCCATTATTTGCTGATTTGGACATTTTCTTATTATTTTCATCCCTGACTAAACCATGAATGTACACAGTTTTAAACGGCATTTTTCCGGTAAAATGTGTTCCCATCATCGTCATTCTGGCTACCCAGAAAAAGATAATATCAAATCCAGCCACTAGGGTCGCTGTAGGGTAATATGCCGTTAAATCTGGTGTTTCTTCAGGCCAACCTAACGTGGAAAATGGCCACAGTCCAGAGGAAAACCAAGTATCTAAAACATCAGGGTCTTGAACTAATTTCACATCTTCCCCAAATTGCACTTTAGCTTTTTCTAAAGCTTCCTCTTCATTACGAGCGACAAAATAGGGTGTGGAATCGGTAATTTCTCCTTCGGTTTCGCTGACAGCATACCAAGCGGGGATTTGATGACCCCACCACAATTGGCGAGAAATACACCAGTCACGCAGATTTACTAACCAATCACGATAAACCTTAGACCAACGTTGAGGGACAATTTTGGGGGAATCTTGATTATCGAAAAAATCTAGGGTTTTATCAGCCAGGGGGCGGATTTTCACAAACCATTGGGTAGAAAGCAGAGGTTCAACGGGGACTTTTCCGCGATCGCTATAAGGTACTGTATGTTTATATTCCTCAACCTTGACTAAAACGCCTTCAGCTTCTAAACGGGCTAATAAATTTTTCCGCGCCACAAAGCGGTCTTGACCTTGAAAATCACCGGCATTTTCATTCAGCGTGCCGTCCTTGTTCATAATATTAATGAACGGCAAATCATGACGTTTACCCATTTCAAAATCATTGGGGTCATGGGCTGGAGTCACCTTCACGCAACCTGTCCCAAAGGTTGCGTCCACCAATTCATCACCAATAATCGGGATTTCCCGGTTCATAATTGGTAAAGTTACGGTTTTCCCAATCAGGTGTTTATATCTGTCGTCATGGGGATTAACCGCCACACCTGTATCACCTAACATAGTTTCAGGGCGAGTTGTCGCCACTTCCAGAAACCCAGAACCGTCGCTGAGAGGATAACGGAAATACCACAGATTCCCATTTACCTCTTTGGGTTCTACCTCCAAATCAGATACCGCCGAACCAGAAGCGGGACACCAATTCACCAAATAGTTACTACGATGAATTAATCCCTCTTCATGAAGGCGAATAAATGCTTCTAAAACCGCTTTTGATAAACCTTCATCTAAAGTAAAGCGTTCCCTTGTCCAGTCTACGGATACCCCTAACCGTTTTAACTGATTAATAATTGTCCCACCAGATTCCGCCTTCCATTGCCAAGCCCGTTCTAGGAACTTTTCCCGCCCTAAATCATGGCGAGTTTTGCCCTCGGCTTTAAGTTGTTTTTCTAAAATCGTTTGTACAGCAATACTGGCGTGGTCAGTTCCCGGTAGCCATAGGGTGTTCCGTCCCTTCATGCGGTGGTAACGTACCAGGGTGTCAATGATAGCCCCTTCAAAGGCGTGACCCATGTGTAAACTGCCAGTCACGTTAGGTGGAGGGATAACGATGCAGTAGGGTTCGCCTTTGTGGTTGGGGTCAGCTTTGTAAACTTGGTTGTCTTCCCAGAATTTTTGCCATTTGGCTTCTGTGGAAAAGGCTTCGTAAAGACTGGGGAGATTAGGAATAGTTACGGTCATGCTGGGAATACTAGGTTTGTAAGGATTCTACTAAATTTTGCCACAGGGTTGGAATGCAGTAAATTATCTAGTTTTTTGTATAAACTACAATTATGCCCCTAAAAGTTGGTAAGGCAATGAAACAAAATTAAACAGACGCGCACAAACGTTGGGCTTGACTTGGTTCTACCCAACCTAAAATTCTCTACCCTGTCACTTATCTTGCAGTAATAACAATTTGCATTGGTTAGATAACCACTGAAATATTGAGAAATTTCAATTAAAAAATTGTATTCTTTTCTTGAAGATTTGATAAAACTTCCCCAAAACAATACCTTGTCCATTTTCTGCTTTGTTGGGTTAAGTGACAGCGCAACCCAAGGCATTTGTTGGGTTTCATGCTATTGCTCCGCGAACGTTTATGTTCCACAAGCCAACATACAAATCAAAGCCTTTTCCAATTTGGACAAGGTATTGCAAAATAAACCTATTGATTAGAGAATATCTGGCAGGCAATTAACACCAAACTTAAAAGCCATCCACAAAATTTATATTAACTCTGCTTTTTTGTTGCCAATATGGGTAATATAAAGCAGCATGATATGGATACTGAAAGTAGATGTTAGTAGAAGGAAAAATATGAGAATTTTAGTGACAGGCGGCGCTGGTTTTATTGGCTCTCATCTGATTGACCGATTAATGAATGATGGTCATGAAGTCATTTGTTTGGACAATTTCTACACAGGAAAGAAACATAATATCCTCCATTGGTTAGACAATCCTAATTTTGAAGTGATTCGTCACGACATTACCGAACCAATTCGCTTAGAAGTGGATCAGGTTTATCATCTGGCTTGTCCAGCGTCCCCTGTGCATTACCAGTATAACCCCATTAAAACTGTTAAAACTAACGTCATTGGTACACTCAATATGTTAGGTTTAGCTAAACGGGTTAAAGCCAGATTTTTATTAGCTTCTACAAGCGAAGTTTACGGAGATCCAGAAATTCATCCTCAGACTGAAGATTATCGAGGCAGCGTCAATCCCATTGGCATTCGCTCATGTTATGATGAAGGCAAAAGAATGGCTGAAACCCTGGCATTTGACTACTACAGAGAGAATAAAGTCGAGATTCGCGTTGCCAGGATATTCAACACTTATGGACCGAGAATGTTGGAAAATGATGGGCGCGTAGTCAGCAATTTCGTGGCGCAAGCATTACGAGGTATGCCTTTAACTGTTTATGGTGAAGGTCAACAAACCCGGAGCTTTTGTTACGTTTCTGACCTAGTAAATGGGCTAATGCGATTAATGAATGGTGAACATACAGGACCTATAAATCTGGGGAATCCTGATGAATATACGATTTTAGAACTAGCTCAGGCTGTACAAAACCTGATTAACCCAGATGCAGAAATTAAATTTGAACCCCTACCTGCTGATGATCCCCGTCGTCGTCGTCCCGATATCACCAAGGCACAGACTTTGTTAGATTGGGAACCCACTATTCCTCTGCAAGATGGTTTAAAACTGATGATTGAAGATTTTCGTCAACGTTTCCAACAGGTTTAGCATTACTTTTTACCTGAATTATCACCAATCATTGATTCACAACTGACAACTGACAACTATAAAAAACAGGGGTTTTAAAAATGCGTGTTTGCGTAATTGGTACTGGTTATGTTGGTTTAGTAACAGGTGCTTGTTTGGCTCATATTGGCCATGATGTAATTTGCATAGATAATAACGAAGAAAAAGTAAAATTAATGAAGTCTGGGCAGTCACCGATTTTTGAGCCAGGACTTTCGGAAATTATGCAATCTGCTATTAATAGTGGCAATATTCAATTTTCTAGTGATCTCGCTGCTGGTGTTCATCATGGACAAATCCTGTTTATTGCCGTAGGAACTCCTCCTTTACCCAATGGTGAAAGTGATACTCGCTACGTAGAAGCGGTAGCTCGTGGTATTGGTGAAAATCTCAATGGTGGTTATAAGGTCATTGTGAACAAATCTACTGTTCCTATTGGTTCTGGCGACTGGGTAAGAATGATTGTTGTGGATGGAATTGCGGAACGTCAAAAAACATTATTGGCATCTGGTGATACAACTAGTGAGGAGAAATTATCGGAGATTGCTCACCAGTTTGATGTAGTCAGTAATCCAGAGTTTCTGAGGGAAGGTTCAGCGGTTTATGATACATTTAACCCTGACCGGATTGTCTTAGGTGGTAATAGTCAACAAGCCACAGGCATGATGAAAGAATTATATGCACCAATTATAGAACGCAAATTTGGGGCTAATCAGTCTTTACCTTCCGTTCCAGTGTTAGTAACAGACCTCAGTTCCGCAGAAATGATTAAATATGCGGCCAATGCCTTTTTAGCCACCAAGATTAGTTTTATTAATGAAGTTGCTAATATATGCGATCGCGTCGGTGCGGATGTTACCCAAGTAGCAAAAGGCATCGGTTTAGATTCCCGCATTGGTAGCAAGTTCTTACAAGCTGGTATTGGTTGGGGTGGTTCATGTTTCCCCAAAGATGTTTCCGCCCTCATTCACACCGCTGATGATTATGGCTATGAAGCCCAACTTATGAAAGCTGCTGTCAGTGTTAACGAACGTCAACGCCTAATCGCCCTAGAAAAACTCCAACAAGCTTTAAAAATCCTCAAAGGTAAAACTGTGGGACTACTCGGTTTAACCTTCAAACCAGATACAGACGATTTACGGGACGCACCGGCACTCATGTTGATTGAACAACTTAACCGACTGGGGGCAAAAGTCAAGGCTTACGACCCCATTATTTCTCAAACAGGAATGCGTCATGGTCTTTCCGGTGTGTTAGTAGAAACCGACGCGGAAAGACTAGCAGATGGCTGTGATGCTTTGGTACTTGTCACCGAATGGCAACAGTTCAGCACTTTGGACTATGGGAAAATGGCAAAATTGATGAACCATGCTGTCATGATTGATGGTCGTAATTTTCTTGACCCCCAAACCATGATCAGGCATGGATTTCAGTATGTAGGAGTGGGAAGGTAAAAGGGGCTGGGGGGGATTTTCTTCTTTTTTCTCCTGACTCCCCCCATAAAAATTAAATTGCCGCCCAGAGTCAACTAGGCGGCGTTAATTTTTTCAATTTTAGAATTGTTAAGAACTGTGAGGAATTCTTTCTATTTCTGCATAACCACTAAAAATCAATCTTTGACCTTCTGTTTCTAAACGATTTAGTCGCATTTTTACCCCATCTAAATCAAAGCGATCTAAATCAACCATATTATCCAAAATTTCTACCAATGCCACACTTAAAGTCTGGGAAATTTCTCTTTGTGCTTCTGGAACTCCCTCAAGTTCAATCTTTGGTTCTTTGAAAGAAACCCGCCTTCTTCTTTCAATCCCGATACCGATGGTCATACCTAGTGGTATGAGTTCGCCGTTGTTTAAATCGGCTTTAGCTACTAAATGCAAGCGATTTTCAGGTAATAGCTTGACCTCAACTTCGGTAAAAGAAATTGGTTCGCCACCAGATATGGCAATCAAAGTGGGTTCAGAAAGGTTAAGCAGGCGCTTTTTCACCAGTTCTGACTCAAAAGCCCGATTAATGCCTTCTTCTGATAGAATCACCTGAGCTACAGCCTGGGTGGGTTGTTTGAGGGTAAGTTTACCACTTAAAACCGAGCCGAAGTCAATGGCGACTGCATCGGTTTCAAAAGACATTTCCTCTACTGCGAAGTCTTTACGAATTACTAAGCCGCAGCCCTTCATTTTAAAGCTATCAATGCTGCCTTGCAACAGTTTGCTGGAGGGATAGCAGCGCACAAAGACTTCTACCGACTCGCTCTGGGTAAACAGGTGGCGAATCGTTTGACTGGCGACTGTGTTGAGCATTCGCTCTCCCCAATCGGTGCTTTTCGTATCTGTTAAACCAGTAAGTCCGCCGAACATTAGGTTTTAGTCTCTAGAAGTTCTTTATATTTTTGTAACAAATTGTGAACAATTATGCAAGCGATCCCCTGATTTAATCTCCTAATGACTTAGAACAGGATAACTGATGGTTGATTGACGATTCCGTAATTTTTCTTTATTTTCTGTAATAAATAATTTAAATTACTCAAATCTAAGTCCTGGATTATCGTCGTTATGCTAAATTGGGGGTAAAAAGTGCGATGAAAGTAAGATTTATTACCAACAGTTAATTAGGGGCGAGGGCGATTTTTTCCAGATTGGGTTAATATAGGGATAGCAGTAAAACCGCCTAAGTTCTCCTATATTTCCCATAATAGACTTATTAGCAAGTAAATTTAAATTATGTTACCTCTAACCCCCCCTCTCACTAAACAAGATTTTATTAACTCTGGCTGGAAAGAAGTGGTTAATAGCAGCGAGAGAAAAGAATGTCTTAGCTATCACATGACTTTCTGGAATAAGGCAAAGCAAGCAGAAGCAGTAGTCAATATTAGAGAACAGATTGTTTTTGAAATTTTGGCCTTTGTAACCGGTGCTGCAATCAATCCAGAATTAAACGATGAGTTTTTTGGTGAAGTTTTTAGCAACCTCGCGGAAGAATATTTAAACTTTTTAACTGAAATTGCACTTGAAATATCAGATCCAGAACTTCAGGCACGAGTAGCTGATATTCTGTGGGTGAAAAATGGTAACTACCAAATGGCGCAGTTAGCAGTTGAGGCTTATTTAGAATCTGCTAAACAATTAGAAGATCCTCAAAAATGGACTCACTGTGTTGATAGGATAGAAAGATCGCTTAAGTTAGCACGCAAAATTAATTATAAACCAGAAATTGTTATTGAATATATAGACGAGGTTTTAAATCGCTATCAAGGAGAAGATCCATTATGGCTATCAATAAAGCTGCATGAGCTTTTACAAGACGAAAAAAACATAAACCTTTTGCGGAAAACCAAACTTTTAAATACTTCTAAATATTCTGATTTAGCTAAGAAAGGGGCAATTTTTCAAGAATTCAGTAAAGAATGGGATAAAGTCCGAAACTACTGGAAAATTAAAGCAGAATGGCATCGTATTGAAAAAAATGTAGAAAAGGCATATACAGCAAGAATGGCTGCCGCTGAAACTTACATCAAGGAATCTGAAGATTCTTTAACTAAACATCCAACCCCTTACTTCAAAGCATCACACGATTTACAGAAAGCTTTTGAAGCATTTGAAAGGTTACAAAGCCAAGGTACAGAAGAGGAAAAAGCAGTAATAAAAAATAAATTAGAGCAAATTCATAAACGTCTTCTTGAGTATCAGCAAAAGTCATCTAATGAGTTAATAACAATTTCTTCTGAGTTTAATATTAGTGAAGAAGTAGAATTAGCTAGATCACAGGTTAAAGGTAAAGAATTTCCAGAAGCAATATTAGCTTTGGCTGTTTTAGCGACTCCACCTAAAGTTTCTGAACTGCAAAAAATGGTAGAAGAAAATGTAGTATTATCCCGTTTCTTCCCAATAGTGAAAATGAATGAGATGGGTAAATTTGTAGCGCGTCAGAACTTTAATGACGAGGAAAAAGTAATTAGGTATGAAATGTATGTAGAGGCTATTGGATATCAAAAGATTTTCGCTCAGGCTTTTATTGAACCAGCTAGAAAACAAATTATTTCGGAACACATAATACAAAAATCAGAAGACCACAAAATAAAAGAATCCGACTTACTTCCACTAGTTTCAAATAACCTTTTTGTACCATCAGGAAGAGAATATTTATTTGCAAAAGGTCTTTATGCTGGATTAATGGGAGATTTTATTACTTCTACTCATATCTTAATTCCCCAAATTGAAAACTCCGTTCGTTATCTACTCTCGAAGCGAGGAGCGATAACTTCTGGAATTGACAACAAAAATAATGGTATTCAACAAGAAAACAATTTAAATACAACTCTTTTCCCTAGTAAATATCCACAAATTACTTCAATTTTTGATGAAGATACACTTTTTGAGATTCAGGGTTTATTAGTAGAGAAATCCGGGTCAAATTTAAGAAATCGCATGGCTCATGGTTTAATTAATGATAATGAATTCTTTAGTCCTATTTTCTCTTACTTGTGGTGGGTAACATTGCGACTATGCTTTGGTTTAGGAATAGAAATACCTCAAGAAATTGTGGAAGAATCTAACCCTTTAGTCAAATTTACTGGTATGTTCAAACATGATCCATTTTTTGATGAATTTGTCGAAGAAATAACTATAAATCGGCGTAAATTAGATGAAGAAATGGTTGCGGAAGAAGCTTCTATAGAGGAGAATCATGCAGCGTGAGCATCTATATTCTTGATACTAATACCGTGACTCTTTTGCAATATGAAAATAATCAAATTATTCAACGTATTAGAGGATGTTTGAAAAGTGGTATTCCGTAATTTTCATCACATTGCTACCCCCCTTAGTCCCCCCTTGTAAAGGGGGGAAACAATAAAAATCCAGTTCCCTCCCCTTTACAAGGGGAGGGTTAGGGTGGGGTAAAAAATATTTGATACATCAACCATAACTTTTCAAACACCCTCTAAGAATAGCTGCAATAGCTTTAGTTAATCAAGCAATTGTAGTGACTCAAAATTACGAAGATTTTATCAAAGTTCCTAATTTAAGCATTGAAGATTGGACTCTAGAATAATTCTTATAAAGCTTATTTCTATAAATAAAGACGCACAGATTCCCGACTTCTCCAAGAAGTCGGGGATCTAAATTCCTAAATTAAATCCTCAATTAAATTATAATGCTTTTCGTTGAGTCTGATAAATGTGAATTTGGTCTACTAAACCCCCAATACCAGGAATATCATAACCATAAAGTTGAAACCCCTTACCGACAGAATTAGTTAAAACTGCTGAACCCTTACCTTGATAATAAACAGGAACTGGACGGTTAGCATGATTTCCCCAACCATATTTGATGTTAGGATTAGAACCCCAAAAATGACCAGCTTTGATAGAATCAGATTCAGCAGTTAAAGCTTCTGCACCTTTTTCTTTTAGCAGTTCAGAAAAATTGGGATTTAAAGTGAGATAATGATCATGATCAGCGGTGACAATTAGTAGATTATTTTCCCAACCACCGTTATTTTTAATCCAGTCAATTGTTGTTTTTACAGCTTTATCAAAATCCAACACTGTCCCGATCATATTATCTAAATTATCATCATGGGCAGCCCAATCAATATCACCACCTTCTACCATTAACCAAAATCCATCTTTGTCCTTAGATAAAACTGCTAAAGCTGCTTTGGTTAAATCATCAAGTGTGGGATTTTCATTAATTTCTTTTGCAATAAAAGATTTATCGGTTTCTCCCGCAAGTAGAGGCCGAACTGTATCGGGGTTTTTTCCTTGAGAACCAAACAGGGAAAAAATACTCAAGCCTGTATTACTGTAATCACCGTCAGCGGTACTTACAGGGAGATTTCCCTCTTGTCCCCTAGCTCCATATAATCCTAACAAGCGATCGCCCTGATTTGGATCTAATCTCGCCGCAGTAGTTGCTAACTTATCAGCCGCATTTTTCCCTCGTTCTAAAAATGTATATTGATAACGGTTTTGATCAGGGTTTTTGCTTAACTCTTTATATGTCGTTTTCCTGATATATTCAAACTTAGTTGGCGGTTCTACACCCGTAGGTAGAGGTTGACTACTAGCACCCGTAAGCGGATGACCACCACCTAAAATTACAGTTGGTTGATATATGCGAAGTTCCTGCTGGAGAATATTATCTAAAGTTGGATAATCACCATCATATTTATTGCGACGATTAACGTTTGCTGCTGCTGCACCCGGTGTAGCATGATCTACAGGAACAGAAGTGACAATCCCAGTAGATTTACCACGATCAGCCGCAGTTTTGAGGATAGTTTCTAAAGGTTTTTCAAATATATCCACAGAAATAGCATTGTTATAGCTTTTGACTCCTGTGTACAAAGTAGTTGCTGTATTGGCAGAATCAGGATAACTATACTTAATATACTCAGGATCATTACCCGGTGTCCAAGGATTTATTCCCCCGCGCTGAGGATCATAACCCACTAAATTACCTACCGCATTAGGATTAAGATTTTTACCTCCTCCAGACGGTGTATTTCCGGGATTAAATTGGGGTTGGAATTTAAACCCTGGTAACATCGGACTAGCACCTGTAATCGGATTAGAGTTAGACAACGCAGAGTTACCCGTGCTGAAAATTCCATTACCAGGAGCAATTGTAGTACCATAGGTGGTAGCCAGGGCATAATTATCTAGGGTTTGAAAACTCAGTCCTTCCCCCTTACCAGAAGTGTAATTATATCCTTTAGCCATAGCCCCAGCGCGAGCCATTTCCCAACCCATACCGTCCCCAATCATCAGAATCACGTTTTTGGTCTTGGTGACAGGTGTAGCGGCACTAGAATGGTTAGTCAGAGTGATGAATATACCAACTACAATGATCAACGCTGTAGCCAGTAACCGGCGGTTGAATCGGGATTGGGAACTAGATTTAATTACCATTCGTGAAATGCCTGTCAGGAAATTGCTTTATGATGAGAGAATATTACAAAATGATCACAAAACTTTAAATTGACTCATCATGGCGAAAATTCAGTTTGCTAGAGGTATTGAAGAAACAGTAGTTCCAGATGTCCGGTTGACAAGAGCAAAACAAGGGGAAAGTGGTACAGCCACGTTTGTCTTCAACAATCCTGACATCTTGGCACAAGATGGTACAGATGAAGTTACCGGGTTGTATTTGATTGACGAAGAAGGGGAAATCGTGATTCCTGGGGTTCAGGGTAAATTTGTCAACGGTAAACCGGAATCCTTAGAAGCGATTTATGTGATGAAGTCTAATGAAGAATGGGATCGTTTTATGCGGTTCATGAATCGCTACGCCGAAGAAAATGGACTAGGATTAAGCAAGTCTTAATTAGTCAGTAGTCAGTGGTCAGTTGTCAGTTGTCATTTGTCATTTGTCATTTGCCATTTGCCAATTGTCATTGACTGGAAAAAATATATAACATCTATAATGGAATTTCAACCACACCCCAATACACAGCAAGTTTCTGTAACTTGTGCGGTGATTACCGTCAGTGATACCCGTTCCCCAGATACAGATAAAAGTGGTCAATTAATTAAAGAACTACTTTTAGCTGATGATCACACTGTGTCATTGTATCAGATTATCAAAGATGAGCCTAAAGAAATTCAATCCCAAATGACAACCTTGGGCGAAGATACTCGTATCAATGCTGTGATTTTTAATGGAGGAACGGGAATTGCTCCCAGGGATACTACTTATGATGCTTTAGAAAAGCTATTAGAAAAGACTTTACCCGGATTTGGGGAATTATTTCGGTTTTTAAGTTATCAAGAAATTGGTTCTCGCGCTATGGCTTCTCGTGCTGTCGCCGGCGTTTATCAAAGCAAAATCATTTTTTCTCTTCCTGGTTCTAGTAATGCTGTGCGACTGGGGATGGAAAAGCTGATTTTACCAGAATTGGTACATTTGGTAAAACAGGTAAATTTGCAGAATTAAACATAATCGAACTTCCAGACTCCGGCTGGGAATGGGAGTTTGAGGCTCTGCCTTAAATACAGTGAATATAGTGGAGGCAGAGCCAGGGAACGAGGGAAAAATCACATCCTGTTAATCCTTAAATCCTGGACATCCTGATTCAGACAAAATTCCGTAGGGGCAA
>NZ_AP018316.1:1839386-1860677 GCF_002368115.1 Dolichospermum compactum NIES-806 | reverse complement strand
AGGAGATACCCTAGACTACTAATAATTGGACCGCCGCTCATTCCCTGTTCAATATCGCTGGTATAACCAATTTCATATCCGGCTTTTAAACTAGGTTGGGAAATTATTTGTTTTACTGTTCCAGTTCTAAATAACATTTCTCCTTTGCTGCTAGAATAGCCAGCGGCTATAACTGGTGTATCTGTATTAATATCGAAACTAGCAATTTCTTTAGGTAGACAATAATTTTGATTAGATGTAAATTGCAAGACAGCTAAATCTAGTTTAGCAAAATTAGTATTAGGCAAAATTTGGGCTGAATAGATTTGATTATCAGGTGTTTTAATTTGAACTTTATTAACTCCCAGTAAAACATGAGAGTTGGTAACAACTAAATAAGAATTGCCCTTTTTAGCCAATATTGTTCCTGAACCGCCGTTATTATCACCAATGACTCTGACTGTAATTTGTTTAGCAAGGGTTTGGAGTTTTTGGAGTGAATCATATTCTCCACTTTCGGGGTTATCAGGTTTTATATTACAGGTAGCCGGGGTAATTGTTTTAGCTAAGGAACGGGAAACATTTGCTAATGTCAATGATGGGAAAGATAGGAATAATAAGGAGGAAATAATAGCAATGTTACGGTTCATGTTAGTTGTTGATTAGTAGATGATTTGTAGGGTGCGTTAGCGACAGCGTAACGCACCATTCTTTGAATTTGTTGTTCGATAAATCAAGATAAACAAGGGATTTTAGCCAAATTTTAGCCATATTTTAGCCCCCTCATCGCTTGCGGGGAGGGGGTTGGGGGTGGGGTTCTTGTTCCGGGTTTGATGACAATTTGCTGTATGTTAATAGTTAAAGTCGGTTAGAACCGACTATGGGAATTTATGGGAATTTTGAACTTGTTTCCAGACTGTGGTTGAAAATGGAAGTTTGAGGTTCTGTTTCAAATACAGTCAATGTCAAGAATGGCTATTTTTTAATATTCACAAGTGGGGCATTTTGCAAATACTTACCCACATTCAAATACTTTCTATTTCCTGAATTTTGCCAAAGTGGTTCTGAACTTTTACCCTGGGCTATATTCACAAGTTGCTCTAAAACTAATCCTGGGTTACTATTATTTTTTAGGGTAAATAATTGATTGTTACCATTACAAGTTTGTTCATTACTTGCCACAGCACAAACCACAGAATAACCATTGTTTTTACCCGTTGTCAAGCGATTTAAACGACCTGCTTCATAGAAATTATGGAATTTTTTAGATACTTCTTGGCAACGTTTTTGGGGAGTCCAGCTACCTTTGGCAAAATACTCGGATTTCCAACCAATAAACCGTACGTGACCTTGACGTTCAGGAACCCAAGCAATGGTAGCGGGAACTTTTTCACCACTGGCTTGATCAAATATTTCTTGACAGAAAAATGTGACTTGATTGGGTTGATTTTCAGAAGCATTATCTTGACTTAAACCAGGATTTATGCTCATGGTTAAGGTCAATGTTGTTAATCCTAAAAAGGTGGAAAGTGATTGTAATTTCATGATTTTTGAGTCCTTAGTTAAAAAATTAATGTTGATTGTGAAAATGTAGGTTGGGTAGAGCAACAGCGAAACCCAACACAGTTAGAGGGTGTTTGTTTTTCAAAGTGGTATCCCGTAATTTTCATCACATTTTTACCCCCCTTAGTCTCCCCTTATCAAGGGGGGAAACAAGAAAATCCAGTGAGCAACAGCGAAACCCAACACAGTTAGAACGTTGTTGTTTAAGAATGTTGGGTTTCATTCTTCAACCCAACCTACTCATATTTAGAAATAGCGCGTAAACTATAATTACCAGTTTCCCCCCTTTCGGAAGAATTGGCAACTATTAAATAAATTCCATCTGCTGGTAAAGTAGCGACAATCCTAGCATTAAAATTACCTGCTCCTTTGTCGTCATTTTCAGCAATTTTTTCAATCTCCTTCCCAGCATCAGATTCGATAACTTGAGATAAGGTTAAGAATGGATTAATCTTCTGACTATCCATTTCAATTACAACTGTTTGACCTGCTTTACCTGAAAATATATAACCATTAGGACTGCCATTTAAACTACCATTAATTACTTGACCATTAAGGGAAATAGTTTCTATAGATGGTTCTTTTGATGTAGGGATGGTCGAGATAGGAGAAACTTTTTGTTGTTTGATATCTGCTAGAAAAGATTTGACTTTCTCTCCTGGTTGAGAAAGGTTAATTCCAGTTCCACCAGGTACACCACCCATTGGTATACCATTAACAATAATGGGAGCTAAAGCTACGCTGGTATTAACACCAATAACTCCCCCTTGGCTGTTTAATAAGGGTCCGCCAGAGTTTCCAGGATTTAAAAATGCGGTATGTTGAATAGTTCCGTCGGGACGAATCCGGCTAATATTACCTTGGGTGCAGGTATCACGGTTATCAGCATCAAGAGGACTACCAATCGCAAATGCTCGATAACCTACCTTTGCTGTTCCAGGACGAGCTAAACTTAGGTATGGTAAGTTCCTGCGGTTTTGGATTTTTAATGCTGCTAAATCCACTCCACCCCTAGCAAAACCTATCACATCGGCGGGTACTTGTTTGCCATCCCGAAACACGACAGTAACAACGCTAGGACTACCATCTACAACATGAGCGTTGGTAATAATTAAGCCATCCTGACTGACCAAAAAACCGCTACCATGTCCATTACCAGTTTTAACTGTGATAACGGCAGCACTCCCTTGAGTACAAACTCGATTTGCTTCTTCCTCAACCGTTAATGCGAAGACGCTATTATTTCTAGTTATACCCATGAGGATACATATAGAAAAAAGCGTCAAAATACCATATCGGTACGATAGATGCTTCATGTTGATTTAGATTCCCTGGTAACTTTACACCCAACCTACCGCCGTGTAAACTTCAACCGTAACATTGCTTGTTACAGCAGCTTAGTGATTAGACGTAAGTAACAAATATTTTGTTTCTATCTGGCAAAATATTCAATAATCCCCTGAATTTGCTCAACTCCTCAAGGGTGTAAATTACAATTTGAGTATTAGACGTTCTCCGGTAAAGATTGTAGAGACGTTCCATGGAACGTCTCTACAGGGGTTTCATGTCACGCATATTTAATTTTCGGAGATGTCTATTGGGAATTGGGGTAATTTACGTCCTGGACAGAACCGTTCTATAAAACTTACCCAAAATTACCAAAGTCTAGACACATCTGGACAGCGATAATCTTAGTGTTTATTTCCTGCTTCATCACGGTCTTAGAATGGCTTCTAAGAGGTTTTTCCGCTCCACAGGCAATCTCGGTAGAACTTACCGTTTCTGACCGTAGTTCCTAAAAGGAACCGCTACGCTACAGGGATAAAAATATCCACAAACCATCGGTCAATATTACGCGCTGCATTTAAGTCCCTGTCAGCTTTATAGCCACAATCAGGACAAATATAAACACAGAAATAAACCATTTATCAGCCTGTCTAGAAATCACGCAATTATGAGTTACTGTAATCGGTAAAGGTTCTGCTAAACGTACCCAGCCAATTGACGGTAATTTAATTCTTTTACCATCATTTTTAATCGCTGGTTTCGCCTTAGTTCCTGATTCTAAATAGAAAGAATCGTGTTGTCCTTTTTTCTTGAATCGTGGTTGTTTTGATGTTTTTTTGAAACACCTATCCCAAGCCTGGCGTAAATCAGCTAACGCCTTCTGAGGGATATTTTTATTAACTTCGTAATACCAAATATGCTCAGATTTTAGCTCAGCAACTAACTTTTTATGCAAGTCAATAATGGATAGTTATGGGTAGAAATTATCAAACTGTTTCTACCCCCCAATCTCAAAACAAAAACAACCCCCAAATTTGGAGGTTGTGAATTTTTATTTGTGAAAAATCTGATGATTAAAACAAAACTGATTATTTTATGGAAATAATACAAACGGAAGCTAGAAAAGCAGCGATAATGTAAAATACAGCCACTACTTGCAATTCTGACCAACCAGTTAATTCTAAATGATGATGTAAGGGTGCCATTTTAAATAACCGCTTACCTTTGCCATCTGGTCCCTTTGTCGCTTTATAATAACTGACTTGTGCCATGACAGAGAGGGTTTCCACAAAGAAGATACCACTCAGGATAAATAGCGCTACTAAAGTATTTGTTACCAGTGCCACCGCAGCTAAAGCGCCACCCAGGGCTAAAGAACCGGTATCACCCATGAAAACACTTGCGGGGTTGCGATTGTAGGCTAAAAAGCCTAAGCAACTACCACTGACAGCAGCACAGAAAACCATTAAGTCGGGAGAAGTGGGGGCAATAATCACACCTAATGCGAAAATAGCGATCGCCACTGTTCCCGCTGCCAAACCATCAATCCCATCTGTTAAATTAGTAGCATTGCTCTCTGCAACCAGGACAAACCCGGCTACAGGCCAGAACAACAGTCCCAAAGGTAAGGATAAACCCACCCAAGGTAAATGGATATTAGTTATACTAAAGTCACCTTTAAACATCAACCAGACACAAAATACAGTCCCAAAGATAACTTGCAAAGCTAACTTCATCTTCGGAGAAATTCCCTTATTAGACTTGCGACGCAAAATTTGCCAGTCGTCTATCCAACCAATGAAACCGTAGCTGAGAGTCAAAGCCGAAACCGCCAGCACATTTTCAGAAAAATCCGCCAATATACAAGCAATTACCACCGCTCCAGGGATAAAAAATATACCTCCCATAGTTGGTGTTCCTGCCTTTTTGAGATGTGCCTGGGGTCCATCTTCCCGGATAATCTGCCCTGTTTTCAGCCTTTGTAACAGAGGAATCACCCACTTTCCTAGAATTGTCACACCCACAGCAGTCAATAAAAAAGGTAGGGTGAGGGAAATCGGATACCAAGGGGTTCTATGCCCCATGCTATCGAAAATCAAGGCTGTTGCACTCAGTAACAAGGCCAGCAAGGAAGCCAAGCCAATTCCCGAAAAATTCAAACTTTGGTTAGGAGATAATTTAGCGTCCACAAAAAAAATTCCCTTCACTCCACACTTTAAAAAAACCTAAATAAAACAAGAGACTGTTTTTAGCTGATAGTTCGCAGTATTTTGGGAACTAGTACAGCACCACGTCAATAAACTAACCATTCTCAATCGCCAAAAAGCTTTGTTAATATTACTTTTGACGTTTGATTTTTGACTTTTGACTTCCGCCCTGCGGTGCTAGTCATCATCAACAGGTGCATCATCGTCATCATCATAATCAATATCGCCAATTCCGTCGTCTGCGCCCAGAAAATCGGATATTACTTCTACATCTTCCCGCGAGTCGGTGTCATGGATATCACGGGCTATCAATCTGCCACTCAGTCGCAACCAGTCCAACATAGAGGACTCTTGTTTTAAGGGAATAACCGATGCTCGCTGGTTTCGGGGGGCTTCACGGAGGGGAGAATCTAACATATTAACAATCACACACGGGGGTTCATATAACTAGACAATAAGAGTCTATCATTTGATACGAGTTAATTTATTCCTTCATACAAGTCTTTAATTGCTGAATCCGAATCAAAGAAAATTTTCATTTAATGAGCGAACGGTAGTAAAAAAGGCATTATTCGTGAATTGTGTGGTTATAGACAAAGAACATTAATATTTTATTAATGCTATTTCATCATGTAAACTCTTGAGGCATTGGGTAATGATAGGCAAATCAACTCTTATTGAGCTAATTGTTGGCACTAATCGCGGTTTATTAGCAAGTCAGCCACAACAACAAGCTATTTTAGCAGCGATCGCCAACTTAGAAAACTTCAATCCCACACCACGACCACTAGCAGCTAGTAATTTACTAGAAGGTGACTGGCGACTACTATACACCACAAGCAAAGCCTTATTAAACATAGATCGTTTACCCTTTTGTAAACTTGGTCAAATTTACCAATGTATTCGGGTAGAAACCAACAGTGTTTATAACATAGCTGAGATTTATGGCATTTCTTTGTTCACAGGATTAGTCAGCGTTGCTGCTAAATTTGAACCAGTATCCCAACAGCGTGTGCAAGTAAAATTCCAGCGTTCTATAATTGGTTTACAAAGCCTAATTGGGTATACAACACCGGGAAACTTCATCCAACAAATTGAATTAGGCAAAAAATTTACCGCTTTTGATTTTCCCATTCAAAGTGAACAACAACAAGGTTGGCTAGATATTACTTATATAGATAATGATCTCCGTATAGGTAGGGGGAACGAAGGTAGTGTTTTTGTATTAAGTAAGACATAGTACATTTTGCCAGGAGTATTTGGGAATGAAATTACTCTATTATGGGTACTTTGTCAAGAAGTCACAGAGAAGATTAACAACTCATTACCCATGAAAACCCACCAATTTGACAAATAACTTAACAAAACCACAAGCAAACACCTTGAGGTTGTAGAGTGAAAACAATCAGCCCTACTTTAACGGCATTCATACTTCAAAAGGGAAGATCCATCATGGTTCAACGTGGTTCTAAAGTACGTGTTCTCCGCCCTGAGTCCTACTGGTTTCAGGATCTTGGTACAGTGGTTTCTGTTGACAAAAGCGCCATCAAATACCCTGTAATTGTTCGCTTTGACAAAGTTAACTACTCTGATATCAACACCAACAACTTTGCTGTAGATGAATTAATTGAGGTGGAAGCACCTAAACCCAAAGCCGCAGCCAAATAAATAGTCAAGCATCAAGGGGATTGTTTAGTGGGATAATTAGGAAAAGATGTCAACGTCAACAGCTTGATCAATTTCCTCTGTTTGACCATACCTTCCCCTAAAAATATTATTTGCTTGAATGCCTGAACTGCCTGAAGTTGAAACAGTCCGCGGGGGTTTGAATCAATTAACCCTGAGTCAAGAAGTGACGGGAGGAGATGTGTTGCTACAACGTACCATTGCCTACCCGTTTTCTGTTGATGAATTTATTGATAAAGTTAAAGGGAATACTATTGCTACCTGGCATCGTCGTGGTAAATATCTCTTGGCTGAACTTTCCTCATCTTCTCCCAGTTATTTAGGAGTTCACCTCCGCATGACCGGTCAGTTACTTTGGTTAACCCAAGATCAACCTTTACACAAACACACCAGAGTGAGGTTATTTTTTGGAGAAAAGCAAGAATTACGCTTTGTTGACCAGCGCACCTTCGGGCAAATGTGGTATGTTCCTAGTCATGTAGCTGTAGAAAGTATTATTACAGGTTTGGCAAAATTGGCAGTTGACCCCTTTTCCCCAGAGTTCACTGTGGCGTATTTTGCCGATAAATTAAAAAAATCCCGTCGTCCTATTAAAACTGGATTATTAGATCAGTCAATGGTGGCAGGATTAGGTAATATTTATGCAGATGAAGCTTTATTTAAAAGTGGGATTTTACCAACTACTCTCTGTACAGAATTACAACTTCCCCAAATTGAACTTTTACGAACGGCAATTATTCAAGTTTTATCAGCGAGTATTGCGGTAGGTGGAACGACTTTTAGTAATTTCTTGAGCGTTAAAGGTGTTAACGGTAATTATGGTGGTGAAGCCTGGGTTTATAACCGCACTGGAGAACCTTGTAAGATTTGTGGTAATGTGATCGGGCGAATTAAGTTAGGTGGGCGTTCTAGTCATTTCTGTTCTCAATGTCAAAGTTAAGTAGGGTTTGCTGAATAAGTTGTCTGTGAGGGCAGGGAACAGGGAACAGGGAACAGGGAACAGTTTCAGCAAGCCCTACTTAGATGCCGCTATATTTGAATGGTGCGGAAAAAAATATGATGTTTGATTAATTAGTCGCACTTCGGCATACACATTGACTGCATACCGCTATATCATGCGATTGATTCCCATTTAATCTCAGATAAATTAAGTTTATGACATCTACCATTTCCATTAACGACAGTCAGCGGTTAGGACTTGAACCTCTAAATATTCCACACCGTCTCCTATTGGGTCCGGGTCCTTCTAACGCCCATCCAGCGGTATTACAGGCGATGAATACCACACCTGTAGGACATTTAGATCCGGCTTTTTTAAACCTCATGGATGAGATTCAATCTCTGTTGCGTTACGCATGGCAAACAGAAAACCCCCATACTATTGCTGTCAGTGGCACGGGTACAGCGGCTATGGAAGCCACGTTAGCTAATTCTGTAGAACCCGGTGATGTCGTATTAATTGGGGTAGCTGGTTATTTCGGTAATCGCTTGGTAGATATGGCGGGTAGATATGGGGCAGATGTGCGAACTATGACCAAACCCTGGGGACAAGTTTTCAATTTAGAGGAAATCAGCGCCGCAGTTGCTACCCATAAACCGGCAATTTTGGCTTTAGTTCATGCCGAAACTTCCACCGGCGCACGTCAACCTTTAGATGGTGTGGGTCAGTTGTGTCGTCAACATGGCACATTGTTGTTAGTAGATACTGTTACCAGTTTAGGTGGTGTTCCCATATTTTTGGATGAATGGGGCGTTGATTTGGCTTATAGCTGTAGTCAAAAAGGGTTGGGGTGTTCTCCAGGTGCGTCGCCGTTTACCATGAGTGGGCGGGCAATGGAGAAGTTAAAGAAGCGCCAATCTAAGGTGGCAAACTGGTATTTAGATATGACATTGTTGGGGAAATATTGGGGGAGCGATCGCACATATCACCACACTGCACCAATTAACCTATACTATGGATTACGGGAAGCTCTACGTTTAGTAGCAGAAGAAGGTTTAGCTAGTTGTTGGCAACGTCACCAAAAAAATGTCGAATATCTGTGGGAAGGATTGGAAGACATGGGTTTAAAAATGCACGTTGAAAAAGAATACAGATTACCAACTTTAACTACTGTTTGTATTCCCGAAGGAGTAAATGGTAAATCAGTGGCTAGGCAGTTATTAATTGAGCATAATATTGAGATTGGCGGCGGTTTAGGTGAACTTGCCGGTAAAGTTTGGCGTGTAGGTTTAATGGGTTTTAATAGCCGTCCTGAAAGTGTAGATAAGTTGATAGCTGCACTAGGAACAATGATCTCTAATAATTAGTTTTCCTTAGGGGCAATATCCCCGTGCTTGCCCCATTCGATTTACAGCAAATTGTCATCAAACCTGGAACAAGAACCCCACCCCCAACCCCCTCCAGTATCAAAAGCTTATCCTTTTCTTCCCCCCGCTGCGGGGGGATTTAGGGGGGTGCGATGAGGGGGCTAAGATGTACCTTATATGATTGGAAATCGCTGTAGGCAACCACAGGAGGATTGCCCCTACATTCACAAAAAACCTTTTCAGCAAACCCTCATTACTGACGCGCTTCTTAAACCTTGAACAGTAGAAATTACCTGTTGGGCAACTTGATCAATTTCCTCAACTGTATTAAATCTCCCAATCCCAAATCGCACCGAAGCATAAGCTAATTTATCTGAATGTCCCAACGCTTTCAACACATAGGAAGGGGCAATATTATTAGAAGAACAAGCAGAACCAGAAGACACAGCCACGACTGATTGTAACCCTAAAGAAAGTGCCGCACCATCTACACCTTCCACACTAATATTTAAATTTCCTGCTAATCGTTTTTGAGAATCTCCATTTATATAAATTCCCTCCACAATAGATAACTGTTGCCACAATCTTTCTTTTAATACTGTTAACCGTTGATTTTCTGTTTCTTGTTCGGTTATGGCAATTTCTACAGCTTTACCAAAACCGACAATTTGCGGTGTATATAATGTCCCAGAACGCATTCCTCTTTCATGTCCTCCCCCATGTTGTTGGGAAGCAAGTTTCACTCTGGGATTACGTCTGCGAACATATAAAGCCCCAATTCCCTTGGGTCCATAGACTTTATGGGCTGTAAGAGACATTAAATCAATATTCATCGCTTCCACATCTAAAGGGATTTTACCAATAGCTTGGGCTGCGTCTGTGTGAAAAATAATTTGCCGTTGATGGCACATTGCCCCAATTTCGGCTATTGGTTGTAAAACCCCAATTTCATTATTTGCAGCCATCACAGATACTAAAATTGTATCATCACGCAAAGCTTTTTCTAACTGATTTAAATCAATTAATCCATCTTTTTCAACTAGCAAAACTGTAATATCAAAACCAAGACTTTTTAAATATTCGCAAGGATCTAAAACTGCTTTATGTTCCGTATTAATAGTTACAATGTGTTGACCTTTTGGGAAATAAGCTTCAGCAATACCTTTAATAGCTAGATTATTTGCTTCCGTTGCACCGCTGGTAAAAACAATTTCTTCGGGTGTCGCGTTAATTGCATTTGCTAAAATTTCCCGTGTTTGTCTAACAGCAGTTTCTGATTCCCAACCATAAACATGACTAATACTAGCCGCATTACCAAACTTTTCTGTAAAATAGGGAATCATAGCAGCCATTACCCTTTCATCAACGGGGGTAGTAGCATGACAATCGAGGTAGATAGGACGACTGGACATAATTAATTGACGATTAATTCAAAATTTGACCTAGTTTTTTTAAGATTCGGAAAACTTGATAAAGTTCGTTTTCTCGATGATACAAAGTAAATCTGTCTGATAAAGCATATCTAGGTTGATCTTGTTGCAGAAGTTTGATAAACTGAAAATCTTCTCCATTGATTACCAATGAATATACAGGATAATCAGGATGAGGATTAGCGAGCATATAAGTAAGTGCTTGAGGTATGGCTTCTGCAAGGGAAAAAGCAGTTTTTTTAGATTCAATGACCAATAACCATAATTGTTGCTGGATAACTAAGACATCAATTCTGCCTCTGATAACTTCTTCTTGATCTTCGACTGCAATTTCTATTGATGATTCACTTCTAATCAAGAAAGGTTCATCATAAAATCCAGCTAAACTGAGTAAGGGAGATAAAACTACTAACTTTACTGTTTCTTCCGATAAAGGAGGATGTTTAACTAATCGGAGAAAATGCAATTTTACTCTGTCTAAATATTGTTTTTCTAAATCAGAGATTTCTGGCAAATTTTCTAACCATTCAGTGAAGAATCCTTCATTGTCGGTTTGTTCTAGATCAAATCTTGCCTCTAAATAGGCAATGCCTATATTTCGCGCTTGGATGAATTGAACCATAATACAAATAATGGAATTGATATTCCTATTGTATAAGGTGGGAATGGTTATGTTATTTCATTAATCTAATTTGGTAAAGTAAAGTTTAAATTAATTAACATTTGGGCAATCAAATATCACTGGTATATCAACAAATTCTGACAAATCGGACTATCAAAGTTTAAATATCTGCTAATTCCTTGATTTTCTTGAGTACAGATTCAGCATGACCTTTTGTTTTGACATTAGACCAAACGTAGGCAATAATTTTATCAGGTGAAATCAAGAAAGTTGAACGAGCAACCCCCATGTATTCTTTACCCATAAACTTCTTTAAACGCCATGCACCATAGGCTTCTATTAATTGATGTTCAGGATCAGTTAATAGGGTAATTGATAAATTATGTTTGTCTATAAATTTACAATGAGAGGTAGCAGAATCTGGACTAACACCGATGATTTTTGCACCTGCTGTGGTAAATTCTGAGGATAATTCTGTAAAATCTTGAGCTTCTGTAGTGCAACCAGGTGTATTATCTTTAGGATAAAAATAGAGGACTAGCCACTGATTAATATCAGCGATATTGACTAGGTGATTGTTTTGGTCTGGGGTTGAAAAATCTGGCGCAGGTTGTCCAATTTGGGGAATATTGCTCATAATTAGAGGGCGATAAATTAGGGATAAGTAGAAATCATATCAAAATCATGCACTTACATTTGATTCAATTTCACGTCGGCGAGGAACATCATAAACCATAAAATCATGAGCCATAATTGTTTTAGGAAAAATTGCTTTTGCTTCTTTAAGTAAATCTTTTAATTCAATGATATTACCTGGAGCGTAACGAGGGCTAAAATGTGTCATAATCAGTTTACGAACTCCTGCAATGTGTGCCGTTTGGGCTGCCATTGTAGTTGTAGAATGTAGCCTTTGAAAAGCCATTTCTGAATCTTGATGAGCAAACGTGGCTTCATGAATTAACACATCTGCATCTTCTGCTAATTGCACTGCACCGTTACAATAAACTGTATCTGTACAATAGGCAATTTTTCGCCCAATTTCTGTTGGTCCACATAATTCACTACCATTAATTACTCTTCCGTCTTCCAGGGTGACTGTTTCACCGCGCTTGAGTTGTCCATAAATTGGACCTGAAGGAATTTCTAAGGCTTTGGCTTTTTCTATATCAAAACGTCCGGTTCTGTCTTTTTCTGTTACTCGGTAGCCAAAAGCAGGAATACGGTGATGTAAAAGACCACAGCTAACTGTAAATTCATCATTTTCATAAATTACCCCCGGCTGAACAGTATGCACTTTAATGGGGTAGGAAAAATGGGTATGAGAGTAGCGAGAAGCGGCTTGTAAGTATTCGTTTAATCCCGATGGACCATAAATATCAATTTTGTCTACATTACCTGCTAAACCGCAACTAGCCAGCAATCCCATTAAGCCGAAAATATGATCACCGTGCATATGGGTGATAAAAATTCGGGATAGTTGGCTAACTTTTAAGTCACTTCGCAAAATTTGATGTTGAGTTCCTTCCCCACAGTCAAATAACCACAGTTCTGCCCGTTGTGGCAATCTCAGTGCTACGCTGGAAACGTTGCGTGATCTTGTCGGTACACCTGAACTCGTCCCTAAGAATGTAATCTGCACGGTGTTTTTTAGCTTTCCTTTTGCTCAATATAGTCCTCGATTCTATATCTTGACACAATATTGGCACAGTCAGCTATTTGAGAAAAAGCAAAACATCAAGATTTTCTAATTTTCATAGTTTTTATTGCCACCAGAAAGAATTTGGTAAAGGCCAAGATAACTCGCAAAGAGTACCTTGAGGATAAAGGGAAACTCTTCTAAATTTACCTTTAATTTGTTGTGCTAAATTTTTAAATTGTTTTGTTCCCCAACCTTCTTTTAATGGGTAAATCCCTAAACCATCATCTATAATGCTCAGAGTGTAAATCCCTTGATCTTCAACCCAAGAATAAGTAACTTGTAAGCAGGTGATACCGATGGCGTGTTTACCAACATTACATAGGGCTTCTTCTAAAAATCGGCAAAGTCCTCGCTTATTTTCAATACTCAAACTGCTTTCATATATAGGCTCAAAACTATGGATTTTTAGTTTGAGGGTTTTAAAACAGGGAAAATCCCGTTCTAAGGTGTAGGTATAAACCTGATAGAGAATTTCCGATAAGGGATTTCGCAAATCTATAACTACATTATTTCCTAAGTAAAGGCTAGTATCTTGAGTTAAGGTTTCTTGTTGCCAAAGTTCGTACATTCCGCGTAACTCTTGATTCAATTCTTCAAGTTCTTGTTCTATAGTAGGCAGCAATTTATTTATTGGTAAATCATGCCCTTTAACTAATCTTAAAACTTTAGCTAGACTTTGCAGTGGTCCATTATGAATTGTTTCAAATGTACTTTCAATCATGGTTTGGCGGGATTGAATACCAGATTGAACGGTTTGGTTGTATTGATATAAAGCTATAAAAATAAGACAATTCATCACCATAACAATAATTGCTGGCATGAGGTAAAACAAGGGATGCCCAATGGACAAAAAATGGCTACTTAAGATGATAGTAATAACGGTGAAAATAATTATGATGATGCCGACCATTCTTCCTAGAAAAATAAAATAAATTTCTTCTTTTAGTTTTTTCCAGAATTGAGTTTGCATAAGCTTATATCCCATTGTCAAAACTTTAATTATGGAAAACACATTTTTAATTTTACTAATTTTATTTGTTATTTAATCAATTAATCCTTCTTTTCTGGCTTTGATTTCTGTTTGAATGCGAATATTTTTACCTTCTTCAGGGTAAATATTTAAAACGTCTTGTAACTTACTCCAATAATGACGCACCATGCGTTCAGATATGCACATATTTTCAGCGATCGCTTTATCTTGTAATCCTTCTTCAAAGGCTAAGTTTAGCACTTTTAACCACTCTGGTTTTACCTCTAAACCTGAGTGAATTCCTTTGATATCTTTGGTGTGAGTTAATCCCTGTAATGCCCAATCAACTCTAGTTAACATTTCTTGAGTAGAAAGACTTTTATCCGCAATGGTAAAGCCACCTTGATGATTATCAATAAAAGGACGAATCCTTACTAATGTTCTGGCATGGACGCTTTGAATGACGAAATTTAGGTGTAAATAATTGTTCATTAAAACCTTCAGGAGTTGAATACCTGTATCAACTCTCGCTGTCATTCCTAGCTTTTCTGGTATAGAAAGATCCATAATTAGTAAATCAGGTTGGCAGATCAGAACTTGCTCAACAGCATAACTAGCATTTATAGCAGTATTAAATTCAGCACTAGGATAGTTTTTTCTTAATATTTCCACAGTTCCGTTTAACACTGATTCATGATCATCAATTACCAGGAATTTTAACCCCAATTTTTCGGAAAAAGATTGTTTCATATTTAATGATTGTCCCAATAGTTACACGCTTAATAAATTATGGTGACTATCTACTACTATTAACTAGTTTTCCTAGATTCTATTACCTATAATTCATTCGCAATGAGGGGTCATACCCCCCACCGCCAAAAAATCTTAGAAAACGCTTAAATTACTATGCTGATTTATCACCATAAAAATTGTCTTTATTTAACAAAAATTTAGGATTAATCAGAGTTTTGACAGTTATAGGATCTGGTACTATGAGAGCTATTAAGTAATTAGGTTGGGAGAAATAAATTCAGTTGTATGAACAAATGTAAACCACATAAAACACATACTGAAATAGTTCTTGGTGTTTTTCATACTTCGTTAGATACAAAAAATTGTTTCTATCAACCTACTTAATAGAAAATACTTACCAATAAAAGTGCCAAATTGATATGAGATTTTTATGAAAGTATGAGCATTTACCTGAGATTAAGAACTTAAAGCTATCGTAAAGGTATTCTAATTCTGGCAAATGGGAATAAAAAATGAGAGTAGATATATCAGGATAAGAAATTTTGACGGCTAACAGCCCGATACTGCCTATTTGTTTGAGAGTAATATGAATATAAATAGGGGGTATAATTTCTGATTCTGGTAAAGTTATTTTCAGTAATTCTTCTAAAACTCTGATAATTATCCAACTACATTTAGGTTCTTCAAGTCGCCAGTAATTCGGCATATTAATCTGAAAATCTAGATAGGGATAGGAATTAATCAAAGGTTCTAATAAATACTCAATAGATAAAGGTAAGCTATCTTGAATAGATATGGGACATAAGCGATCGCTTAATTGGACTAAGGAGTGATGAAATTTATCAATTTCTTGAATATAAGCTTGAATTTTTGTACCTGATAAATGCTGGTTATTTATAGCTAGTAAGTCTAGATTCCGCCGGATTTTAAAAGATTCTTGTAATAGATCATCACGAATTTGTTCAGATTCCAGAAATAATTTCAGGAATTCTCGATAAAACCACCACTGTAATGCTTGCTGAACTTTTTGATCAAGTGTCATAAACTGTATAGGAATAATATTTGATTTATGAAAAGATACGTAGGGTGCGTCAGATATTACAAATCTGTTTATTGAGAGAATTTATGCAGTCTGACGCACCCTACAATACCTAATTTTTTTGAAGAATCAAATATGAGTTCTATATCATGGTTATGATTTCACTAAATTAACGATTTTTATTACAACAAATTGACATAGATTTTCCATATAAGGTTGTTATTTTGACTATATATAGTGATTGAATATAAATTGAATATTGAATAGCCACTTATACATCAGTAATTAATCTGGCTTTTCTCAATATAAATTGCAATGCTGTTTCTTCCCTAGAAATAATTTCGGCTGTAGCGTTCATTCCTGATTGCAACACACACTGATGACCATTATATCCAAATGAATTGCTTTCGGGTTGAATTGTGGCTTCAAAGTAGCTAATCCCAGAATAATTTGTAGTAGTTGTGTCTTTGCTTTGAGATGTAATTGCATCTGGAGCGACAGTTTTCACAATCCCTTTTGCAATTCCATAATCAGGATAGGGACAAGCATCAACACGAATTTGGACTTTTTGATTAACAGCAATTTTGTTAATTTCTGTTGTCGGAATCATGGCTTTAATAACTAAAGCAGCATTATCAGGGACAATTTCAGCAACAGATTCACCAGCGCGGACAACTTGACCAGAATTTCGTAAATTGAGTTTAAAGATAATCCCCTTACTCGTAGCCAGCATCATACTATTTTTGCGCTGATTTTCGATTTGTTGAATTTCTTTTTGTGATTGTTTGATTTGGGTTTGTATTTCCACTAACCTTTGAATTAATCCTTCTCTTTCTTTATTTAGAGCCGCTATATTAGCTTCACCTCTAGCAGCTTCCTGAGCAATACGTTCTTCTGCTATCTTCACCATTGCTCTAGTTGGATTAACCGCAGCTTCATGGGATTTAATTTTTATTTTGGCAAGATCAACAGCTTTTTGTGCAGATTGTAATGTTAAGCTTGCCTGTTGGACAACTAGCTGCTTTTGCTCGAATTCCCGCTTACCAATTGCGCCAATTTTTGATAATTGTTCATAACGATCTCGATCTGCTTTGGCAAATTCTAAATCAGCTTCGGCTTTTTTTAAATCTACTAATTCCTTTTGAATATTTACTTGTGCTGTTATTAACTCACTTTCAGTATTAATTTTTCGTTCTCGATATTCTCTTTGATTTCTTAGTAAATCCTCTTTAGCAGAGTTAATAATATTTTCTATTGCTCTTTTTTCTGCTATGATTTGAGTATTTAAAGTCCGATTCTGAGCATAAATTTGGACTATTTGTAATTGACATTGTTTGATATTTTCTTCTAATTGGCTTTTTTTAATGAGTAATTGTTCCGTATCTAAAAAAGCAATTACTTCCCCTTGCTGAACAATTTGATTTTCTTTAACTAAAATATTTTTAATAGTTCCATCTGTCTTTGATTGCACTAGACGAGTTTCACCCATAGGACGAATAATAGCAGCAGCTTTCACGGTGACATTATATTTCACCCATGAAGACAAAGAAATACTAGCAATAACAGTCCCAATCAGAAATGCACCAGCTAAAGATGTCCAAGGACTTATAGGTGGTAGCGACTCATTATTTCTAATGAGAGAATTATCGAATTCTTGATTATGTGTGTAAAGCATATAGCAATCCTCAATAATGAATAATGGCTAAGGAATTACAAAATCTAAATGATCTCCTGGTTGATTGCGTAAATCTGCCAAAGAACCTGTTAATTTCAACTTCCCTTGATCTATCAAAACAATCCAATCAGCACGATTAATAACGTGAGGACGGTGGGTAATTAAAATTGTTGTTTTCCCTTGACGATATTTAAATAGTTGCTTTAAAACTTGGGCTTCACTAACTGGATCAAGTCCACCTGTAGATTCATCTAAAATCAAAATTGGTGGCTCTGTCACAATGGCTCTAGCTATGGCTAATCTTTGTCTTTGTCCACCAGAAATATTAGCACCAAATTCGCCTAAAATAGTTTGATATGTTTCAGGTAATTTATTTATAAACTCATCAGCACCAGAAATTTGACAAGCTTGAACAATCTGCTCAAAAGTCACATAGGGCGCTCCCAATCGGAAATTCTCGATAATAGAACGACTCCAAAAATGAGCATCTTGGGGAACAAGTACCACCTGTTGACGTAAACATTCTAAAGAAAGGTCTTGCAGGTTATAAAGTCCAATCTGAATATTGCCAGATTGCAAAGGATATAATCCAGCTATTAATTTAGATAGGGTACTTTTACCACATCCAGATTTACCAATTAAAGCAACTACTTTACCACCAGGAATAGTTAAAGAAAAATCTTCTAAAAGATCAATTCTCCCAGCATAGTGAAAGTTTACATTTGTGCAAACGATATCAGCATTCTCGGAAATTTTAGCAAAAGGCTTTTTGCCATCATTTTCATTTTCTGGAGTAGCATCAATAACTTCTGTTAAGCGTTGAGTGGCAGTTTTGGCACGGGTAAATTCTTCAACAAAGCCAATAACTGTACCGATTAAACCCAATAAGTTACCATTCATGGAGTTAAATGCTAGTAATTTACCAATACTGAGATTTTCAGCGGGTTCAATTACTAAATAACCCCCAAACCAAAGTAAAATAACACCGCCAATAGCGGAAATAAACCCAGAAAAAGTATTATTAATGATGCCAATTTGGATGGTACGAAATGTGAGATTGGCAAGACGAATAAATCGGCTTTCTAATTCGTCTAAAAATTGTGGTGCTGAAGTAGTTGTTTTGAGTGTTAATGCGCCTTTAAATGTTTCGACTAAAACTCCTTGAGTTTCTGCTTCTTGAACTAAAAGTTCACGGGTTTTTTGTTGTAAAGTTGGCTGAAAAATAATAGTAGATAAGGTCATAGATACGGAGATTAATAAGGCTATTCCGGTTAATTTCCAACTATAAAAAATCATAAACCCTAGAGAGATTAAGGCAATAAAAAATCGGCTAGGTAAGGTAACAACTAATTGAGCAACTAATTGATTAATCTGTTCAATATCTTGCAAGCGGCTAACTATTTCACCACTGCGTCGAGCTTCATAATAACTTAAGGGAAGACGCAGAATTTGTCTACCAAAGTCTAAAACTAGCCCTAGTTGTAATCGTTGAGCAAAGTTAGCAATTAAATTAGATTGGACAAAGGAAAGACTATTAGAAATAAAGTTCATGACTACTACAGAAATTGCTACGGTAGTCAGTAATTTTGTGTCACCTCTAACTAATACATCATCGGTGAGAATTTGGAGTAAGAAAGGGGAAGCTAAAGATAATAAACCCAAGATTACATTTAAAGGTAATGCTTGAGCTAAAATGGCGCGATAAATCCAAACTCGGCGAAAGAAACGCCAAAAACCACCAGCTTTATCACTTTCTTGGTCAAAAAAGCGAATAGGATCTGGTTCTAGTAAGAGAATTAACCAATCTTTCCAACCATCAATTAAATCTTTTTTAGAAAGATGACGAATCCCGATTCCGGGGTCTGCAATCAGAAAATCTTTGCCTTTTTTACCATATAAAACAACCCAATGATTTCCTTGCCAATGAATAATTGCTGGTAAGGGAGCTTCATTGATTCGATCAAGAATTTCTGCTGATGTTTTAACTGGATTAGCTTTAAAACCTAGTGTTTCTGCACCTCTTTTTAATCCTAATAATGTAGTTCCAGATTGTCCAGTTCCGACGGCTTCACGAATGCGGTTAAGGGTAAATGTATGACCGTAATATTTGGATATTGTGGCTAAACAAGCTGCTCCACAGTCTTCTTCACTATGTTGTTTAACGAATTGGATTTTCATAAGCAAAGAACCATAGAAAAGAATAAAAATATATTATTTTTATTTAATTGGTGGTTGAATATATGGCGAAGGGCGGGGAAACCCCACCCCTACGGATTTGATGTCTGTTTTGTACTAGAAAAAACTAAATATTCTCGATAAAAAGCTATTACCTCGTCTGCGCTTATTACGACGACTACCACCACCTCCACCAAACAATGAAGATAAAATAAAGGTTGTCTGAGAAAATTGATATTCAGTTTCGTTTCTTGAAGTTCCGCTCAAGTTTCCTTGAGAAATACTCATTTCACTACTTCCCCTAGTGTATACATTCGTATTTTGGTAGAACATATAAAACATTTCAAAGGGTGAAGATGATCTACCACCAGATACAGACTCCTGTTGCTTTTCTGATAAGTTTATGAATAAATCTGATTTTTTGGTTTTTATATGATTAGACATGGTAAAACCTCTTATTTTTGTTGCAAAAATAATTTCAGTGATAAAATGTTAGGAAATAAATACAAGTATTAAAAAATAGATTTGTGTGTCATTTTTATAGAATGAACACACAAATCTTTTTCTTTTAATACTTTCAGTAGTGGGTTTTAAAGCTTTATTAAAACAAAAGCAAACACAATTTTCACTGCTTACTTATACCTTGCCACTACTTATTATCAGCTAGAAAATCGGGTGTTAAGATGCGGAGAGAGGAGGTAATGCAGGTACAGGGATTACTGAATTGTCTGTATTTACAAAATTAAAACCTCCGGTGTTTGTGGTTTCTAATAAATTAACACCAGACGCATTGCTACCGTTAATATTAGAGCTGCTTTGTGTTGCTTGCGCTCGGAACAACCTTTGGAAGGCAGTTGCGCTGACACCTAGTACGCCACCAGTTACGATCGCTTGTTGTTCAACAGATACTTCGGTAAATAAATTAGACATGACTAAATTCTCCTTGATTTGTATTACTGCTTGGGATTGTTTACTGCTCGGTTGCCGTTTTCTCCCTCGCTTGTTAATAGAATATCGAGGAGTGATTAGTTAATTCATTGTCAGTTTGAGCCAACTTAATTACCAAATTTAGAACTAAATATTGCCGAAAAATACACGCCAATTTGGCTCAGTTATGGTGACAAAATCGAAAATTTTTGTTATTTAAAAAATTGTAGGTTGGGGTGATAGATGGAAACCCAATAAATGCGTTGGGTTGCGCTGTCGCTTAACCCAACCTACCTGAGTTCGATGTAAGAAAATCGCTTAATTATAGTAGCTTGTCAATCTTTGAAGTATAAAATCTAACGTTAAAGACAGACAACCAGCCTGTTTTACTTCTAACTCCTGCTGTCATTGGTTGAATTTTCTAGTTGTGATGGGAGAGGTTTCAAACTTCCCATACTTGGCTGTAAAATAGAAGGAATATGCTGTGGTGCAATACCTATAATAAATATGCCGTTAACAATAGATGGTGGATTATTTATCTATGATTTCATAGATCATCACGCAGTTTTATGTGTGCCGGTTGATGCGGAATTTAAGGAAGTCCGTAACCGTTACTTACAAATTGCTCGGACATTGCACCCAGATAGTTCTCTGATGAGGAATGAGTCGGAAAAAGAGACGGCTAATCAATTGTTAGCAAAGCTGGTTAATCCGGCTTATGAGAAGTTTTCTGTGGAACGCAATCGGGCTGAGTATTTGTTTATTTTCTCACAAATGGGGAAGAGATTTGCCCAAGAACCAGGATCAATTAGACTGAAGACGGAATCGGGACGACAATCGTTAGCTGCGCCCAATGCGAGTATGGCATATAATTTTATTTTTCGGCGTTGCTGAATTGAGGTATGAAATTCCCAAATTGAATCTTTAAAACTCAAACCTCAGTGCGTCTTTGCGCCTTTGCGTGAGACTAAA
>NZ_AP018316.1:1814231-1838599 GCF_002368115.1 Dolichospermum compactum NIES-806 | reverse complement strand
ATTGGTCATTGGTCATTGGTAATAAACTATTCTTCTTCTTCCTCCTGACTCCTGACTCCTGACTCCTGACTCCTGACTCCTGACTCCTCCCTAAGATGGATATACTGGCATTGTAAAATGAAACCATGCACCACCGTGGGGGGATGAATCTACCCAAATTTGACCATAATGGGCGCGGATGATGCGTTGACATAAACACAGACCAATTCCATATCCATCTGTGCCTCGATCGCGCTGGAGACGGAAAAGATTCTCAAAAATGCGATCGCGATTTTCTTCGGGAATCCCTGGTCCTGTGTCACCAACACTAAATTGAACTTTTTGGGTAGTCCGATGTAATCCGGCTACAGTGATAATACCACCAACAGGTGTATATTTGATGGCGTTATCTAAAAGATTAACGAGGACTTGCCGAATGCGTTCAGGATCAGCATATACATAGGGTAAATCTTGGGGAATATCTGTTTCTACCGTTTGGGATTTAGCTGTGTAGCGATCGCTCAATTCCTCTAATACTTGTAAACACAATTCCCCCAATTGTAACCTTTGTGGTACAATTGGCAATTCTATATCCTCACCTCGCCCGACCTGTAACAAATCAGCAATCATCCGATCAATGATCCGTGTTTGTGTCCGGGCTTGTTTTAATAAATGTATAGCCAGTCCTGGTTTCAGACGTGGAAATTCCCCTGTATCTGGATTGTAATTAGATTGAAGAGTTTCAATAGCGATCGCCGCCGCCGTCAAAGGATTGCGAAGATCATGGGCTAAAATGGCAATCACTCGGTCTTTAAACAGTAGCTGTTCTTGCAGTCTCTCCTTTTCCTGCTTCAGACGAAAAATTTCATCCCCTAGTTGAATTGCCTCCGCCGAGGTAGCAACAGAATAAATGGTAGACTTAGGCGCAATCACCTGACTCTTCTCATCCAAACATTCCTGGGAATCTTCCTGTAACTTCAAAAAAGTGGTGACAGCGGTTTGCCAACGGGGCCAGCAAATTTTTAATTGCGGAATAATATTAGTACCAGCAATAGTTTGTTGAGGTTCGGGATGAATTTTAACTAAAGCAGGAGTTGCTACTAACTTAAAATGTTCCGCTAAATAGGGTTGTTCACCAACATCAATAATTTGTAGTTCAAAACTATACCCAGCCTCTAATTCTTTTAAGTAAGCACGAATTCGCTGTACTTGTTGACGGGACTGAGGTCGCCCATCAATAAACAGCAGTAGTTGGAGTGGAGCCTCAGAATAAATAGGCTGATCCTGGGAAACTTGCATGACATCTTGTTTCAGCACTGGTAACAACCTGGGGACGCTTTACAGACGGTGAAATGAACTGACGTTGCTTAATGGCCGTTGTTTTTCTAATTTAATATCTATTTTAGATTCTTCCTACTGCAATCCGATCTAGATTTTTGGGTGGAAGCGGATTTTTTTCGGAATTTTGCTGCCATTTGCTCTTACTTTTACAGCTACTAGGCTTCTAGTCAGGAATTGTTGAACCTATCGTCACCTCCTTTAGCAATTATTTACAGAACCCCAAAAATAGCCCTAGTACCGCAGAGCGGAAGTCAAAAGTCAAAAGTCAAAAGTCAAAATGAAGACAGTATAGGCCTTTGGAGGATTTAGAATGGTTTATTTACGCCGTTTTGTACTAGTAGAAGTTAAGAGTCCCTTAATGTAGGCTTTTGCTATATATTCTGTAACTCATTCAAGTGCATACCAACCTCTAGCTAATTATGTAACACCGATGCAACTTGCGATCGCTTCCCCAATAGAAGCATTAAATCATCCCTAAGCCATCCATCAATTCTTACAAACAGCCGCAGAGTTGCCTTATTCCCAGCTTACCACTTCAAACCATGGGCGAAAACTTTCTATCAATTCCTCAACACCTATAACCGCCACTATTGGCGTTACCAATCAATATTCTATTAACCAATAAAAGTATAAATTTATACTGTATTATGATTTACGTAACTGGCATATTGGTAGGGTGCGTCAGACCGCATAAATCCTGCAAATAAACAAATTATTGATATCTGACGCACTCTACAGTTGTATTGTATCAAGCGCGACAACTGCTATATACGTTCTTGAAAATAAAAACGATATAAATTACAAAGACATTGCACTTCATTTCCTTTAAATTCAATTAACCCCAAACTGCGTAATTTTAAAGCTTGAGTAGAATCTATTTTAATAGGAATATCACTATTAATTACTTGCTGCATTGCCGCTTTTAACAACTTATCTTCTGCTAATTCAGAAACATAGAAATTTAAAAACTTGCCATAAGGACTTTCATTAGTAGGAGCAATTTCCAGAAAATTTGATAAAGTGAAATTACCCTTAGCAATTTCACCAAGTGCAGTTGTTAACAAATAAGGATGACCATCAATCATGTCTCTCACTTGGGTTATTTCTGAATCGGAAAAATTTAAACCATATTTTTCAACTAATTCCTTTATTTGTGTAGTGTTAAATTCCCCGATTTCCACAGACAAACCCACATTAAAAGGAGATTGATTAAGATTTATAGAAATATCAACTTCTTGAGAATAGGCAATTACTAACCGTAAATTTTGCCAAATTTCTTCAGTTTTCGCCTTTTCGTGCCAAGCTCTTAATAAAGCCGAAAATTGTTGAGTAATTTCAGCATAAGGAAAGATTTCATCAATATTATCTAAACCTAATACTAAAGGTCTATCAATAACTGGTAAAATATATTTTTTTAAATAATTAGTGCAGTTTGTTTGACTACTTAAACGTTTATTCCAATATTGATCTATTTGTTCCTCTAGTCCTAATTCCAAACTCAGAATCGTACAAAAACTCTGTAAAAAATTATTCAGATCATTGAGATTTTCCTGACTCCATAAATTAATAGAAACTGTCCGATATCCTTTTTGTTTAACATAATCAAAAATGCGACTCATCAAATATGTCTTACCCATTTTGCGCGGAGATTTAATGCGGATTAATGCCCCTGGTTGTACAATATTTTGATAACAGTTATTTTCAATTTCTGGACGTTGAATATAAAAAGAAGAAATATGAGGTGATTGATTTTCTGGTGGTTTAGGAATATTTAACAACTGTTCTTCAATAAACCGACTCACACCTTTATAAACTAAATTATCTGATGATTTTGGCTTAGTGATAGAAATATGATCATCATCTGTTGCGGTAGGTTGCACATCTTTAATGCCTGGATTAGCACTATCTGGATCTACAACTAAAACTATTTTAGTCGGTTTTGTTTCATAATAAACTTTTGTAGTAATTGCCATTGCGTCAACATTTTGCCGATACCATTCATTGAGTTGACGCAATTGGGGAAGATGGGATTTTAGTTCATCAACACTGACAGTAGTTCGTGCCAGAGTACCAATATTATTAATTAAATTAGCTAAATGAGAACCAGTATGAGGAGTGGATAAAAATACAATACCTTTAGTTTGTTGAATAACTGCTGTTTTGTTAAAAGTTTGAGCATTTCGCAGCATTTCTTTGACTAATAAACCACCCATACTATGAGTGATAAATATAATTGGATATTTGCCAATATCATTAACTGCCAAATATTCTAATAAATTACTAGCACGATCAAAAAGTGGCATTGTTGCACCTTTCCATTCAAAGGGTGCAGCATTATAACCAAAAGACCAAATCCCTAAATCTGGTCTTTCTTGTGCCAGCCATGTTAACCAGAAGTTATCATCATTTGCTAATTCTTGAGGGTGCCAGGTTGACCTGGCGTGACCACCTAAACCGTGAACAAAAATTACATCACCACAGCGTTTAGGATTTTCACATCCTGAGATTTTGATTAAACCTGTGATTTCTGTGGGTTTGGGTTGTGGGGTTTTACCTAAAAATTTACCAAGAAAGTTGAAAACCATATTAGAGGGAGAATTAGTTTATCAGTGATAAATTATATCTTACTTTTGGTATACAAAAAACAAAACCCAACATTGTATTTACCATCATTACTAAGGTAGGTTCAAATAGTTGATAGGCAAATTTTACCTAGTAAAAGGTACGCCTAAATCTTTACAAATCTTTTTCGCTAGAATATCATCAATTTCTTGATGTCGAGGAATAGCTGACCTCCTATTTTTTTCAGGATTCCACCACCAAGAGTGTCGAGAACCCTCACGTATAAACTCACACCCATGCTCTTGTAAATGGCGTAATAAATCACCACGTTTCATATTGTGATAGCTTCCTCAACATAATCATTACCCGCAGCTTCTAGTGCATCTTGACGGTTAAATTCTAATGCTTCTAAAAGTGTAATTCGTAAACTTTCTAATAATTCTTCTCTTGTTGCTTCTTGACAATTTATACCAGGAATTTCTTCAATCCAACCTAACCACCAATCACCAGAATATTTAATTACTGCTGTGTACATATTTTCTCGTCCATCAACTTAACAATAGTCTTCCACTAATTTAGTATTACATATTATTTATCTGCGATTGCGAAAATTAAGGGGTATATTTCTGACGTTCTACTGCTATAGGTTTTATAGTATAGTATGGAGATAATCAGGTTATTATTGCCTTATGAACCAACCCATTACTACAATCAATACACGACTTCTTGACTCTCTCACTCAAATTATCCTTTCACTTTCTCAAGAAGAATACCAAATCTTAGTAGAAAAAATTCAACACTCTCGACTAACTGAACACCAGAAAACACAAAATTTAGAATTTAGAATGAAGAATTTAGAATGAAGAATTAATTTTTAGCCTTACTATTTTTAATGATTGCATGAAGAATAGAAATCAATTCATTAGATTCATTTAGTAAATGAAGTAATCTTGGTTCTAGTTGTTTCTCGGTGGCGATTAGGATTTTTAACCAATAATTTGTTTCTCTAGCCTCCTTCAAAGAAATACTCATTTTATGAATAAAATCAGCTTTACTTTCTGCATTTTGTGCTTCTTCAACATTAGCACCAATACTTGTTCCAGAGCGTATTAATTGTTTACTTAAATCATATCCTGTTCCACCATTTTCTCTCAGAAACTTACAAAGATTAACTATTCTTATGCTAAAGTTTAGAGTTCTTTCTTTTATATCTTTATTGGCCATTTTTAATGATATTTAATCTAAACAATTTACTGGTAATTTGTTAATGATTGGTAGCAAAAAAGAAAAATTTAATATTTAATAATGGTTTTTCCTAATTTCTAAATTCCAAATTCTAAATTCCAAATTCTAAATTCTAAGAAAGCCTTATTTGCTACAATCTACAAGTCTCTGCAAGAAGAGAGGAGACCACTTCCCCATACACCCCAATTCCCGCAACACCGTGTAACGTACCTATATACTGTTTATATGTACTTAAATCTTTATTTTTTTTTGGACGCTATAACCGAATTTTCCTTTTGAGTTTTGTACCCATAATTTATCTACTGTTTTTAAATCCTGACATTGAAAGTTTTTAATATCATTTAATTCTAAATAACCCTGTTTTTCTCTTTTAGCGGAAACCAGAATAAACTCACTATTTTTTAAATCTGCATCTTTCCATCTATCTTGCTGCATCAAATAATCTAATTCATTTAATAAATGTGCTTTTAAAGATTCATAATATTCTGTATTTGATTTATCTAAATCGTTAAGTTGACGATAAAGCGAAGCAACAATATCAGCATTACCGTTATAGAGAATATTGAGATCTAACTTAAATAACTCAGTATTATATTTTAATTGAGATTTGAGAAGATCATATTTATCTAATGCTTTTTTGTAATCAGCTAAAGCCTGATTTTCTTCTTTTGCTAATTTCGCTTTTACATAGTAAATATAAACTAAGGTAGCTAAATAACTACGGTCTTTATTATCAACATTATTTTCTTTAGGTAATTTTTCAAAACTTTTATTCAAGTCTTCTTTAGCTTTGTTATATTTTTTTTCCAGAGTGTAATCTTTATCCTCTTGTGTTTTTAAGGATTCATATCCTAAAACTAAAGAACTATCTAATAAAGCTTTTTTAAGTTCTTGATTTTTGATTTTATCTTGTAAAACTAACCCAGCAATATTTAAAAATTGATTGGCTTCATTTACTTGATTTTTTTGTTGTAGTTGAGAAGCGACTGCTGATAATTCCCGAATCTTAGAAACATTCTGTTCCATTTTAGAAACATTTTGTTTTGCGATAAATGCGGTTATGCCAAAAAACACAGCAAAGGATACACTAATAGATAAAACTAATCCTCCTGTTTTTTTAGCAATTGCTAATTGTCTTTCTGCTTCCTGTTTAGCTTCTGCTTCAATTTTTATCGCTTTTTCTTCTTGTTCTTGGGTACGACTAGCTGCTAAAAACTCTCTATCTTCAAAACCTAAACTTTTATCTTTTACCCAAGTTTCTGCTTCTGCTAAAGCTTCCCCTCGCAATAATCGAGATTTATCCTGTTTACTTGATAACAACCACTGTCTAAAATTCTCTGCATAAGGACGTAAACTAGCTAAAGTTTTTTCAATCCATAAACCATCAAAAATCGTCTGATAAATCCGATTATAAACTTTTAATTTACCATTCTTTTTAACAACAATTCCCGCTAACTGTAAATCACTTTGTTCAATACTATTATCAGTATCAATTCCTTGCGAATGCCAAATTTGTTGATATAAATCTAATAAATACGCTGCCTTATTTTCATCTCTTTTTAAGATTCTATCCCGAATGGTTCTAAAATGTTCCGGTTCATCTTGAGATTCCCAATTTTCAATTACTTTATTTTTAACTAAATTCTCTACAAAACTAGCTTCTTCTCCGGTGGGAATTTCATCTTTAGATTCACAAATAAAATTACAAACTTTCTGAGTTAAAAATGGCTGTCCTCCCGTCCAATCTAAAACCGCATTGAGTACAATTTCAGGATTTTTAGTTTGGTGAGAAAATCCGGTTATTAAAGGTAAAGCTTCAGTAAATTCAAAACCTGTTAATTCAATCCCTTTACCAATATTAAAAGGAGTCCGTTTTTTATCTTGAATTAATTCTGATGGTGTAGCAACTCCCAACAATACAAAGGTAATGCGGTTATATTCAGAATTATCAACTCTGAGATTAAAAAAGGCACGAATTAAAGCAAAGAAATCATCAACAGGAAAATCTAAACTGAGGATACTATCAATTTCATCAATAAAAATTACTATTTGTGTAGAAACTAATTTTAATACTTTATCAATAAACTTACCAAAAACCTGTACGTTAGAAAGTCGTTTATTTTCTTCCCATAAAACATCTAAATCAAATTTATTCTCTAACTTTAAACTTTCAGAAATATTATTAATAATGCCATTATACCATTGTTCAGAATTTAGCCCTGATGTGCCAATAGCAGTTAAATCAATAGCCACACAAGCAATTTCTTCAAGCTGTAATCTTTGCATAGTGCGAACCCGCAAACTTGATTTACCCATTTGTCGAGAGTTCAAGACAAAACAAAACTCTCCCGCTTTCACGGCTTGATATAAATCCTCATCAGCTTTGCGTGTGACGTAGGTGGGTGCATTGGGAGGAAGACTACCACCAAATTGATATTGATAATTTTGGAAAGTCATGGTTTTATAATCAATGGATAATAGTAGAGATGTTCCATAAAAAGTCTCTAAAAAACTTCTAGGATACGCACGTTTAATTTATAGAGATGTCTAATAACGTAACGTAAGTTGCTAGTTAGAGAAATTGTCAGAAATGGCTAACACCACGCTACGCGAACAGGATTTACAGGATTTAAGGATGAACAGAATTAAGACTGAGATTTTATCACCAATTACCAGCCTTAACTAGATGACTAGCAACTTGGGTTGATAACTAGGATATATGAAACACATAGATGTGTAAAGGTTTAGGCTAAAAACCCATCCCTTCTGCCAGTGAGAGAAAAAATAAACCAAAAACAGTCGGTTTTAACCGACTTTAACTTTAAGACAGGGAATTTATTCCCTGGCTGACTACCCACCCCCAAAAATGCTAATGTAGAAGATGAAAATCAATTTGTGATTTCTTTGTGTTTTCCCGTAACTACCCTGCTGTATTCCTGAGTTTTGCTGTTTTACTATCCTTAACCGCCTGTACCAACAGTCCATCTGCCAAAAACCTAGAACAATCATTAGCGGCTGACCCTCAGTTGCAAAATAATCCTGTTCCCTTTGGCAACCCTCAGAGTCAGCAAACAACACCAAACCCCAACACATCAACAATTAAATTACCGACTGATTTTCCCGCAGATATACCCATTTACCCCAACGCCCAACTAGAGGAAATTATACCAGCTAATTCCGAAAATAAAACATCAATTCGTTGGCAAAGTGCAGATCCTAGTAATATAATCACCAGCTTTTACCGCCAGCAATTTCAGGCTAAAAACTGGCAAATTGTGCAACAGCCTCAAGATGATGTAGATGGAACTTTTTCCGCCAAACGCAATGATATACTCATCAATGTCACAATTCAACCACAAACCGTTACCAAAGCTGAACCCAATCAACCGCAAACAGCCACTAAATTAGTAATTGAATATTCATCTAATTCTCAAGTTACAGCTACTAACCCAGTTACCCCTTCAGATAATCCAGAATTTATAGGTCCAGTATTACCTAAAACTGATAATACTAACGTAGTCACCCAACCAACTAGCAAACCTGAGACTTTAACAGCACAGGAATTTACGGATATTCAGAAAGCACCTCCAGAATGGCGATTGCATATTCAAGATTTAGCAGCATTAGGGGTTTTATCCATCGAACCGAAAACCAACGAATTTCTCCCTGATAAAATTATCACCCGTCGAGAATATGCTCGCTGGTTAGTTGCAGCTAATAATGCCATGTATGCTAACAATCCCGCTAAACAAATTCGGTTAGCATCCTCCAGCACTCAACCAGCTTTTAGCGATATCTTAACCAAAGATCCCGATTTTCCAGTCATTCAAGGATTAGCCGAAACTGGTTTAATTCCCAGTGCTTTATCTGGAGATGCCACAGCGGTTTTATTCCGTCCTGATGCACCCTTGACACGAGAACAATTAATCCTCTGGAAAGTTCCTTTAGATACTCGCCAAGCCTTACCCGCTGCCAATTTAGAAGCCGTTAAACAAACTTGGGGGTTTCAAGATGCAGGTGGTATTGAACCGAAAGCATTAAAAGCAGTTTTGGCTGATTTCCAGAACGCTGAACAATCAAATATTCGCCGAGTTTTTGGCTATACAACCTTATTTCAACCCAAAAAACCTGTAACTCGTGCTGAAGCTAGTTCAGCTTTATGGTATTTCGGTACTCAAGGTGAGGGAATATCAGCAGCGGAGGCTTTAAAGCTGAAAAGGTGAGTTTTATTTGATTTTGAGTAAACATCTGACAGGCTATTGTGCCTGTCATTTTCTACCGATTTCTAATTCTTGACTTTACTTTTACGGTGTAGGTGTAGGTGTAGGTGTAGGTGTAGGTGTAGGTGTAGGTGTAGGTGTAGGTGTAGGTGTAGGTGTAGGTGTAGCCGTTGGAGTAGCCGTTGGAGTAGCTGTAGGTGTAGCTGTAGTCGTTGGTTTAACTGTTGGTTTAGTCGTTGGTTTAACTGTTGGTTTAGTCGTTGGTTTAGCTGTTGGTTTAGTCGTTGGTTTAGCTGTTGGTTTAGCTGTTTGTTCGGGTTTAGTTACTGGTTTGGTAATGATAGTTTTAACTTCTTCATTTATTTTTTGACGAAGTTGTAAATCAGCAATCCCAGTTTCTGAGAGTTGATGTTTTTTCTGGTACTCCTTTACCAACTCTTCTAACTGGGGACTGTAGAATTGATCACGAGGAAGTAGAGTTTTTGGTTTAAGTACAGTATTTAAATTAGCTTGCAAAATTTGCACAATCATAGCAGCTTGATCTTGGGTTTGGGGACCTGCTTTCCCATCCACCTTTAACTTGTAGCCGGTTTGAAATTGAGTGATAGCCTTTTTAGTTTCCTCATCAGTCAGAGGATCTTTTGTAACCTTAACGTTATAACCCAATCCACGTAATACAGATCGGAATTCATCGGGCTTATAGTTGCGCTGACGAGCGGCAAAAGTCATATCTGGGGATACAACACTTGCTGCTACAATACAGGTTAAAGCTATAGTTACTCTAGACTTGTTTAAACCACACCACATCATAAAAACTCCTTGGGATTAAATCCTTGATACTAAGACACTAACAGGTAATTCTGAAGTTTTTTTAACCTATGGCTTAACAATTAGTTATTAATTCTGATTAATTCGACTCTAATTGATTACTAATGAATATAACAAAAATTAGTTTTCGCCATCTGCCTAATATCTCTGAACTGATAAAACTACGCACTATCGCTGATCTATACAGATATACTAGTGTTTTAATGATATTAATTGCATCACTAAATAATTATGCACTGAAGCGTAATAATTTCGGGTGTTGCTGAGTAAAAGTATGATTTTATTATGCCTACGGCACGCTGCGCGAACACGCAGAGGCGCTCCAGACGCAGAGAGTAAGAGTTTGAGAAATGGAATTTTCGACTTTCATACCCCAATTCACCAACGCCTAATAGTAGAGGACTCGTAACTTCTGACTCCTGATTTCTGCTATAACATTCATGACACTGGTTTTCAACCTGATGCTACTGTATTTCGTAAACCTGCAATTTACTATAACTAGAAATCATGAGCAAATTAAAAATTTCCCAACACAAAAACCTATGGTTTGAAAGAGTCATGGCAATTACAGCCACTGTCAATTTGGTATTAGTTTTCTTTGATTTAAGTTATGTACCTTGGAGAGATTTTTACTTCCGTCGAGTTCCTGGAATAACTCGATTATACGATCCAATCAAAGGTATTGAACCTCATCGTGACACAAAACAATATCTAGAAGCAGTAGATGGATTAGAAAAACAGGTAATTCAAACAGGGTTAAACTCTCCTCAAGTCAAAACTAAGTTGGAGGAACTTCACTTTCTTAGCAAAGAGATGATTGATAGTAATCCTTTTGCGGGTACAGGAAAGAGTGGAACGCTGGAAAAAATCAAAAACCGAATGCGGGAACACGTTGGACAAAAATCTGCAAAAGGTGCATTTAATACTTTTTGGAGTCAGGAGTATTTATCTAAACATGGTTGGAATCAGGAAATAGCTTTTTTTAACCAAAAAATTCGCCCTGTAATTGCCAGAAACTATTATCGAAAAATTGATGAAAATGGAGAATTTTTAGACAAATTTTGGATAATTGATTTACCATTTATAGTTCTATTTGCCACAGAATTACTAGGACGTACTTTCTTAATAAAACGTAGATACAGCCATTTAAGTTGGTTAGAAGCAATTCTTTGGCGTTGGTATGATATATTCTTAATAATACCAATTTGGCGATATTTACGAATCATACCAGTTACAATCAGACTTGATCAAGCAAAGTTAATTGATTTTTATGTAATTAGACGACAAATTCATCAAGGTATTCTTGCCAATTTTGCCGAAGAAATTACAGAAATTGTCGTAGTCCAAGTAATTAACCAGGTTCAAGGTTCAATTAAACGAGGTGAAATTACTCGTTGGCTATTAGAGTCAGATCATGTACGTTCTTATATAGATATTAATAATATCAATGAAGTCGAAGCAATTACTGGATTGTTAATTAAAACTCTGGTTAATCAGGTGTTACCAAAAATTCAACCAGAAGTAAATGCAATTTTATGCCATAGCATCGCTATCGCTTGTCAGCAATTACCAGGATATAGTAACATCCGCATGATACCAGGATTAGGTAAGGCTCAAACACAAATTAGTGAACAACTAGCCACGCAAATTACTAATAATATCTATGCTGCGTTATCTAGCACCATTAAAGATCCTGTCGCGGCAAAACTTTCTACTCAGCTAATAGAAAAATTCACGGCTTCATTTAGTTCAGAAATACAGCAGAAACAAGTTTTGGTAGAAATTCAAAGTTTACTAAATGACTTTTTAGAAGAAGTTAAAATTAACTATATTCAAGGTCTATCTCAAGAAGATATAGATAAGATATTGGAAGAAACTAGAAAAATGCGGACGGAATCATCCACTAGTTTATCTAGTCGCAAATAAAAAATTAGCCAATAGATATAGGACTTACGCAAGTATCACGCTAAAAATCTGTTGTAGGGTGCGTCAGATGGTATAAATCCTGTAAATAAACAGATTGTTGATATCTGACACACCCTACCAATGTGCCAGTAGATGGCATAAATCCTGAGATAGATGAGAATTAGGAGGATTTTTGTAAGGATGGGATTTAGTTCTACTTGTGATTCATTAAAACCATGAATAAAATCATAAATACCGATATTAATCAGATTGATATCAGGTCGCTACTGAAAGAGATAAATCCCGGACAAGCAGAAACTCTATGTGGGGGTTATTGTCAATCATCACAGAATGATCAAGATGCGTACATGAGTGATATTGCTGAGATTATCAATAATGCCAAAAAACAAGCTGAAGGTGTAGATAATAAACGCAGTAATCAGAAGATTAATACCATAAATAATTCCAAAAAGACCTACCTAAATGGGGTAGAGATACCCCGCAAGGGAAAAACCGCAGCTATATCTTTGTGAAATCTAAGTTAGCTAAATCATTAACTTTATGGAGAATAAATAAACTTTCATCTCCTCCACGACCAATTCTTAAAGTTTCATCTAAGTAGGTAATATCAAGAGTCGCAATTCTCCCTTGAGGATTATTAGCTGCTACAACTTTAAATGGATTTAATTTAGGGGTGTTAATACCTACTATTTTTTCAATGGCTAAGTAACGCTTATCAAAATCAACATTGATGCGTTTATCTGCTAAACCTGATGGATTTATAGCAGGTTTAAAACTAGCTGTTACTTTCACATATCCTGATATGATTTTCAGAGGATGTTGCACTTGCGCTATATTAAAAAATAGTTTATCGGCAATATTAATTACTTGATAAACTTTACCTATTTGTAATCCCAATGGTAGAGAGTCTAAAGAACGGATTTCTCTGGCTGTGGAATATTGTAATTGCCAAACACCTTCTAATAAAGCTGTAGCATGAATGAGAGGTTGAGGGTGAGGATTGAGACTTTCTAATTCGGCTGTTAATTGTTCAATTTCTGCGACTAAAGTTTGATCAAGCTTTAAATTAGTAATAGGAGAACCATCACTTTTAGCTTGATTTCTCTTGATTGTTGCTTGTAATTTCTCTTTCAAAATTTGATTATTCATAAGATTAATTTTTTTGATATGTAGTTAGAAAGACCCCAACCCCCTCCCCGCAAGCGAGGAGGGGACTATGATGTATTTTTTCAAGTAAATAACCTGGCAGTTGATGACAACTACCAGGCTTTTGATTAATCAAAAATTATGTTATGGAAAAATTAAAGAATACCCCAGAAGTGGAGAAAGCCTTTACCAGAAAATAGTTCAATCAAAGCTGCTGCTGAAAACCCAATCATTGCTAAACGGCCATTCCAGATTTCTGCTTCAGATGTAAAACCCCAGCGCCAACCGTTACGATCTGTAGCTACAGGTGTGTTAGCTGCTTTTGTTGCGTTACCCATGATCAGCACTCCAATTAGGATTTACTAAGTTTTATTGACTTATGTAAATAAATATAACATTTTTTTGCAAAAAAAACAATATTTATTTATATTTTTTTTTGCAACTATGTGTGCATCAGTTGCAAGCATCAGGATTTTTTAACATCGTGAAATCAGCAATGGTGGTCGATGAGGAATGAACACTTTCTTGGTGTTTTCTCAAATATTTTGATATAATCTTAACCAGTAGGTGTAACTCAATTAAATGCTGAAAAGCAGCCTATCGAAAAAGTTCAAAATTATCTCCAAAAGTCCCTAGGGCATAGGGCTTTAAAGCTCAGTTAATGTCCTCCTAGAGGAGTCACTGAGAATCCCACACTCATCTATTCGCGCAAGCGTGCCGCAAGGCATAAGGGAGTGTGTGGAGTATGTCACACAACGTGATCTGGTTCTAAGGCGCAGGGATAAGCTGAATCCCCTGTTTCTACCTGAATAGTAGAGTGTTTGATACCGAAATGGTGTTCGAGTTCCTGAGAAACTTCCCATAAGAAAGCATCACCAGGATAACCTCCTGGCATGACTAAATGAACTGTGAGTGCGGTTTCTGTTGTACTCATAGCCCAGATATGAAGATCGTGGATTTTCGCCACTCCAGGACATTCAATTAAGTAATTTTTCACGGCACGGGGTTCAATTCCTGCTGGTACGCCATCAAGTGCTAAATTTACAGCGTCTCTGAGTAAGTGCCACGTACCGATCACAACAACTCCCACAAGGACTAAGCTAACTAATGGGTCAAGCCATAGCCAATGGGTGAATAAAATCGCAATTCCGGCTACCACAACTCCCAAGGATACTAGGGCATCGGCAGCCATGTGTAAAAATGCGCCCCGGATGTTTAAGTCGCTTTTGCGTCCTGACATAAACATAAGTGCAGTAGCAGTATTAATGATAATGCCGACTAGGGCAACACCAATAATTGTTCCTCCTGATACTGGTGCAGAATCATGAAAACGACGAATGGCTTCCCAAGCGATCGCCCCCATAGACAAAAGTAAAACTACGGCATTGGCTAAAGCTGCTAAAATTGAGGAGGCACGCAGTCCATAGGTATAGCGGTGACTGGGAGGACGACGGGCAAGGGAACTTGCACCCCAGGCTAGGAGAAGTCCTAATACATCACTCAGGTTATGACCCGCATCAGCAAACAAAGCCAAGGAATGTGCTAGGTAGCCATAGGTGGCTTCCACGATGACAAATCCTATATTTAGTGCTGTCCCAATCGCAAAAGCCCGACTAAATGTTGCTGGAGTGTGACTGTGATGATGGTGTCCATGTTCGTGATGATGATGATGGTGGTCCTGTGTCATGGTGGTGTGGGCATAAAGAATGGATGTTTTTTCACGCTGAGACGCTCCAGGCGCAGAGAGTAAGAGTTTGAGAGATGGAATTTTTGACTTTCTTACCTCAATTCTCCAAGTCCGAAAATTCTATGTTAATTCTGATTTTTGAGTTAATATTCAGGGATATTCATCTTTGCAAATACCTTTTTCTTCTTTCTTCTGAACTCCTGACTCCTATAGCCAACCTCGCAGGCTATAAATAAAAGTACCAATATATTCTTTTAATGCACTTGTGAATTGATCTAAATTATCGGCATCAGGTAATAAATTGAGAATTGCGGCTTTAGGAGTGTTGGTAAGTTCTTGAAGTTCCCCTTGACTAACTAGAAAATCGGTGGGTGCGGGAATGACATTAATACCTTGACGTTGAAAAATTTTCAAGGATCGGGGTGTATGTGTTGCTGAGGTGATTAATAATACTTTTTTGATTTGACGAGCTTCGAGGATTTTCCGAACATTGACCGCGTTTTCATGGGTATTGAGGGAATCGGGTTCTTGAATAATTGCTGCCGATGGAACACCAATGGATGTGAGAATAGTTGCCATGTCTGCTGATTCTGGAGAACCACTACCGCGCCAATCAATGCGACCACCGCTCAGGATAATTATAGGGGCTTTTTTCTGAAAATAGAGTTGTGCTGCATAAATTACGCGATCGCCTGCTTCGTTTAAATCTGGCATTACCCTGGGCCACGCTGGTGATCTAGTTGCACCTCCTAAGACGACAATGGCTTCAGCGTTGGGGATTTGTGAAGCGGGGATATTTTGCCATTCTAAGCTGCGGACTAAGGATTTAGCTACCCAGGCATTGCTACAAACTAGCAATAACACTAAGGATAAGGAAATAGCGCTAGTCGCAATGCGGGGATGTTTTCTTAATGTGATCAAAGCCACTATTAAACTTACACTGGCTAATCCTAACGGGTAAAAAAATAGTGGGATGATTTTAGATAAATATAAAAACATGATTGCTTAAGCTAAATAGATAATGTAACGGTATAGGTTTTGGGAGTGTCAGGATTTCTTAAAATTTAGGGGTAACTTCCCTCCGGTTGCTTTCATCTACAAAAAAACAATCACAAGGCTGTTACCCCTAGATATTATGAGAAAAGTTAATATTTCTCAACTTACAGCAAATGGCAGATTAATGAAGTACAGAATCTAAATTCAAAGTCAGACACCAAGTAAGTTTTACCCCTTCTTCCTCCTTACTTCTTTCTTCCTCCTGACTCCTCCTAACATTATTCCGCAGTTACCAATTCAGTGCTACCTTTTGTCCGTTTCCGGGTCATGGCATTATAAACCATGATGCCGATCGCTTTAATCAAATTGCCTTCCAACTCTTGGAACATTTTCATGTTCACACCAAAAGCGGCATTTGCTTCTTCGGTAATACGATCGCCTGTAGAATCATCAATAGGCATAGCATCTAAATTGGCTCGATACTTAGCCTTAAATGCCTTTTCATCGGTAATATCTGCAAACTCATAGAAAGCAGTTCCTTCACCTTCACCCAGCTTCATTGCTGTTTGGGCAATACCTTTGAGGATTTGTCCCCCTGATAAATCACCTAGATAACGGGTATAGGAGTGAGCTATTAATAATTCTGGTTCAGTCGCCGAAATTTCCCGAATCCGGTTTACATACTCCCCACCCGCAGCAGATAATTTGATTTGCTCTCGCCAATTGTAACCATAGTAGTAATGAAGGTCTTGCTCCAAGGTATGCTTGCGGTTCAGTTCAGGAAAGTAAATTTTGCTTAAGATGGGGTGATGCTTATGCTTCTCCATTTCCTCTTCCATAGCGGAGTAAATGAAGTAAAAGTTAGCAACCAACTTGCGGTAAGAGTTTTTCTCCACAACTCCCTTTAAAAAACACTTGACAAAACCCACATTTTCTGCCATGGTGTGTGCTTTCTTCGTCCCTACACGTAATTTGCTTGCTAAATTGCTGCTCATATTAAAATTCTCAACTGTAAAAAAATTAACTGTTGGAGTTTTTTGGCCACAATGATTAAAAAACCCCATTAAAACGTTAGATTAGAACTATTTGATGAGAATTTATATTAAAAATCATTAAGCAATGAGTGTATTTGACGTTTCACTAACGTCGAAAATGGTTGAAGAAAGTGCTATTCTCCTGTGTGACTGTGTGGAGTGTTTAAAATTATGGTTTCATCAATGGCTCGGACTCAAGGCTATATTTCCGAAGTTGAAAATAGTTGGATGTTAAATTCCATACTAATACCAACCAACCCTTTATTCGGTACAGATGGCATTCGTGGCAAGGTGGGAGACTTGCTGAATGCACCTTTGGCTTTACAAGTAGGTTTTTGGGCGGGAGTTGTTCTCCGTAATTATGTCACTGTTCCCGGTCCAATTATTCTGGGACAAGATTCCCGAAATTCCAGTGATATGTTAGCAATGGCTTTGAGCGCCGGTTTAACTGCTGCTGGTTTGGAAGTGTGGTATTTGGGATTATGTCCTACACCTTGTGTAGCCTATCTGGCCAGCATCACCGATGCCATTGGGGGAATCATGATTTCCGCCAGCCACAATCCTCCAGAAGACAATGGAATTAAAATCTTTGATGCCGAGGGTGGTAAGTTATCTAAAGCCCTACAAGGCGAAATTGAGGCGGGATTACGAGGTCAATTATCCCCCGATTTGAGCATAAATAATTGCGGTAGACATTATTCCCGACCTGAGTTAATCAAAACATATAGCCAGTCTATCCAAACACCTTTAGCATCTGGACTGACTCTCGAAGGCATGAAGATTGTTTTAGATTTAGCTTGGGGTGCGGCGGTAGGTTTAGCACCTGCGGTATTTACAGAAATGGGTGCGGAGGTTATTTGTTTACATAATCAGGCAGATGGCGATCGCATTAATGTCAATTGCGGTTCTACACATTTAGATATTCTCCAAGCCGCCGTCAAGGAACATCAAGCCGATATGGGTTTTGCTTTTGATGGCGATGCAGATCGGGTTTTAGCTGTGGATAATACGGGTAGATCAGTTAATGGCGATTATATTCTTTACTTGTGGGGTCGCCATTTACAACAAAGGCAACAATTACCAGATAACCTGATAGTTTCTACTGTTATGGCTAATTTAGGCTTTGAAAGAGCTTGGCAACAATTAGGCGGTAAATTAATTCGTACCGCTGTCGGTGATCAATATGTCCATGCTGAAATGCGGAAAACTGGGGGAATGTTAGGAGGAGAACAGTCAGGACATATCCTTTGCAGTCATTATGCGATGACTGGAGATGGCTTATTAACAGCTTTACATATTGCTGCTGTGGTGAAAGCGGCTAATCTCTCCTTGGGAGAAATGGTAGATCAAAGTTTCCAAACCTATCCGCAAATATTACGGAATGTGCGAGTATTAGATCGGGAGCGGCGATTAGGATGGGAAACTTGTCAACCAGTCCAACAAGCGATCGCTATTGCCGAAGTCGCAATGGGTGATCATGGTAGAATCTTGGTGCGAGCTTCGGGAACAGAACCCGTAATTAGAGTTATGGTAGAAGCCGCAAATGCTGAACTTGTCCACCATTTGACCAATGAATTAGTTGCAAAAGTTGAAGAACACCTAACTTAAAATTTTGTTGCAAACCGCGATAGCCCGATAGGATAATCGGTCTTTTGTGCCATACTGTTACGGTAGAATATAGATGTTTTCTTAAAATACAGGGAATCTTAAATGACTCTTCGTCTTGGTGATACAGTACCTAACTTTACTCAAGCCTCTACTCATGGAGAAATTGACTTTTACACCTGGGCTGGTGATAGCTGGGTGGTACTATTTTCTCATCCTGCTGACTTTACACCAGTTTGCACCACCGAATTAGGAACTGTTGCCAAACTGAAACCAGAATTTGACAAACGCAATGTGAAAGCGATCGCTCTCAGCGTTGATGATGTAGAATCCCACAAGGGCTGGGTGGGTGATATTGAAGAAACCCAAAGTACCACTCTCAATTACCCAATTTTGGCAGATCCAGATCGTAAGGTTTCTGAACTTTATGATATGATTCACCCCAACGCAGCGGCGACTGTCACCGTGCGTTCTGTGTTTGTAATTGACAACAACAAAAAACTCCGTCTTTCTTTCACCTATCCTCCCAGCACTGGCCGCAATTTTGATGAAATCTTGCGCGTCATTGATTCTCTGCAATTAACTGATAATTACAGTGTTGCTACTCCCGCAGACTGGAAAGATGGTGAAGATGTGGTGATTGTCCCATCTTTGAAAGATCCTGAAGTCCTCAAAGCCAAGTTTCCTAAAGGTTATGAAGAAATTAAACCTTATTTGCGGATGACTCCTCAACCTAACAAGTAGGTTTTCATAACAGTAAATATTTCCTTGTCGGGTGGGTTAGCAAAAATGTAACCCACCGTTACTTATTGGATTATGTAAGCATTGAGACTAAGATAAAATAAGTGGTTTAGCCAATGATTTTTATTTTTGGAGTAATTTTCTAGATGAGGTTGAATAGTCAAGGATATCTTAGTTAATCTAAGAATAGAAAGAAAAGAGGAACTGATGTATGACTGATCAAGTAGAAATTAATAAAGGTCACACTCAATCTAATCAGCAACCTCAATCTATTAAGATTAGAAACTTAAAAATCAGAAATTTTAAGGGATTAGATGATATTGAACTTGATTTTCCAGTTCCACAGCTAAAAGGTGATCCAGATATCATCGTTATGGGTAGTCGTAATGGACTAGGTAAAACATCAGTATTAGAGTCTTGTGCATTACTATTTTTAGCGGCATTTCAAGATAAAATATCTTTGAATAGATTTCTTTCCCCTGGTATTTCTATTAATATTCCTGACCTCTTAATTAGAGGGGGTGAAGAAGATGCAAATATTAGTGGTGACTTTTTTGTTGATCATCAAAAATTCAGCGTAAATTTACAAATTTCTCGTACTGGCAATTTCAAAACTAATACTGATACTTCAGCATTTAAACAAGTCTTAACTCAAAAACATTTTCAGTTATTTTATACGAGTGATAATATCGAAAGATTCTTTTATTCGTTAGTAGGTTTGAGTCCAGAACCAGTTCTACTTCCACATTTTATTTATTTTCATAGCTATAGAAAAATTCAGGAAGGTGGTCTAGAACTAGGAATGATGGTTGAAGATAAGTCATATAGAAGATTAAAAAGAGTCAGAGCAGAGCTTCCTATCAGCACATTTAAACTGGAAATTTTGCGTTCATTAATGAGTCGAGGTGGTCTCTTTGAAAATATAGACGATACTGAATCGGAGAAAGTTATAGAAACATTAAATGAATTAATGAGCCGATACGCATCTGGTACTATTGAAAAGTTACGTCCATCACCAGATAATACTATTGAGTTTAGAATTACGCCAACAAATGGTAGTGCATCTTTTACTTTTGATGGATTAAGTTCTGGACAAAAAGAGATAATATCAACTCTTTTTCTGATTTGGAAATATACCGCTCGTTATCCGGGAATAGTTCTGATTGATGAACCTGAATTACATCTTAATGCAGAATGGCATCGCCGATTTATTCATCATTTATATCAACTTGCACCAAACAACCAATATATTATTGCTACTCATTCTGAGGATATTTTTGCTTCTGTAGAATCTGATAGACGTATCCTCCTATCATCTGGTGAAGATTGATAAAATGATGATTAAACCTAAAACTAATGTTCAACCTGAACAGGTAAGACAAGGAGCTAGTCACGTTATATTTGTAGAAGGTAAGGATGATAATTCAATCGATCCTTTTATTATAAACACACTTTTTACTAATAATGATATTTTTGTGGATGTTAAACCTCTTGGTGCATCTTTTCATATCAGAAGTGCAGCAGAGGCTCTTCATCCACATCACCCTGAATACTATTTCATTATTGATAGAGATCATTGTTCTAATGAAGAAGTTGAAAGTACATGGTCTAATTTTCCAGATGAAACCAAGAATAATTTATTAATATGGAGGAAACGAGAAATTGAAAATTATTTTCTTTCCATAGATTATTTAATGAAAAGTTCCTATGTTAATTGTGATTGTCAAAAAATAGAACAGAGTCTTTTACGGATTGCGCGTGAGCGAATTTTTTTTGAAGCTGCTAATACTGTCATAGTTGGCTGTAGAGAAGAATTTAAAAAGAAATGGATTAAGAATTTTGATAAAGTTAATGATTTTAAAACTAAAGAAGATGCAATTATCAAATTAACCACAAAAATACCAGAGTTTTTGCAACGTCAAGAAGATTTATATCAATACACTGATATAAATCTTCTTGAAGGAAAACTCAATACAATTCTTGCTAAATTTTATGGAGGGAGGGAAAATTTAGAAATTGGGTGTGGTAATTGGATAGATTTAATGGGAGGTAAACAACTACTAGCTACTGTTGTTAATGAATGTTTTAAGGTGGAAAATACAAGTGGGAAGAGAATAACTGGTAAAGATGCAACAAATGCTGTTGTTAAGGATTTATTAAGAAAGCCACTTTGTGAACAACCTGATGATTTTCAACAACTTTGTGAATTAGTTAAAAAGAGAATAAATATTAAATAAGATATACACGGTTTCACAAATAAACTGTATTACCTATTTTTTGTTGAAGAGAAGTAATAACTTCAGGAGTTAATTCTGCTTCTGGTTGTACTACTTCACGTTCAGTTAAAACTGATTTAATTTGACTTTCGGAAGCTTTTCCTAATCTTTGTAACAGTGTGTTAAAGCTTTGATTATTAGCTGTGTTAGTTGTCATAATTTGATATCTAGTTATTTGAAAACTTTATTGCTAATCTATCTATTAAATTGAGTAACTTTAATTCTTCTGTGATCTCTTTCATGTATTCATTTTCCTCCATATTAATTTCGGTAAGTGTTGTATTCGATAATAAAGTTATATAATCGCTGTCATTTGGTAATAAATAGTTGATATAAATTCCTTCTCTATTATTTTCAACTAGAAAATTGCTAGAATAGTAGTCATCAGGTATACGTTTTGGTAATGCTCTTGTTGTTAAAATATCCTCAATGAATAAAGTAGTTGATTCAGTAATTTTTTGATGATTATATTTATCCGTTAACTCATTTAACTTAGAAACATAAGGATATAATTCAGCCTTATTCTTATATTGAATTTGTAAAATAATGAAACCTTTTGCAGCTTCTTCTGCTATTTGTTCCTTGGGAACTTTTGAATTAAATGGAGTTAATAAAATTCCTTGAAATTTAATTTTTAGTTTTGTGGGTAAATGATCATAAATTTCAGTTTTTAAAATATCTCTCAATTTTACAATTTGATCTATTCCGCGCTTCAATTCATCACTACTTGTACCTTTCATTTCAATGATAGTGCAAATGCAAGATTTAGAATCAATATAAAGAGACATATAATCTGGTCTTCTTACTGTTTGCTCTCTTATTAGAGGATCATTTTTCTGATGATCTCTATCTATTTTAAATAAAATACATATAGCATCATTTTGAGAATCTAAAGTTATCCGAAAATGTACTCCACTTTCTGGTGGAGCATTTCTTCCTGGCATTGTACGCATTGTACTAAACACCAGCATATTTTCTAGAAAATTAAAATTTTGCCAATTGAGTTTATCTTTTTTGTCTTTGAGAATTTTAGCAAGATTATTCTTCTGTTTCATCTGCTTTTTCTTGTCCTGCTTCATAAATTTGAAAAAACTTTTGTTGAATATCTACAGAAACATCACTTAAAGTATCCCATCTAATACCATAATCTGGATCATGCAATGAAACTAATTTGTTATCTTTCATTTCATACGCGCTAACTTGATCAATAGGTAAAAATGCTCTTTCATCTTGAAGATATAAATATGAACATTGACGTTTTAATATTTCAGGATTTTCATGATTACCATTAACTAAATTATCTAGATGTGCCATAATATATGGACTATGGGTTGTGAGTAAGATTCTCACACCAAGATTAACAAGAATAGATAATGCTTCAAGTAACTTTGCTTGTGATTCTGGGTGTAAGTTCATCTCTGGTTCATCTATTACCAAGAAATCACCTTTACTTGCACGATATCTTAGATATAAAAGTAATGGTGCAAGTTGTTTTATAGAAGAGGAAGCGTTATATAGGTCAATTTCTAAACCTGTTTTCACTAAAACTTTTATCTCTGTCCCACCCAAGTGAGTAAACTTCAAGATAGTTTTGTTTTTATTTTGTAGTTGGTTTTCAATTTCATCTGCTAACTTTTGAAATTCATTCTTATCACTTGAATATCCTTTTTCTATTTCTTCTTGAAGGTTTATATCAGATAAAAAATCTAAAAAATCTTCTACTGGTTGTGGATAACGGATATCTATTGACTCTTTAACTAAGTCAAATGTCTCTTCAGAGGTACTGTTGATGAATGACTCTCTTTGTTTTTGTTTAAGAATTCTATATCTTTTGGTTTCCAGTATCTTATAGGTATTTATAAACGCATTTCGTTCAGCAGGAAATGGAAAAGTATTATAAAAAAGCAGTTGCTTAACACTAAAGATAAACACTAGATCAGGTCTATCATTAAATTGGCGAAAACCCCCCGTAAAATTCGGTCTTTGATTTGTAGTTATTTCCTCATCATCAGGTTGAATCGTAAAAATCAATACATCCTCTTTACGACTGATTTTCAGGGAGGTTCCATCTGTCAAAGGAAATGGATCTTGCTGAATTAATTGATTGATAGCATCTTCCACTTCTTGTCGAGAAATTATCATTTCAAATGATGTTTTAGAAAAAAGCTTACGACTAGAATCCTGAAAAAATGATTCTAAAGTTTTTCTTCTAAAATTTTTTGCTGTCGTTTCAATATCTCTGATAAAAAAATCAAGCAAGTCATTATCTATTTTAAGCGACCAAGTATCATCTTCCTGATGCTTAATCTCTAATTTTTCATTACCTTGGATACGTAGAGTTCGTCCGGCACGCTGCCACAAACCATAAATTGAATAGGCAATATAGGTTTTATTTGAGTTATTAGGTCCAATAATTACTGTTAGAGAACGCAAATCTAACTCTGTTTCTTGAATACCGCCTAAATTTGAGAATTTGATTTTCATTTTTCGCCTATATTCCAAATAGAAAATACCATTTTAGTATTAACAGCCTTCATGTAGCATCTCCAGTGTAAAATGAGGTGCATTTAATGGAATTGGATTTTGCTGCATTCGTGAAATTAGAGATTTGAGAAAACGTTGTTTGCTTTCTACATCGGAAATGGGAGGTGAAACAATAGAACTTGATTGGATGAGTAATTCCACTTCAGAACCTTCAGGCAAATTACAGACTGTTTCCAAAATGAATGTGCCGTTACGATAGACCGCTTTTAGGGTAGGGGGCATAAGAGAAAACTCCATA